>JABDDS010000045.1 GCA_013287465.1 Chlamydiota bacterium | reverse complement strand
CCCCCAGAATACCAGAATACCAAGCCTGACCTCAGTGCTGGTTATCCAAAACTCGCGTTAATCCTGGGCCCGTTTAAATATAACCTGAATCAAATTATCTATTGAAAAATTAATAACAAATATGGTAGAATGACCATTTTTGAATTAAATTAATAATTAAAAAGAGAGTTTTTTTTATGAAGTGTTTATCAAGAACTAAAGAGTACGTAATTAATACAACTCTGTATGGTTGCTCCCTGGCAGCAGGTGCTGCTATACTCTTTTCTGGAAGTTCATTTCTGTTTTCCATGGGGCTTATTGGTTTTAATTCTTCTTTTGAATCACTGGGAATAGAAAATAAATTTTATAAAATAGAACCAGAAAATGAGGCTAATATCTATTTATTAAAGACGATTTCTATGACTTCTTTTGTTGCTTGTGCTGTAATTCTGATGACTTTAGAAGTTCGTCAATTTTGTATAGACTACTTTAATGCAGATATGGAAGAGCAGTTCCCGTGGGGCAATGAGGACAAGCAAAATGAAAGTCCTGCACCTCAACAGCCCCAGATTAATTTTTCAACTTACCTTACAGCTCCTGGTATTAGTGCAAGTGAGGGCTGCTCTGGACTGAATTCCAACCCGATGTTTTTAAACCAAATTGGCGGGCATAATCAAAGAAACTTGAGGCTTTTATGCAATACTCTTTCTGCTAGGGCAGAGTCTTAAAAGGATTTTTTATGCAGCGTTTATCAAGAGCTAAAGAGTATATGATTGATACCACTTTATTTAATTGTTATAAGGTAGCAGATGTTGGAGTAAGAGTTTCTCTAATCCCTGTTGTGTTTTCTATCCTGCTCCACGCTGTCGACACTTCCTTCAAATTGTTGCAAATGGAAAATAAATTTTATAAAATAGAGCCGAAAAACGAAAACATCGTTCTATTAGGTGGTTTTTTTGGTTGTTGTTGTTTTTGTTTTGATGCAATTCGGGGACATTTAAACAATTCCATCAAGGCGCGCGATGCTGCAAGCCATAAGGCTGAATGGGTTCCCGATGCTAGCGATCAGGGAATAGCTAGAAGTTCTGCACCTCAACAGCCTCAGATGGATCTTTCTGGTTTGCTCATAGCTCCTGGTATTAGTGTAAACGAGAGCAGCCCTGGACTGAATTTCACTCCGACGCCCGAATTGAGGGGCCTAATCAAAGAAACTTGAGGCTTTTATCTAGTACACTGTCAAGTTAATGTTAAAGTTATCTGTTGAAATTTAACAATAGATATGGTAAAATGGGATTTTACAATTAGGTTAATAATTAAAAAAGGTTTTTTTATGGACTATTATTTATCGAAAGTCAAAGACTCCGTAATTGATACAGCTTTATTTGGAGGTTGTTGCTTGGCAGTTGCTGGGTTAACGGTTTCCGCAGCAATGGCCACGTTCCTTACTACGGTCGCTGTTGTCGATGCTGCTTTTAAATCATTGCAAATGGAACATGGATTGTACAAAATAAATGATGAACAATCATTTAACATCGGTACAGCAGTTGTTCTTTTTACGGCTAGTGGCGTTCTTTTTTGGGGAATGCAGAGATGTGTGAATCGAACCATCAAGGCTCGCGAGGATGTAAAACAGAAATCCGATCCTGACAGCCATAAAACAGCAGGCGGAAGTTCTTCGCCTCAACAGGGCCAATCATCTCATGGTGGTGCCATTGGAAATGGGGAGGGTGATGAGAGTTTTGCTTCACTCTTGGGCATCCCTGACCCTGATGAGGATGTGGATGATGTCTCTGATCCCTATCAACCAAGTAATAGTGGCACTCGACCCAGCGTTCCTTCTGAAAGAGTGCGTCGGATAACGACGGGGGGTAATAATCCTCATCGTATTAAAAATGACTAGTAAAAATGAAGTTAAGAATATTTAAATTTTAATAATTAAAAGGAGTTCTTTATGCAGTGTTTATCAAGAGCTAAAGCGTGTGTGATTGACACAACCTTGTATGGTTGTTCTCGAGCGGCAAATTATGCAAAAAAAGGTTGTGGGGTATTGACTGGTGCTACTGCTGCTGTCTTTATAATAGATTCTTATTCATCTTTAAATAAAATGGAGAATGATTTTTATATACTAGAGCCAAAAACCAGTTTCATGTTAACGGTGGCTGGTGTGGTGTTAATGGCCTTGTTTCATAAGAGTGAACAGTTTGTAAATCAGTCTATCGAAGCTCGTCATAATAGGGTTTGTGAAAGTGATGTGTGTGCGCGCGTCCCACGCAAACCAACTTTAGCCTTTAGCGCTGCTTTAAGTGATCCTGAACTCAGTGATAGAAGCGAAAGAAGTGATAATGAAAGCGATAGAAGCGATCATGAGTCTGGACCTGGCAGCTCCTCTGCACGAGGGCGTGGTTCTCGAAGAGTAACCTTTTCACCAGGACGAGGCGGTCTTGTTCAGAGAACCCATTCGGAACGAGGATCCCCTAGCGTCAGAGGGGGAGGGGTTGGTAGTGCTTCTTTTAGAACGATGCATCGTTCTATGAGAGGGGGCATCAATAGTTTTTAAAGAACCATCTAAAGGACTGTTTTGAGTATAATGGTTATTTGTCCATTGTTGTTTGTCCATGATGTCCACAATGTCCATGATGTCCACAATGTCCATGATGTCCACAATGTCCATGATGTCCACAATGTCCATGATGTCCACAATGTCCATTTGTTCTTGGTTTAAAATGGACATTGTGGACACTGTGGACATCATGGACATTGTGGACAGACCCGATTAAGCTGCGATAGTTTTCAAGAAAACTGATAATTTGATCTGTGGTCAGCTTAGAGCATTGAGCTAGATATTCGGGTGTGAAGTATTGAATCGTTTTTTTCATAGACTTTCCAACGCTTTAACATCTTCCAAATCTTGAGGGCGCCCTGAAGCCTTTTTCATGGCGATTAGATCTTGTCGTGATAGGACATTAATTTTGCCAAAAGCAGTGGTGATGAGTTCTGTATGTGCGTTTTTGAGGTCATAGGTAATGATGATGTCGACTTGATTAACCGGATTTTTTGGGTCGTAAAAATTCCAGGCGATTAAATTCCGTTCTTGAATGTATTCATTTTTATGTGAGAATAGATCCGTTGCATCGATTGGGAGTAGGGATACTAAGCCTAGTTTTTTTAGAGTTTTTTCGACTATTTTAAGAGTTTCTAAAGACCAGTTGATAGCAATATCAACATCTATTGTTCCACGCACAGCTCCATGTAAAGCAACAGCGTATCCTCCCACGATAGCATAAGGGATTTCGGCATCATTAAGAGCTTTACAAACATCCTGAATAAACACAGTCATTCCTCAGTAGTATGTTTTATTTTAAGGCCATTGTAGTTGATAGTTTTTATAAAGTCAATTAAAAAGAGAGGCTAAGCGCTAGTCCAAAGAGGAATAAGATAAGCACGCTATGTTTGAAGTAATGGTCTACCGTCTTTGAGGTCCAGATCCCTCTAATAAAGAGAATGGCGATCGGTAGGACAATAAAAGGCAGGTAGAGGGCAACGGTAAAATGAAATAGAGACCAGCACACATTCATTGCAAAAGGCAAGAATGTGAGTAGAGTGATTTCCCATTTTGCAAAAGTCTTTCCAAAGCGGACGGCCAGCGTCTTTTTGCCGACGGCAGCATCGGTGTCGATATCGCGGAAGTTGTTGAGAGCATTTGGTAGAATGGCGAGTAGTCCCATCTGCGAGGCCGCAAGCATTATTTCGGCATTGACGAATCCTGTTTGCACATAGAATGGGACGATGAGACACACCCATCCGTAGAAGATAAAAATAAATAGTTCGCTGAGTCCTAAATAAGAAATGGGGAAGGGGCCTCCTGTGTAGTAGTAGCCACAAAGGACACAGAAAAGAGTAAGAAGACAGATCGGCCAGCCTACAGGCAGGAGCAAAGGCACCGTGCATGCAATTGTAAAACACAAGATCCCTACGGCAAGGACTGACGATTTCGTTAAAATTCCGGCAGGAATCATTTTAAGCTGCCCTGGTCGGTTGAGAGGGTCTCCTCCCTTTTCAAAATCGATCACATCATTGATGAGGTTCATTCCGACAGTGATCAAACAGGCGACCAACCAGGCTCCTAGGGCTATAGTCCAGCTCATATGAAGGGAAAACTTTGCAGCCAATGTCATGCTTGTAATGATTTGAATTGTGGGGATAGGCAGGGTGCGTAGACGTGCTGCCATCGCCCATGCCTGTGGCTTTGAAATCGTTGTTGATGTGGGCATCTGCTTTAACATCCTTATGGAAGACGGGCAAATTGTTGAAAGTTTGGTTTCCGTTTTTCAAGAAACGCTTGGCGTCCCTCTTGAGCCTCTTCTGTCATGTAGTAAAGCATCGTTGCGTTTCCTGCTAGGTCCAAAAGGCCTACTTGTCCATCGCAGTCTGCATTGAGGGCTGTTTTTAGGCAGCGCAATGCAAGTGGTGAATGGGAGAGGATCTCGCGGCACCATTTCAGAGTTTCTTCTTCGAGATTTTCAAGAGGGACGACGCAGTTGATCAATCCCATGTCTAATGCTTCTTGAGCATTGTATTGGCGGCATAAAAACCAAATTTCGCGCGCTTTTTTTTGTCCGACGATGCGCGCTAGATAACTACTCCCTAAACCTCCATCAAAGGAACCTACTTTTGGTCCAACCTGTCCAAATCGAGCATTATTGGCAGCAATTGTGAGGTCGCACACAATATGAAGAACATGCCCTCCTCCTATTGCATAACCGGCAACCATCGCAATGACAGGTTTTGGTAGAGAGCGGATTTGCTTTTGCAGGTCGAGGACATTGAGGCGGGGGACTCCATCTTGTCCAATATACCCTTCGTCGCCCCGGATTTTTTGGTCGCCACCGGAGCAGAAAGCTTCTTTTCCTTCTCCGGTGAGGATGACAACACCGATGGAGGGATCGTTGCGGCATATGTCAAAGGCATCTTGCATTTCGATGACGGTTTCAGGACGAAAGGCATTGCGGACATGAGGGCGGTTGATTGTGATTTTGGCGACACCATCAGCAGTTCTTTCTAGGCGGATATCTTCATATGTTTTAATTTCTTCCCATAGCGATTCGACTGTTTTTTGTAGCATTGTAAAGCCTTTTGTTGAGATTAGATTTTCAACATACTACTTAACTAGTCAGAATTTGAGCAAGGATTATATTGCGCAGTATAAAATTGGATTGAGATGACGGTGACGTTGTCTCCGCTGTCAAAATCATTAATTGCGGATTCGACGAGAGCGTTTGAGATGTTTCTACCCGTTTTGAGGCTTGTTTCTATGTTTCCTATGATCGATTGTTCTGGGACGTAATCTTTGAGTCCATCGCAGGCAAGAATTAAAATGTCTCCTGGCTGTACGATGTTGACTGTGATTTTGGGTTTGTGTATGACTCCTGGTCGTTCATTCCATGAGCTTAATTTCACATCTCCTAGCGCTCTGCTGACATTAATGCCGTAGTCGGGATGGGGAAATCTAATTTTCTCATCATTTTTTTTCTCTTGAGGCCATTTGATGGCAATATCAGGGGAGTTGAGTGCTTCTGCTGCCCTTGCAGCATCTTTTTCGCTGCTCCAATCTCGAACGCATGAGAGGGGGATTGATTTCATCTTGCCATCGATGACTCGATAGATATTCGCTTCGCTATCACCGAGAGTTGCGGTATAGATGAGTCGAGTTGTTTTGTCTATGAATGATATGACGGCTGTGGAGCCGATATAACCCCATTCTTTTCTTTGAGCTATTTCGTCGTGGATTTCGTTGAGGAGAATTGTGAATGCCTCTCGTACATTGCCATTTGTTTGATGTAGTTTTTGAGAGAATCGTTCTGAAAAGGCTGTGTTAGCATATTTAGCCACGGCATCTCCTCCATGACCATCAAAGACTCCGGCGAGAATTCCTTGTTCAATTTCAATTTGGAAATGGGCATCTTCCATCGTTGGTCTTATACCCTGCGCCTCGGCAAAATGGTAGGAATAAGTAAGTGGCTCATGTGGGATGGGGGTTTTAAGGGATGAAAGTGAAGGAAAAGCCTCTTCAATTGTGGCATAGGCTCCGTTGTCATTATCTGCTTCTCGGTGTTCTTGTATTGCTTTATATGTGTTTTTCCACATTTTTGCTATGGGGTCAGAGTTCTTGGGGAAAAACATATTTTCTGAGGATTCGGGCTTTTCAGGGAAAAAGATATGATAAATGAATATGACAAACTGCGCAACTTTTCTGACAATTGTCCCAATGATAGGGACCGATTCAGTGGCAATGATAAATTTACGCCTACATTGACAGCTACCCTGAAAATGTAGGTGAGCTGCCTCCGGAATGAATTTTTGTTGGGATGTTATATCCGTTTTAAATTCATGGATTTCTATTGCATGCATTTTATTTCCCTAATAATAATTATTAAAGGCAGAATTGTATACCAAAAATAATTTAACGTCAACTTATTATTGCAGAGAGAAACTGGTTGTTTATTGAACGATTTTGTGTTATACTGCGGGGCATAACCTTTGGAGTGTTTTTTATGATTAGCAATCAACTTTGTCAAGCACCTATGACTTTAGTTTCTAAAGAAGGGCTGAGAAATGCTTTTTATTCGGCCTTGCAGGTTTTAGGAGCCTCCCTTTTCATTGCGATCTGTGCGCAGATCAGCATTCCTCTTTATTTCACTCCGGTTCCTTTATCTGGCCAGACATTTGCCGTTATGCTCATTGGAGCGACCATGGGAAGTCGAAAGGGACTGTTGAGTGTGTTGGCTTATTTGATCGAAGGTGGAATGGGGTTGCCTGTCTTTAGTGGAGGCAGCATGGGTTTTATCGATTTCATCGGCCCAACGGGTGGTTATTTGGTTGGATTTCTTCTTCAAGTGTACTTTTTAGGCTGGTGTGTCGAAAGAGCAAAGATTTTTTCTACAACAAAAACACTTTGCTTTTTATTATCTTCTTGCGCAATTCAATTGGCTCTTGGTGCTATGTGGCTTTCTCATTTTGTAGGGGCCCAAGGAGCTTTTCTGCTTGGCGTAGCACCTTTCATCATTGGTGAAGTTCTTAAAGCAATAGCGGTTGTGACATACCTAAAGTACAATGAAAAAAATACTCATCTATAAGGGGGCGGGAGTTTGTCCCCAATCTGTGAGTTCCCTGATATTTTCTCTCCAACAGGAGAAATATGATCAAAAATATTTGATTTCATGTGTCGATAAATCTATTTTTTCCAATGATCAATGGCATAAAGAGACTGAGCTATTAATCTTCCCAGGAGGACGAGATATCCCTTATCACCATGCTTTGCGGGGCAGACCTAATGATTCTATTCGCAATTTCGTTCTAGAAGGTGGTAAGTTTTTGGGGATTTGTGCCGGAGGATATTACGGAAGTGCTGTTGTTGAATTTGAATTGGGTCATCCTTTAGAAGTTACTGGACGTCGCGAGTTGCAATTTTTTCCTGGCGTTGCTTCTGGGCCTGCTTATGGTCCTGGAAAATTTTGCTATTATAGTCTGCGGGGGGCCCAGATGGCTACTCTTTCGTTATCTGAGCCATTCCCGCTCTGCCCTTTCGAGGATCTTCGGGAGTTTTTCGATGATTGTACCGCCATCCCTCCTCAAGTATATGTAAGTAAATATGCTTTTCGGAGGGGTGGGGTAAACTCATTCGAAAACTTCCCGAACCTCCTCGGAAAAATCACAGCGGGAATGGCTCTATCTCAATCGGAAGTGTCAGCGTATTACAACGGTGGTTGTCTTTTTAAATCGGTTGAAGAATACTCTTCAGTTTCCGTTATTGCTCGTTATGCCGATATAGAGGGACATCCTGCAGCTATTGTAAAATGTATCGTTGGGGATGGTCAGGCGACCCTATGTGGGGTACATCCAGAATATAGCGCTTATCATGCAGAAGTTCAGGATGCGCTTGAAAATTCTTTGTTATTGAATTTAAAAGCAGCCGAAGAGAAACGTCGGCTGCTTTTTAGAAACATATTAGACGTTTAAAGCGTTATAACGTCCAATCGCATCGCGCATATGACGTGTGTCGGCAACGTTACGGTGTTCTGTGTTTTCAAGCCCAGCTTTGAAGAGCATGATAGCGCCAAAAGCGATTCCAGTGATGAGTGCAATCGACATATAGGCAGGGTGGATAAACGCAAAAGCGCTGATCAATCCAAAAACAGCAGAAACAACTAAGCCAGCGCGCAATACGACATCAATAAGAGCTGAATTGGCAATACGGTTGCAAATCGATGTTTCTATATCAGCAACTTCCTTGGCTAAAGTAAGTTGTTGATATTGACGGCTGCTTATTGCAAAATCGCTGCGATCCAGTTGATCTCGATTGGAGAGCGCATTGTATAATTCATTTCTAGCATCCATAAGACGTGAAACAGCAGCTCCAAGAGCCAATGAACCAAACCCAATGATAAGCGTCATGATAATGCCAACAAGCGCTCTTTCACCACTATTATCTTGGCGTCTTGAGTTGTCTGGGAATATATAAACAGGTTGGTACCACGGAGAATACCACCAAGGGGATCCGTACCCGTGGATGATAGTGGGATGAGAACAGCAACTACCGCTAGATCCTGAAGATCGTGGTGTTGGATCTATCTGTTCTGCAAGCGCTTGACCGTTTGCGATGATACTTCTCGCTGCGTTCTGAGCAGCTTGATTATCTATGCCTGGTTGGGCCGGATTAGCACTACTGTAGCTGCTGCTAGTAGAACCTGTGAAAGTATTTGGACCTTGGTAAGTTGTGCTGGTTGGTGCACTTGCCATAACAATTCTCCTTATAATATTTTTTTAGTAACCGTGGGAAGTTCCGCAACCGCAAGCTGATTTTACATTTGGATTGCTTATTTTAAATCCTGAGCCCTTGAGGCCGTCGACAAAATCGATTTCTGAGCCGAGGAGACGGCTGACCATATTTTTTGTGATATGAACTTCAATCCCCATGCTTTCGAACACTGAATCATCGGGAAGTGCTTTTTCAGAGTAATCTAAAGAATATTCAAAGCCGTTGCAACCAGCCATGCGTTCTGCAAAGCGAAGGCCCCATCCCTGCTTGCCTTCTTCGGCGAGGATTTCGCGGTATTTTTCCGCAGCGCGTTTAGTAATCGTGATAGTAGAAGCATCGATTTCCTCTTCCAAAAGGGCGTTGAGGCGTGAGACGAGGCGATCGATAGCTTCATCATTCATTCCGTGGCTGTACATTCCCGCTTCAAGAGTTTCCCAAGTAGCGGCATGGCAGCCGACGCAATGGAGACCTGCATTGGTGATTTCTTGCGAAAGACGTTGAGCCTTGTAGGGGAAAAGCGAAAGAATTTCTTCGATCGTCATTTGACGATGAATCTTTTTTGTTGTTTGTTTGTTTTCTATCATAAAAATTGGATTCCTTAAATGTTGTTAAAAAGAAATTCGGATTGTACCACATTTGATTTTACATTGACACGCAAGTCTTTCATCGCGGGTTCCTTCCCCTAAGAAATCTTCCTCTTCTGGGGTGGGATCAGAAAGGTTTTCCTTCCCTTCTTTAATTTCTATCACGCATGTTCCGCAAACTCCTTCGGTGCAGGCGAATGGAACGCCCGCTTCTTCGCATACCTCGATAATAGGTGAATTATCTGGAAGTTCTCTTTCTTCTCCATTGTGGTCGAAAATAAGTTTAGCCATAAATCTCCAAATCTTTAAGTAATGCGCTCAATTTACTTGAAAAGGAAAATAAGATCAATAAAAATCTTATAAAAAATGTATTTAAATGGACATTATGGATAGACCACATTGCAACATTCCTCAGTTGCTACGCGAAGCGTTTTGCGAAAGTCCTCTTTCGCTTTGTTGTTTAAGGCAAAGCGAAAGAGGACTTTCCAAACGCTTCGCGTAGCATTGTTATGTGTTTTATCAAACTATGCTTTTAATTGCACTTGACATTGTGGAATAAATGTGTTTTTAATTGACTTTATAGTTTTTTTATTGTATGCTAGTGTTACTAATTTTAATATGGGTCATTATATGCCTTCTGCAGCTTCCTTGCTAAATTCTCCTTCTGGTGAAAGCAGCATAGTCCTGTTTAATCAAGATAGAGATTTAATTCCGTTTCAAAATATGGCAGTTCGAGGTGGAATTCTCCTTTTGGAAGCAGAAGTTGAATCTTCTTTGTCGAATAGAGTTAAACACATCATTGAAGTTGTGCTCGCTTGGATAACCGATGGTAAGTGGTGTGGTGATTCTCGAGTCGAACAGTTTAATGACCACATTAAATTTTTTGCCCGATTGCTTAAGTCCGATATCGATATAAACAGTTTGGATCAGATGCGTTCGATCTGCGAAAAATTACAATTTGTTTACGATCAAGTTCACGCTCTTAGATCCAAACAGCGTATCATAACCACGGGTGAAGAGTTAGCTCTTTTAGCTTCTAAGATTAGTGAATTGAAGAAAATCGTTTCTTCAAATGAACAGCCTACCATCTTGACAAATGAGCCTTTGCCTGCTTTTACTGTTGAAAGAAAACCCTCTATTACTTATGTGCAAACTCCGTTGTTGATAGAGGAACATTCATTAGCATTAGAGCTTGACTCACCATTGAATTCTTGTGTAGATACACCTAAATTACCCGTTGCGGCCGACCAATTGTTGATTTCAACAACAACACCTGATGAGTCTCCTGTTCTAGTTCAGTCAACTCCAAAGCAAGATGCACGAGGAACTGCAAAAGCGAAGGAATCGCATTCAGATAAAGGACCAGCGGGTTCGGCTGTTCCCCAAAAAACAAAGACAGAAACGGCCAAGCCTGCTCCAATGCATGAATTCGCTCCTTTCGATGAGAACGATTGGGAAATAGACGAGGCTTTTCTAAACGATGATGACTCAGACGATGATTCTGAAGAATTGGCAAGGTCGACAACCTATCGGGTAGATGAGTCTGAAGATGAAGCGCCGATACCCAATCTTATTACGTCTGGAAGTCGTGTCTTCAAACCAGAAGACATCTCACAGCCAATTCCACAAAAAGTAGAGCCATTGGCTATAGGGGCTTTTGCTTGGACAGAAGCTTCCTCAGAGCACGGGGGATCTGCTATTAGTGGCAGAAAAGTTCAGCCTCTTTTCATAACGGCTGCGAATGCAATTGATGTTCCTTCGGCTCAGGTGGCAGAAAGTATTCCCGTTGATGAGCCTCCGGTTTCATCGAATGCTGCATCCAAAGGCGAATCCACATCCATGGATGGTGAAGTTAAAGAAGTTGATTCAAGAGATCGCACTGTTGAAGTGGAGTCTGATCAAGAAGATTATGATAAGAAGCAGAATATAATGATATTTTTTAGAGAATATCTCTCAGAGCATGAGATTCGGTTCTTTGATGAGGAACATTTTCAGTTGTGGCAATTGTCAAAAAAGAGGTCGCTTGAAAAGGAGATGGAACAATTGAAACTTCCAAAATATCGTTATAAAGAATTTGCATTTACTGATTGGCATGAACAATATATTTTAGAATTTAATATTACATATGAGGCTGGAGATTTTGATAAGTGGATTATCTCTTTTTATGAATGGATCATGGCTCAAAAGAGATTTAGTGACTTAGTAATTCAACTCTCAGAAATCAAACGATATGCGTCAGAGTTAATGGGTATCGCGTTCGAAATGCGAAAGCCTCTTGAGGCAATTCAGGAAGAAGAGCCTATTTTTTCTAAGGAAACTGTTTTCCGTGCCGATCCCAGCGGTTATGGATCCGATCTTGATGTAGAAGACCATGGTGCATATCGTGGTTCCTCCGACAGTAAAAAACCTAGGCTGTTTCTCGAAGGCGCTCCGATTTCTCAGTCTTCTCCTGATTTATACGGTGATGCCCCACCATTTTCGGTTGGTCAATCAACAACAGCAGGCACGAGATGGACTAATCGGGTGGGGCTCATGAGTAGACCAACTCGAGCAAGTCAACTGCAACCTCCGGCACACCAACCGCAACTTCTTAGGATTGAGCCTCCTAGGTCATAAAATGATCTCTTACAAGCTTTTTTTTGTAGAAAGTTTGGTAAAAAAGATGAAGAATATGTAAGAATAGGCTATAGATAGTAGATAGATGGATGTCTTATAAATTACATACAAGGAGATCTTTTTCATGCAAACTTTATTTTTTACCGCTTTTTTAGCGACTTTGATATTTAGTCTTTTTCCAATGATCACTTTTGCTAATGCTCCAACAGATTCCTCTGCTTCAAAAGATTCTCCTGCTCCAAAAGAAGAATCTAAAGAGGAGGCAGCAGCGATTCGTGCTGCAGAGTCCGTGACAAAGGCGTGGCTCGCTCTTATTGACAAAAAGCAGTACAAGGAAGCTTGGGATCAATCATCTAATCTAATGAAAAATACTTTAGATTTAGACACATGGAATCAGGTGATGCTACATGTTAGAGAGCCATTTGGTACAGTAACTTCACGTGAAGTTGCTGATGAACGCACAGCAAAAGATCCAAAAGGACTTCCTGCTGGCGATTACATGGTGATGTTTTATAAAACTGTATTTTCAAATAGACCGAATGCTTATGAGCTCGTGACGCTGTTTTATGATGATGGCGTATGGCGTGTTGTGACATATCAGGTGAATTAATTTTTTAAGGTTATATGCTGTTTAGAGGGCTCTACGAGATTGTTTTGGTGATATTTGGGCTGCTGATGCTGCCCAAATATCTCTATCAGGTTGTCGTCAAACATAAGTACCGGAATAGTTTTTTAAATCGCTTTGGCAGTCGCTTCCCCATCATTCAGAAGGGGGAGCGAACTCTCGTTTGGATTCACGCTGTTTCTTTGGGTGAAACGAAGGCGATTACCCCTCTTGTAAAGTCTTTAAGACGAGAACTTGGAAATCCGATTATCGTTTTTTCAACGACGACAGAGACGGGGCATGTGGAAGCTTGCCGCACTGTCGATGCTGATCATCACGTTTACTTACCCCTCGATTTTGGATGGGTCATTAGGCCGATTATCAGGCGCACGGCCCCTAATCTTGTCGTTTTATGTGAGTCTGATTTCTGGTATAATTTCCTTTCGGCCTCCAAAGAATGTGGGGCAAAGATAGCACTCGTTAATGGCAAGGTTTCTTCCCGTTCTTTTAAGCGCTTTTTGAAATTCCCATTTGTGGCGGAATCCCTTTTTTCTCCTATTGATTTATTCTGCGTGCAAAGCCAATTGTATGGTAAGCGTTTTGAATCCCTCGGTGTCCCGGAAGAAAAAATCAAGGTAACAGGTAATATCAAGCTTGACGGGGACTACCCGAAGTTATCTGATCAGGAGCTGCAGGCGTGGCGCATGGAGCTTGGCATCCTTCCGTCTGATCCGGTCGTTGTGATTGGTTCTACGCACAATCCGGAAGAGTCTTTATTGATGGTCGAAATGGAAAAAGTATGGGCCGAATTCCCCAATTTAAAAGTCATTTTTGTCCCTCGTCATCCAGAGCGATTCAATGAGGTCGCTGCTCTCTTGCAAAAAGGGAAAATGGGGGTTAGACGCTTGAGCCAGAAAGGTGATCAGCAAGGAGAGTCGGTCATTTTGGTTGATGCGATGGGGCAGCTGCGCAAATGTTACCAGCTGGCAGATGTGGCAATTGTCGCCGGAAGCTATACTGAGAAGGTGGGAGGACATAATATCCTGGAGCCTTGTTGGTATGGTGTCCCTGTGATTTTTGGTCCTCATATGTATGGACAGCCAGATTTTGTCGATTTGATCACAGAGTACCAAGCAGGAATGCAGGTTTCTCTGGAAAATGTCGCCGAAACAGTCATTGATTTACTTAAAGATGACAGTAAGCATAAAGTTCTTAGTGATGGTGGTTTTCGTCTTTCAAGTAGCGTTCAGGGGGCAACAAAGCGCACTCTTGACTTGTTAAAAACGCTCACTTTTTCATGATTGTTGTTTTTTATGTTTGTTAGGAAATAGCTGTTCTGGTATGCTTCTTTTTCATGACAGAATGTGACGCGGGGTGGAGCAGGGGTTAGCTCGTTGGGCTCATAACCCAAAGGCCGGAGGTTCGAATCCTTCCCCCGCTATTTTTTGTTATTTTATCTTCTCTTGGCGGCATAGCTCAGTTGGTAGAGCGGTGGAATCATAATCCATGTGTCGTCGGTTCAATCCCGGCTGCCGCTATCATAAGGACATATAGACTGTCCTTAGGGTCTTTGGTTTCCTTAAGAGGCGACTGCAAAAGTGAAAAGAAGATTTTTTAGATAACGATATTCTACTACGCGAAGCGTTTGGAGTGCGAAAGTCCTCTTTCGCTTTACCTTAAATGACAAAGCGAAAGAGGACTTTCTCACTCCAAACGCTTCGCGTAATAACGGGATTAGGCTTAAAGGTCTTCAATCGCCTCTTAAGGTCCTTTGTCCTTTGATTATGGCTCTGGAAAACAAAAAAATGTTCGTACCTTTGCGTTTGGTTTTATTGTTTATTGGCCTAGCCAATTCCTTGACCCTTCCGATTACGGGATCTGTTCTTTCTATTTGGCTAATGGAATCAGGTTTTGATAAAGAGGCTATTGGATTGTTTGCTCTTTTGGGAATCCCGTGTAGTTTGAAGATTTTATGGGGTCCGTTTATTGATTACTACTGTCCCTTTTTTTTCCATTCTATGCCTCGTAAAGCATGGATGTTGATCTCTTTGATTGGCATGTCACTTTCTCTCATCTTAATGAGTTGTTCTGCTCCGGCTGAGTCCCTTACTTCTTTGGTTGTCGGTTTGTTTTTTCTTTCTACATTCGCCGGCTGTTTTTGTGTTGTAGGAGTCTCGTATGAGTTGGAAAGCCAGGAGGATACCGATTATAGCATGGGTTCTGCCTGTGTGACAATGGGGTATCGATTGGGATTGCTTTGTGGTGGGGCTGGGGCTCTCTACCTCTCCGTTTTTTGCGGTTGGTTATGGATGTTAAGAGCAATGGCTTTAATCCTTTTTTTTGGTGCCCTGTTGATTCTAATTCGGCCTGAGCCTTACAAATCCAAAGGAGTGATTGAGGAGAAACGCAAAAATTTTTCCAGCTCCTCCTCGCTTTTTGTTTTTTTTCGCGAATTGATTACTGAGCCTTGCCGTTTGTTTGTTCAGAATCCTTTGTGGATATCTATCTTAATTCTCATATTTACCTTTAAGATGGGCGATCAGCTGGTAAATAGTATGGGGGGGCTTTTTTATCTTTCTTTGGGTTTTGATAAAATCACTTTGGCCAATGCTGCAAAAGTGTGGGGGATGGCCGCGACGATTGTGGGTGCTGCCATTGGTGGCGTTATGTTTAGAGGGGCAAATCTATTTTTTGCTGTCGTTATCATGGGATTAGTGCATGCCTGCTCTTTAGTTTGCGATTGTTTTTTAGCTTTTTTTGGAGGTTCTATAGTCGGTTTGTATGCGACAGTGTTTATTGAGCATCTGACCAGTGGGATGGCAATGGTTGTTTTTATTGCTTTTTTGTGGCGAGTGTGTGACAGGCGCTATGCAGCGACACAATACTTACTGCTGTACTCGCTTTATTCCTTTAAAGGCGATCTATTTGCCTGTTTAGGAGGTTTTTTAGCAGCGGTTTCTTCATGGAATTTCTTTTTTATTTTGCGGTTGGTCTTCAGCGTTACCGCTGCTCTTTTAGCGTATCGATCTGTTTACGTGGCGCATGCGGCGAACCGCATCAATGATGATGGTAGAGGCCGTTCTAATCTCTTCTTCGGTCGTAAATCTGCTCAAAGAGAAACGAATTGATGAAAGGACTAGATCTAATGGCAATCCCATTTCTAAGAGAATACGGGAAGGTTCGGTAGATCCTGAGGCGCATGCAGAACCATGGCTAGCAGCGACCCCTGCGGCATCGAGGGCGATCAGTAATGCCTCTCCATCGACACCAGAGAAAGCTAAGTTGCTCGTATTGGCAATGCGGGGGCCAGTGCCGTTGATCGATATCCTATCGAGATTTTCCATTAGTAGCGATTCGAATAGGTTGCGTAGAGATTGCATTCGTAAAGAGGCCTCAGGAAGTTCTGTAGAAAGCAATTCTACTGCTGTTGCAAGACCGATGATGCCCAGTACATTTTGAGTTCCGCCCCTTTTTCCAAATTCTTGCTCTCCTCCGGTTAAAAGAGGATCTAATTTAAAATTGGAACGGATAAATGTCATTCCGATTCCCTTGGGAGCATGTAGCTTGTGTCCGCTAAAAGTCATTGCAGAGACGCCTGAAGGAATGGTGAAAGGTTCTTTTCCCAAGAGAGCCACTCCGTCGATAAATAACGGAACGTTGTGTTGCTTTGCCACTTCGGCGATTCCGGCGATATCGGATTTTACTCCCGTTTCATTGTTGACGGCCATAATAGCGATGAGTTGGGTCTCTTGACAGATCGCTTCATGTACCGCATCGGCACTGACGCTACCTATAAGTCCGGGGGAGAGGTAGGTGACTCGGTAATCGTTTTTTTCTAATGCTTGAATAGTCGCAAACACACATGAATGCTCCACGGTCGATGTGATGATATGTCCCTTTTTTTTCTGTGAAGAGATTCCTTTAAGGACCATATTAGCCCCTTCTGTACCTCCAGAGGTGAAAATAAGTTCGTGAGGTTTGACACCTAAGTATGAGGCTATTGAATCTCTTGCTTTGCCTACAGCCCCAAGGGTTTGCCGGCCAAAAAAATGGGTGCTTGAAGGATTGCCTTGTAAATCTTGGAGTATTTTGGCTAGGCTATGACAAACGCGAGGATCTAGCGCTGTGCTGCCATTGTTATCGAGGTAGATTCGTTTCATGAGGTGATTTTAGCTAGGACGACAGTGATATTATCTCGGCCGCCTCTTTTATTGGCGAAAGAAACTAAGTTTTCAGCCGTTTCTGCGAAATCGACTGATGTTGCGACGATTTCATTGATTTCGTTGATGTTAAGAAGGTCTGATAGTCCATCAGAACACATTAAATAAACATCTCCGACGACTGCTTCTATGGTTTTAACTGCAGGGTCTACTTTAGGTTCGGTTCCAATAGCTTTGGTAATGATGTTTCCGTAGAGGAATTCATTGGCCTGGTCCTGAGCGATTTGCCCTTGGTCAACGAGTTCGCAGAAGAGAGAGTGATCTCTTGTAAGTAACTGCAAGATCTCCTCATGCAATCGGTAGATGCGGCTATCGCCTACATGAGCGACAATCACCCCTTTGGGATGAAAAAAGATCGCACATAAAGTGGTTCCCATTCCTCTTAGGTCGGGGTTGGCTCGTCCCATTTTAAAAATGTGGGCGTTAACGTGTATAATGGCCTGTTTTAAGCATTCTTCAACTTCTTTTGTAGACATCCGATCATATTCAGCTTGGGTCTTTCTACTCATCATTTCAGCGAGGTTTGAGACGGCTTCGTTTGCAGCGATCTCTCCGGCTTGATGTCCTCCCATTCCATCTGCGAGGATGAAAAAATTCAGATTTGGGAGTATCTCCCAGGCATCTTCATTATTTTGACGCACCAGCCCAACGTCAGAGAGAGCAAAAGCCTTGATTGTATGCGGCATCAAATGGACAACCTGATTCAAAGTAAATCTCCAAAAGAAAATACGCTGCCTGCCAAACAGGACAGGCCTTGAGCGCATTGTATCATGTTAGAAGTTTTTTTTCTACTATATATTTTTTCGGAGCCTACGAAAGGAACTTGTATTGGTGGTTTATGTCAATTTCTTTGATTAAATATTTAGTAAAACTTCCAGGCACGGTATTTTCGTCTTGCATTGCCTTTTGATACTCGTTGTCATCGTGAAAAATCACCGGGGTATATCCTCCAGCTGAAAGAACACCATTCATTAAAAGGCGAGCAAGTCGTCCATTTGCGTCAGAAAATGGATGGATTTGTCCAATTTGGCAATGGACCCAACTAGCTAATGAAATTGGGTGAATGTCCTGCTTCCCATAGGTAAGCCATTCCTTAGCGAATTGATTCATCAACTTAGAAATTTTTCTAGGACTGGGAGGAAAATAGAATAATTTATTCATCACTGATAACTCTTTGGCTGTCATGATATCTGGTTGAGCAAACTTTTTCATTCCGCTTTCAAATGCTTGTAATTCTTCTCTGGATGCTTTCAACTTATCGCGTAGATAAAAATAGAAGTCTTCAAAAGTATAGAGATATTCATTAAAATATACGCTAATTTCAGAATTTCGGTATTCCCCTGCCCCAGCCTCTAGCTGGTTTAAAAGGATACTGTGAGTTTTTTTTATTGTTGCAACTAGACTTTTTACAGGCTGTTCGTAGAAGTCTGTTCTTTTAAGCATTTTTTCCTCGATAAACTTCATCGCCGTTTGAAAATTTTTCTGTTTTTTTGGATTCATACCAAAGTTAAATTGGTATATTTGATTTTGAACATTTATAGTTGTCGTTAGGCCTTTCTCTTGGAGGTCTTTCTTTCCGGATTTTTTAATTGATTTTTGAAACTGAGGATCGTTTTCCACTATTTTTTTTGCATTAGCCGAAAATTGTTCGCAGATTTCAAATATTTCGGGGTGTTCATTGATATGACATGCCCGTTCACCTTCGCCAGCTAAGACAAGTTGATTGTTCATAAATTTTGATAGATGAGCAGGAAAATGGGAGTAACCTTCAAATTGGTCAGGCTTTAAATTTGCAAAAAAATTATCCGAAACGAAATCACAGCTGACGGTACCAGGGGGTGTGTTAAAGGTAGGTATTGGACAAAGTGCTTTATCTTGGAATGATTGACCTATTCCTCCGAGAAGGAAGGCTTGGCTTAGGAGTAATAATGCGATTCCGGCAACAGCTGCAATTTGGATTAACGAAATTGATTTTGGTCGGCAACATCGTTGCCATAAACTAGTTGAATGAGTTTCTCTTCTGGAAGT
>JABDDS010000044.1 GCA_013287465.1 Chlamydiota bacterium | reverse complement strand
AATAAAAATAACAGAATAGGCAGGATCAGCTTTGCCGGCAGAACATGTAGGGGGTATCCTGCCGGCGAAGCCGATCCTGCCTATCCTGTTATTTTCTTATTTTTTCATATTATTTTCCATTTAAAATGATGGAGAGGCAGTCAGACCTGACCTTATTTCTTGACCCATTTGTTCAAAACTCATCATGTTTTCAAACAGGAAATATTCCAAATGTTAAGAACTTCATGGAGATCCAAATTTTTTGGCTTTTCTCCGATTTTATCAGCTAATGTACAAAGAACTGTAATAAATTGTTGTTGTGCTTGAAAAATCGAATCAGAACTTCCATTATGTGCACTGCTAACAATGCTCCTAAATAGTCGATGATAATACAATAAAGCTCCTGGGTCATCAACAAATTGGAACTCACCCCGTTCCCCTCTGCTTACTTTCTCGGGAAGATTGAACAATCCTGCAAATTTCACCAATCGATTAGAAGCATGTATATTAATATTTCCCTCTTCCGATACAATTTCGTTTAGGCAAATAACATTAATCGCTGAAACTAAAATATCTGATTTACTTTTAAGCGGCGCCAATAGAACAAGACTCCATTCCTCACAATAGAGACGAATCGGTCCAAGCGACTCCAAGGGGGAATAAACAATTGCAAAAATAGCGCCATTAATTCCCACTAATTGCAACCTATGATCCTCACTGCTTTTAGGAAAAGTAATCAACAATTTTGTCTCTAGCTTTTCATTATCACTTAAATCCTTCATGATATTTAGACTCCTTTCTTAAAGAAAAAGGATTCTATCACAAATCTCCTTAAAAAATCAGCATTTAAAATACGAACCATTCCCGCTGTGCCCTTTCGAGGATCTTCGGGAGTTTTTCGATGATTTTACCGCCACCCCTCCTCAAGTATATGTAAGTAAATATGCTTTTCGGAGGGGTGGGGTAAACTCATTCGAAAACTTCCCGAACCTCCTCGGAAAAATCACAACGGGAATGGCTCTACGGAATTTCCCGAGTTCAAAAAAAATAATTCGAACACTTGATGTGAAAAATCTATCGACTCTATGTTAATTTTAGTTTATCCTAAAACTAGCATACAAATGCGCTTAAGCGAATGTCAGAATGTCAGGCCTGACCCCAATTTTTAAAGGAGGGATCCTATAGACGACCATATTTGCCCCATTTCAGGGGAAAGCAAGCGCGAAGAACTATTTAATTATCGAACTCACGGCATGGCTTGGATTTTAAGTCTTATAGGTCTACCTGTTTTAATTTTCTCTGCCTATTTGTATGGGGACGTTTGGAGCATTGTAAGTTATTCAATATTTGGCATTTCTCTTGTTCTTTTATATGGGATATCGACCTATTACCATCGATGTCAAACTCTCCACACTAAAGAGAGTTTGCGTATCATGGATCATATTTGTATTTATGTGCTTATCGCTGGTTCATATTCTCCCTTCACTTTGGGACCATTAAGAGAATTTTCTGGATGGACATTATTCGGAATAGAATGGGCAATAGTTGTTATCGGAGCGGTTTTAAAAGTTTTTGCTTTCGATAAAACAACAACAATTTCGTTAATTGCTTACCTCGTTATGGGATGGCTAATTATCTTTTGGTGGCCTGCTTTAAGTCAAGTTATCTCAACGACTACACTGACATTATTAATTGTAGGAGGGCTTTCCTACAGCCTTGGAGTTATCTTCTTTTTGTGGGAAAATCTTCCTTACAACCACGCAATATGGCATCTCTTTGTAATTAATGGCAGCGCTTGCCATTATTGTGCAGTTTTCTTACTCTAAATGATTCTTCTTATTGAGATTTACATTTCTTTTTGTTTGCAAAATTTACCAAAATTCAATAGGATCTGAAAGTATAAGAAAACTCTAAAAAGGCCTGGTTCAAAAACACTCCAAAACAGGTAACGGTTTCCTCCGCCCCCTCTCTGTGTTCCTCTGTGCCTCTGTGTTTCAAAAAAAGGTGAAACACAGAGGCACAGAGGAACACAGAGAGGGGATGGAGAAAAAATGTAACCCTTATTTGAACCAGGCCTAAAAAAAACAAAAATTTACAGCATTATAATATTATGAAGTGGCATCCTGATATTCCAGATCTACCTATAGAAAAGCCGAAGCAAATCGAACAGCTCGAACAAATGGACCGGGTTAGCCTTGATTCAATGCCACCAATGGAAGTTCAAGAAAAAGTTGAAGAGATTGCACACGCAGTGGCGTCCGCATACAAAGAACAAGTCAAACATGGTTCTTTTGATACCTGTGTAGAAATTGTCTCAACAGCCCTAACGATGACTGGCAGCTCAATTGGGGGCCACGTGGGTGACGCCCTTATTGCCAATAGCGATAAAGCATCCCACCACGCATGCTCAATTGCCTTTCCAGGTTCTTCCTAAGTCACAAATAGGATCAGGACGGCCTCCATTTTTTAAATATTCTTCGAGTCCTCGCTTTTCTAAAATAGTTTCGGCTTCCTCCCAAGAAATAGAAGTTTTATTATGCAATGCTTCCAAAATGCGAATCACACACAATCCAACCTCAGCATTCTGTCCTGTTTTTTGAACCCTCCTACCATATTCAATAGCATCAAATAAAATGGCATTCGCTTCTGCATATAGAATTTTATCCTCCGGAAGAAGAGCGTCGTTCACATGACTCAAAATCAAGAAGGTGGCTCTTCCAATGAGCTTGAGATTTCCAGGGTTGACATTGGTCATTGTATTGCTTACCACCCTTCCCAATTTGGCCATGACCCCCGTCGAATGGGTATTAAGCAGCATCTTTAATCCCACATGTTGACGCAACTTCAAAGGATCCTGACTGCTATCCAAAGGCAATTGCAATACAAGAGCTTCCGGGGCGAGGTAATTAATACTCTGAATGATTGAATCATCAGCCATAAGTGGTTTTAAAGGCAATACAATGACTGCGACATTTGCATTTTTTTCCACAAAAGTTCTCAACCAGCTTTGAAATGGAAAAGAATCATCTGCCAGTTGCTCAATCTCATCTGCAAAAAGAACCATAACACCAAGATCCCCTTTCTGAGGGCCATACACCTCTACATTTGCTTGAGAGTAAGAAAAATCATACAAAAGTTGCTGCTCATTTCCTGCATTTTTTAGACTGCGAAGAGCCGCTGTTTTTAGGTAAGGATCCTCTATATCTTGAGAAAATGGCGATTCATAAAACTTTCTATCGAGACCAAAAAAGGGACGTCCCAAAAAGCTATTCCACGCCTCTAACTTATCTGCAGCGGGCGTCCACACTTGAATCCATGATTTTCTTGCAATCGCATCACAAGTATCCAAAGGAAAGAGCCTAAACGTTGGAGCTCGTTCTGTTGAATCAATAAACACTGTAATCAACGCGTCTTGTGCGAAATAGGTAGAAAAGCCTTTATTTCTATATGTAGAGGCTTCCAAATCGGTCAATCGACTGATCGCATTCCGAATTTCATAGACGCCTTGTTGTACCTGTAAAAAGCTTAAAAGCCTTTCACGCATCGAGATGGAATAGAATTTCAATTCTTCCAATTCCTCTTTTGAAAGATGAGGTTCCAGCAATTCATATATCGCCTGTTCCAGGATAACACCTACTACAAATGTTTCGCTTGTCGTTGCTTGTAACCTTGTAGAGCCTGTAATCGATTGTGGCCCTGTTGCTAGACAAAGTTTCGTAATCGCATCGTTTTCCAGCACTTTACGGCTTCTTTCAAATGGGAGGAGTAAATGGTCTGGGTTATTGTAGATGAAATAAAGGTGTTTTTGTTTTTCGATGATATCATCAGAACTAGAGTACTGATCCGAAGCGGCTAAAATCGTTCCAATCACAGAAGATGTTTCCCCTCCTTCAGTGACTGCAAAAATGACATCCCCCTTCTGAATATGGTGATCTTCAAGCTGCAAGCGCCCAATCAAATGAAGATCCTCAAATCCCTCTAACGAGCTGATAAGAGCACGGTCCCCTCCTGTCATTTCACCAATCAAACGATTTCCAATATTTGCAAAATGGCTTTTAATAGATTCCCATCGAGGGTGTGATTCCATTTTCTTCCAAAAAGGACGCCAAAAAGAGCTTTCCATTTGTTTGGCAAGACGACCGGTTGCTCCGCAACCATAGATATAAATGCTCCTACCCTCTAAAATTGCATCTTTCACAGAGGAGACAGCCTGATCAAGAAGTGATGTATCCTCAGACAGTTCAAGAATTCTTTGCGAAACATCGATATCGACACTTAAAAGAGATTGAATGCCAACCAACGTATCTGTTTGAATTTGGTAGCTTAGATCCCATGTTTTAGGATGTCGCTGTTCTGTGAGAAGAGTGTGGAGCTGAAATTCCTTTTTATTTGCTATAAAATCTCTAGATTCTTCTGAGGGTTCTATCTTAAGAATATCCAGAATCGGACTGGCATGTGAAAACAATGGAATCGATAAAGCAATGATTAGTGATATTTTATTCATTTTTATTCCTCTCTCCCCATTTCCAAGAAACAATGTAGCAGGAATAAAAAAAGATTGTCCATCGAAAAATTGTCAGATTTGATCCCATTTTCAATTGAATTTTAGTGGATTTTTTAATAAACTACCTGAAAATGAACAACCAATATATCTTCACACGCCAGACCAAGAAGCTTGGTATGCCAAACAAGGATGGCTATTAATAGAAAAATCTTTATGTGGAAAATTCCCAACGTCAGTCATGTCTAAAACATTAAATTGATTACCAAAATTATAGCGGACGTGATTCAACATTTGGAGTCGGATCAATTATCTACGCGAAGCGTTTGGAGTGCGAAAGCCCACTTTCGCTTTACCCTGAACAACAAAAGCGAAAGAGGACTTTCGCACTCCAAACGCTTCGCGTAGAAAATAAAACGAAGCCAAACCCTATTTCAGAGAACTATTTCTTAGGGTCATATACCGAAAGAAATTTATCTGTTCCATAATCTAAAATCTTCTGATCATGAGTTACCAACACGGCATTTTCTTCTATAGCTGTAGCTGCTATGATTCGGTCGGCAGGATCTCCATGTATCACACCTGATAATCGCGCACTTTGAATGGCAATTTTTGGAGAAATCGGGATTAACGCCATTCCAGGCAAAGCCAAAGACCTCTCCACCCAATCCAAACAATCCATTTCCAATTCAATGCGTTTTTTTTCCACCAACATCCCTATTTCCCATATGGATATCGCAGAAATCAAAATGCCATCATGCTTTTGACAACGATTTACAGCTTTGAGAAAATTAGATGATAACCTCAAATCCCCATTCATTAACCAAATCCACACATGTGTATCAAGGAGCAATTTATGCTGCTCTAGTTTTTTAACGATCGGCATCCCATTCCTCATCAACAGATTTCAACAAATCTCCTTTGATATGAACGCCTCCTTTTAAAGCGCCAAATAAATTCCTTTCATCATCCGCAATAGGAGATAGCTTAACAATCGGTAAACGATGCTTTGTAATCACAATTTCGCATCCAGAAGCCTTCACTTCATCCATCATTTTTAAACACTGAGCCTTAAATTTACCTGCAGCAACGTATTTTTTCATAATTACTATCCTCCTATAGTCATAATACCATAGTCACATTTTTTTTGCAAAAAATTATCAGAAGTGTTAATATCCTCTCCATGAAAATTTATTGTTACACAATTGAATCCGACATCGAAAGTTCCTGGGAAAAGCTAGAAGAACTCGGGATTGAATTGCTCTACAGCAATGAAACACCAGGGGGCAAAAAAGAAATCTTTGCTAAACAAATGGTGGAGGTTCCATTTGCTAAGGTAGAAGAATGCACTCTCGACCCCATAGACTGGACTAAACAGTGGAATAACTTTGAAATTGAGGTGGGATCAAGAGTGCTTAAACTCAATCCAGGCCCCGGATTCGGCGATCTTTCACATCCCACAACCCGCCTAGTGCTAAAAATGATGACCCCTTACGTTAAAGATGCACATGTCCTAGACATTGGCTGTGGAAGTGGCATCCTATCCTTAGCGGCAGCGGCACTGGGGGCTGCCTCCGTTCACGGCATTGACATCGATCCAGAAGCAATCGAACATGCAAAAGAGAATGCTAGGATCAACCAACTCGACATCACTTTTGGATTTCCAAAGGATTATCGATTGACAGCTTCTAATTTAGTTGTCCTAATGAATATGATCTCTTCGGAGCAAGAAATCGCTCTCAAATCATTACCGATGTTAAAAGATGTGCCCTGCGAATTTTTTATTTCCGGTGTTTTAGAGGGAGAAGTTTATCAAAGAGAATGGATATTGAGAGAACAAATGGCCGAAGAGGGGTGGCTAGGCTTGCACTATTCAAAATGCTTTACAATCTGATAGGGTTATTGACTAAAATCGCACCTCCTAGTATAACGTATAAACATAAAATATTTTTTGTGTCTCACCCTAAACGAAGGAAACTAAATGAAAAACTGGAACTGGTGGTTTTTATCAAAATGTCTACTCTCTTTTTTGTTCGTATGCTCGTTGTGTTTCATCCTGCTATTCGCGTACAGAGAATCCTTACCTCATTACAATACTACATTAGGCCACGAAAAGAAATTTGTTTGGTTTAGAGTTTCAAAAGTTGGATCAAAAACGATTGCAAACATTTTAAATACAAATGAAGCCATTTCTTCATTTAACTATGATGCTCCGTACGATAGCAACGACTACCCCGATTATTTTAAATTTGCCTTCGTTAGAAATCCCTGGGATCGCGTCGTTTCTTGCTACCAAAATAGAATCGTCACGGCAGACAAAAAACGCTTTAAAGAATGCCATGGAAAAAATTTTGACTGTTTTGTCAGATATATTGATAAACAGGATTTGCTCACAGCTGATAAACACATCAAACTCCAAACAGCATCGATGCCATTAGAAGAAATGGATTTTATTGGTCGGTTAGAAAACTTTTCAGAAGATCTTCCCTACGTCCTAGAACGTCTTGGTTGTAAAAACAACAATTATTTACACAAAAATCGAACGGATCATGCACATTATAGCACCTACTATACAGATGAAACCCGAGAAATTATCGCTAGAAAATATAAAGCCGATATTGATTATTTTGGATACACCTTTGAAACTGTTAATGAATAATCTATACGGAAACGCAAGGAAATAGAAATGAAAAACTGGAACTGGTCTTTTTTATTTAAAACCTCACTCATCATTGTATTAATTTCTGTTTCATGGTTTTACGTTAGAAAGTACCTTGAGCACCACCACAGAACAGTCATTAGCCATGACAAAAAATTCGTGTGGTTCTGGAATTCTAAAGTTGGAGGAAATTCCATTAGGGAAGTTCTAAGAAAAAATGACACAAGTGCCACACGCGACATCTACCTCTCATATAAGCTACACCCAGATTATTTCAAATTTGCCTTTGTTCGAAACCCATGGGACCGCGCTGTTTCTTGTTACCAAGACAAGGTGGTAAAGGAGCGCTACAAGCCATTTAAAGAGTGTTATGGGAAGGATTTTGACTATTTTGTCGACTTCCTTGACAGACAAAATTTGAAGATAGCAGACCGACATATCAAACTACAAACTAGCGCCATACCGGTCGCAGAAATGGATTTTATCGGTCGGCTAGAAAACTTTGACAAGGACTTTGCTTGCGTCCTCGAACGTCTGAACATAGAAAACACTGAATGTCCACATAAAAACGCTTCTAAACATAAACACTACAGTGCCTACTACACGCCAAGAACCCAAGAAATTATCGCCAGAAAATACAAGGCCGATATCGATTATTTTGGGTACACTTTTGAAACTGTTAACCCATAGACCTAATCCTTACTCCTTTATTTTCATCATTTTACCTTTTTTTTACAAAAAAGCTTGACGCAAAATGATGTAATGGTGTAACATTACATAAACAAGCAAACAAAAGTTTAAGAGGATTATTATGCAACTTACTGAAATAACAGTTTTCCCTCATGATCATTTTTCTAGGGATGTGTCTTTACTACCGAAGAAAACTGCCCTTATCAAAGGTGCAGGTCCCGCAGGGCTAACGACTGCTTTCAAATTACTTAAAGCAGGCTATGATGTCACTATCGTTGACAGAAGGGAGGATATTTTTTCTCGCTTCAATATCGTTAATATTAACGTAGAAGCAGATACCTTTTTAGAAGAATTTGGATTGCTCGAAGAATTCCAAGCATCCGTTGCAGCAAGAATTAAAGAACATGAAGTCTTTCTAATCACAAAAGCAGGAGCAAGACGCGTTGAGCATTCTAAAGTTTTCGGACTAAAACACGATAAGTCTATCCCCTTTGAACGCGAACACTTTAACAAACTTTTCACAAAAGATGGAGTTTATAGTGTGCAAATTGGAGCTCTCCAAAGATTTCTTGTCCAGCAGCTCTCAAAAGCTGGTGTTAAGATAATTACCCACGCAGAAACCGATATTTTAGAACGCACAGAGACTGGAGGAATATCGACGGTACAAATCAGAAAAATCGACGGTGTAAGCTCTCCAATTATTCTAAAACCAGACAGAGTCTATATAGCTGAGGGCGCACATTCTGAAACTGCGGAACTGCTTCAAATGAGGACGAAAGTCATAGAAAACGAGTGTAGCAATGAAAGCTGGGCCTTTGCAAATCTCGAATACAACGGAGCAGAAACCTTTGTCACCTCCTTTTTCGACACCACCCAAAAAACTTTACGAATAGCGAATGTAATTTTTAACGCCAAAAGCCACATTGTCAACGTCGCTGTAACTTCCGATAAAGCTGGTATGCAAGAGGCTATATTAGAATTCGCGCAAATAGCCTTTAAGCTTAAAAATATCGAGGCCTTACCTAAGATTTTAAATATGGTAGAAGAACCAGTGACTATTACAAATAAAATAGCTGTCGATTTTTCACTAGGCAATGTCCGCCGAGTTGGTGATGCAGGAGGTGTGAGCTCTCCTCTTGCTGGTCTGGGAGCAGCTTTATGCCTTACTCTTGTTCCAGATACCGTTGGAAAAGACTTAAATACTCAAGACAGTGAGGATTTTGATAAAAACTCAGAAGCTTATGTTTTAAGATGGGTTGACAAATCAGTGACGGTTAAAAATATCGGTCTTAAGTGTTTCAAGGCAGAACAAGCTGCAACTGCGCAAGCCCAAGCAGAAGAGCAGGCAGCAGCAGCACCACCTCTAGAAGAGGAAAAAACTCATGATGATTGATAAAGCAAAACAAAGTTTTTTTATCATCATCTTAGGGGTTGCTTTTGAACACTTTGACATGATGCTCGTTAGCTTGCTAGCGAGCTCTATCGTCGAAGAATTTGTCGGCAACAGCAGCCTTGAACTCAAATTGCTCTATGCCTACATAGGATATGCAATCGCCTTCCTATTTAGGCCTTTGGGAGCTTTTTGCTTCGGTTGCATCGGCGATTTGTATGGGCGTAAAACCTCATTGATCAGCTCTATGGTATTGATGTCAACCGCAACTCTTGCGTTAGCTTTCATCCCGAGTGTGCAGGTATTAGGATTGACATCAACCATATTTTTCCTCCTTTGTCGAATCTGTCAGGGACTTGCCGTTGGAGGAGAATATGGAACTGCAATGACGTATGCTTTCGAACTCAACCCAAAGCTCCGTACTTTTTATGGAGCCTGTGTTGTTTCATCGACGCACCTAGGAGGAATGTTTGCAAGTTTTCTAGCCAGTCAGTATGTAGAAAATTTTCGTGTGACGTTTTTGATAGGAGGATTAATTGGTTTTTTTCTCTTATCCCTTCGCTCATTCATGAAAGAATATCATGTGACGACAATAGAAAAAATCTCCGAAATAGCAACAGAATCCGTAAAAGATAAAAAAGCCATCTTAGAAGCATTAATCGTCGCATCGATGCTCGTTTTAGTTTTTTACGGATCGTTGATTTATCTCAATGAGTTTGTGCATCAAAATCTGGAAATTTCTCGATCTGAAATATTCAAAGCCAATTCGCTTTTACTTGGTCTTTGGATCGTACTGCCACCGTTGTGTGGCTATTTTGCAGATAGATTTTCCCTCTGCTACCGCAAGATGATGAGGTTTGGGGCCTTCGGAGTTTTCTTAAGTGCACCCTTTTTGGGTCTGGCTTTGGTCCTAGGTTGCTATCCAGCTATATTAATGGCGCAGATTGTCATGAATCTTTTCCACATGATTTTCTGTCTTTGCACTCCTCGTTTTTTCGGGGATCTTTTTGCTGGTCAAGCACGCAACACTGCGATCTCGACCTACTATTCTCTGGGAGCTTCTTTTACTTCTGCTTTAGCCCCCATGATTTGCCACATCAGTATTGCCTTGTTTCATACAAACTTTGCAATCTGCATTCCATTCATGTTGACCGCATTAGCGGCAGCCTATATTCTCAAAAAGAACAATTCATACAAAAGGATAATTTATGCAAAAGGATGATAGTTTTGAACTTTACGATATCAAAGTTGAAGTGCTCAATAATGGGATCAAACCGATGGTTTGCAACCACAAGGTAGGAGATTACTTTCTGCTCTCTGGTGAGAATTTTTCTCTGCCGGATGGCCAGAGTTTCCCCATCTACTGCCTTGCCGCCCTAATGCCAATCATCACGGTGAAACAACGGTGTACAGATCCCAACGACTGGATGAGCACAGATCACATGGTCGCTTGTCCAGATGTCAATTGCGGAGGTGTTTTTAAAATATCAAGGATAGGAAAAAAGACCTTTTACCACCACCAAGTAACAGCAACGAAACATTCTCATGAATGAAAAAGTAAACACATCGAACATCATTAGAGGCTGCTGGCAGCTTTCTGTTGGTCATTCTCAGCAGAATTCTGGCATACAGCCAATTGTAGATGCCGTCGAATGTGGGTTTATCACCTTTGACTGCGGGGATATTTATCTTGGAGTCGAAGAATTATTGGGGAATGTTTCAAAGACAACACGAAAAAAACTGCGCATCCACACTAAGTTTGTGCCAGATCTCAACCATCTAAAAGACATTGACCGCAAATACGTTGAAAATATCATCGACCGCTCTCTTAAACGTTTGCAAGTTGAACGTATCGATCTCGTGCAACTTCACTGGTGGGATTGGGAAGTGAATAACTACCTTTCCACCATGGAATTTCTTTCAGAATTAAAAGCTAAGGGTAAAATCGCTGAAATCGGCCTGACGAATGTAAATAGCAAATACCTACTAGAATTTTTGGGATATTTTGATATTGCTTCCCTACAAGTCCAAATTTCTCTTTTCGATAGAAGGGCTGAACGAGGCATCGAGCAATTATGTCGCGAAAAAAATATCAAGATATTTGGCTATGGTTCACTCCTTGGAGGGTTTATCAATGAGAAATGGCTTGCCAAAGAAGAACCCGCATTAGAACAATTGACAAATCGCTCTCTGGTAAAGTACAAACTTCTCATCGATGCAGCTTGTGGGTGGAAAGAATTTCAACGACGTCTTTTTGTACTGAGTGAATTGGCTGCCAAATATCGGTGTGAAATGGCAAATATTGCAATTGCTGCCCTGCTTCAAGCCAAACGAACAGATGCTGTTATCGTAGGACTTAGTCCTCAGAACTTTGCTGCACAAAACCGCAGTTTAGCACACCTTCCCCTATTAGAAGCACAGGACCTGCAAGAAATCACCATATGGGCTTGTCATCTATCTGGAGATGCCTATGACGAAGAAAGAGTGAAAAATGGTGCCCATGCTAAAGTGATGAAGTACAATCTCAATTCTCAATAGTCGCACTGATAAAAAACCGCTAGGCAAAAAACTGTTTTTCCAATAGTCTAAATTTTAAGCGATATGCGAGTTTTTCTGGTAAAAAACAGATTTAAAAAAGCAGCTATGGATCCAAGTTATATTGAAGAACAAGCTGAAATGCTTGTTGCCAAAACAAAACACTATTTAATCACAATGATGGGTCGCGTCTCTGACGAGGCTAATGCTGATGAGTTTTACTACGCTTTCTCCCAAGCTATTCGCGAAGAGATCATGATCAATTGGCTGGCGACTTCACGGACTCAAGTGGCGCAAGATGTCCGTACTCTCTACTATTTATCGATGGAGTATCTCCCCGGCCGAATACTTAGCAATAACATCACAAATCTACAGTCAGATGCTATTGTGCGTTTGGTCCTACATAAAATGAACCGGAATCTTGCTGACATCATCTCTAGAGAGTCAGATCCAGGACTTGGCAATGGAGGTTTAGGACGTCTTGCTTCTTGCTTTTTAGATTCTTTGGCGACGCATAACTACCCTGTTGTTGCCTATGGACTGCGCTATCAATATGGGATTTTTGAGCAACAATTGTGGAATGGACTGCAAGTAGAAGCTCCAGATTGCTGGCTCCTTAGAAACAATCCTTGGGAATTTCGTCGTGATTTAAGAAAAGTTGTCGTTAAATTTGGAGGTAAGACGACAGAGACGACAAATATCCATAATGATTCTATCCTGCTTCTAAGTGACCATGAGGAAGTTTGGGCCCTCCCCTATGACATTCCAATCATCGGCTACAGCAAAGACAAAAACTATTCTGTCGTCACGCTGCGTTTGTGGACGACAAAAGACACCCCTCATAATTTTCTACTGCAGCGTTATAATGCTGGAAGACTCGATGAAGCTGCTGAAAATACAGCCTTAACAGATGTCCTTTATCCAAGTGATTACCATGATATTGGAAAACGGATCCGCCTAAAGCAGGAATTTCTCCTTGTCTCAGCAAGCTTACAAGATATTATCCGTCATTATTTGGCCAGCCATACCAATTTTAGAGCGTTTGCAGACAAGGTGCGCATACAAATTAATGACACCCACCCCGCTTTAATTATTCCTGAGCTCATTCGCATTTTAACAAAAGAACACGATATCCCCTGGAAAACAGCTGTAGAAATGACAATAGCGTGTATGGGCTACACGAATCATACAATTTTAGGGGAAGCTCTGGAACAATGGGAACAATCCCTTCTGTATTACCTGCTACCACGTCAATATAAAATCATCGAACGTCTTAATCACGAATTTTGCAATTCAATTCGTCATCGCTATCCAGAGGATGAAGAAAAAATCCGCAGGATGTCTATCATTGAAAATAATAAAATACGGATGGCCAATCTAGCTATTATCGGTTCACATAAAATCAATGGTGTGGCAGCCCTACATACAGAAATTCTCAAACACGATGTCTTTAAAGATTTTTATGAACTCTACCCAGAGCGCTTCACTAATGTCACTAACGGTGTCACACAAAGGCGTTGGCTTCTCCATTGCAACCCAGACCTAGCAAAATTCATTACAAAACGAATTGGCGATGGATGGATCACCGATTTCACCCAAATAAAAAAACTGGCTGAATATGCGAGTGACCTCAAATCCCAAGAAGAATTTTTAGCCATAAAAAGGAAAAACAAAACCCACCTTGTCGATTTAATCAATCACTCGAACAGACTTCGCAATGCCTCGGGAGAATACTTCTCCCCTCCCCCAATCATCGATGTCAACTCCCTGTTCGATGTGCAAGTCAAGCGCATTCACGAATATAAACGACAGCTTCTCAATATTCTCCATGTCATTATGCTCTACCAGGAAATCTGTGCTGGTTCCTCACATCAAAGGATTAAACGAACATGCATTTTCGGGGGAAAATCAGCTGCTAGTTATGAAACAGCCAAAGATATCATCCGTCTTATTTCATGCGTTGCCCGGCGAATCAACAGAGATCCCGCGGTAGGAAACGCATTAAAAATCATCTATATCGAAAATTATAATGTCTCAAAAGCCGAAGTGATCATCCCGGCTGCCGACCTGTCGGAACAAATCTCTACTGCGGGCACAGAGGCTTCTGGGACAGGAAACATGAAATTCAGCATGAATGGAGCTCTCACAATTGGAACCCATGATGGAGCCAATATTGAAATGAATGAAGAGGTGACAGATCAATGGTGGCCATTTGGTTTTGGATGCTCGGCAAAAGAAATTAATGCATTAAAAAACAACAACTTGTATAATCCTAAAGAAATTTGCAATCAAAATCCAAAAATCAAAAGAGCCGTAGACAGCCTTCGCGATCACACCTTCGCCAATGATGATGCAGAGCATTTAGCATTCAGCGATCTTTACCACAAACTGATGGAATCGCACTATGGAGGCCCACCTGATCGTTATTTTACGCTCAAGGATTTAGAAAGTTATTATAAGACACAACTTGAAGTCGAGAACTTATATCAAAAACCAAACTTATGGGCTGAATATGCAATTCATAACATTGCCGGGATGTCTAAGTTTTCTACCGACAACTCAATTAAAAACTACTGCGAAAAAATATGGGGAATTAGCCCTTGCCTACTCGACAATGAAATTTTAGAACGGATCAGACATGAATACAGTATCGTCGATAAGTGCCGCATTTTTTAATTTCCTTAACACCAGCCTAAAGAAACTCGGGATACGGAGACGCGTTTATGTCTTCTTCATCATCGGATTCTTAGCGATCCTCCCTTTCTACTTCTATATTCGGTCCACATCTGAGCTTTCCTACGATAAAGAAACCTACATCATTGCCCGCGATCCCACATGGTATGCAATCGATCTCCTGGGAAAAAAAAGACAACTCACTGCTTTTACCAACACTTTTTTTAATTTTATATCAAAGAAAAGTGGCTTGCACTTCAAATGGCTCGAAAGCCATCCAAGCAGGCTAATGGTCAATTTAGACCAAGGCATTTGCGATGCCATCCTCGTTAAAAGTAATGGGGAAGAAATTAATCAAAAGGCCTACCTAGTATCGGAAATCTTAATAGAAACGGGTCCTATACTGGTCGTGGATCAAAAGTCTAATGTGCATTCGTTGGAGGAATTACGCAACCGCCTCGTCGGAATCTCCATTGGCGGCCCTTCTTTTTCCAGTGCTCTCCTCAATGAACGCGCCCATGCAAATCAAGTACAACTCGTTGCCTATCCAAACGACAATAAAGCAGTTGAAGCACTCGTGCAAGAAGAAGTCGATGCGGTAATTTTGAATAAAATCGCTGCCTATACCCTTACAGAAGGGTTATATCGAGATCAAATAAAAGTCGTCTCTACCCCGTTTATTACTGAAGGACTCCGTCTCATCACCCTCCGCAATGAAGATGGAAAAATTCTGATCGATAAATTTAATGAAGTTCTGAATGAACTTAAAGCTGATGGCTCCTACGATAAGCTGCTCGATAAATGGGGTTTCGGGGTCGCCCTCTAGTCCACTAGACTTCTTTACCACAAAGTGGTTCTCGAGTTTGGCCCTTTTGAAGCGCACATTAAGAAAGAATAGCGGGAAACACCACTACTTAGGATTGTCTTTTCAAATTTTTAGAACTTTTAGGATATATGCATTCCAAATTTTTTACTACCACAGAGCCCACAGAGATCATAGAGAGAAATTTATAGTTTCATATGACGCATGCCACCTCTTCCCTCTCTATGATCTCTGTGGGCTCTGTGGTAGTAAAATTGGAATGCATAGATCCTAAAAGCCCAGGAATTAGGAGCGAGAAGATTTTTTTAAACAATTCCCATTTACCCTCGTAAATTATCTCACTCCTAGTTGCTGATTTAAAAATTATTTTTTTGCATAAAAATAGAAACAAAATATATAATAAGTATATGTGATATTAGTTTTTGTATTAAATAATAAAAAAAATCGAGGTTGTTTATGTCAGGACATTTATCGGCTCCATTATCTCCTTTAAGTTCAGCACATGCAATTACACCCATGGAACAAGGCTTGCTACGTGATCCGTCTAGTTCAAAGGCATCCAGTGAATCTCAGCCATTGGTTCCTATTAGTTCAAAAGATGAACTCCAAAAACAACTACAACCAAAAAACGATAAATATGAAAATGTGGCTAGAGCGATTGAAGTGACAGGACGGGTGATTTCTGCTGTAGCAGGAATCGCTGCTATGGTCTTCGTACTCGCTGCACTTTCCAATCCAATTGGGTGGGCTGTTGTCGGTTCAGCCTTAATAATCGGCATCCTTGCAGGTGGATTATTCCCAGGAGCAATCCGTGGTGGTGGTGACATAAACATAGCAGATACAGCCAAAGAGATGGCCAAAGGAGTGATCATCAACATCGTTTGTGCTTCTTCTCTTGGATTTCTTATCGCAATGATGAATTTGGAGGAAAGTAAAAAAGGAAACCAACAATTAGAAATTAAAAATAAACCTCGCCTATTACCTGAACCCCCTGAAGAAGTAGCTGTTCAAGCCAAAGAAGAACGGCAGTTTGCGCCAACACGAACCCCCAAAACAAGTGAAAAAGAGGCCCGAAAAGATTCAGGTCCCCTACTGGATGGAATCTCCGATCCAACCGAGATTGTTACAGAGATAAACTATATTGAAAAGGGCAGACGTCCAGAAGTTGTTCATTATGCAACGCTACTAACAAAGGATTTACCACTGGGTTATCAAAGAGCTTGGATGGTCGGAGATGTCAATGGGATCATAAATAATAAAGAAAATTACCCGCAGATTTTTGAGCACGTAGCTAAACTGTTTGAAGGAAGATCAATTGGAGAAAGACGCCAAATCCTGGAAGCTATTGCGAAAATCCCGCCTGAGCGTCTTAACGAAGTCGTACAAAACGTAGATCTGTTAATAAAAAACATACCTGGGAAAGAGCCTCAAGGAATTGGGGAAACGCCATATATCAAACAAATACTCGGGATTATACATACAGCCATCATTGATCCATATGTAGCACCATTAGCAGCAGGTTTGGATGATTCTGAAAAATCCAAGATCGTTCGTGCAGTCGAGAATTTCATGCGTGAAAGAACTGACTACGAAAACTTTTTTAGGCTCGTAGCGCCATTGATTGCAGACAGACCAATCGGACAAAGACTCCAGATCATGAATGCTATTCACAACATTTCTCCTGCGAATCTAGAAATAGTAACAAGGGAAGTAGCTCTGTTAATACAAAATATATCTAATCAAAATGACCCAGCGGCGAATAAACAATTGGAACAAGCACTCGGGACTATACCCACTATAAATGAACTTGCGCCTCAACGTCCAAATTATAAAGAGGTCGTTAGACTCGCAGCACCATTCATTGAAGGGAAATCAATTTTTCAACAAAAGGAGATCCAAAAAGCTATTGCCAACGTTCATCCTCCTGAAAGACTTGAAAAAGTCATGTGGGGAGTAGGTCTGCTAACAAAAAACTTACCTAAGGAAGATGAGTCGGGGTTCAACACCAAACGAATAGTCAACACTATAGACTTGGTAAATCAGTTTATGACCGATCATCCAGAAAATTATGATACGATCATAGAGCTTGCAGCACCATGGATTCAAAAAAGATCTGTTCCAGAAATGACCAACATCCTAAAAGCTATTGCCAACATTCCTCCTGGCCTGAATCGTGAAAAAATCACAACAGAAATAGAGTTGCAAATAAAGAACTTGCCTATTTCGAATACACTCGATGAGGCTGTAATCGGCAGTATTGTACAGGACGCGATAGCAGCAGAAAGAAACGAAGCTGGCGGCCCAGCGGCAGCAGCAGCTCCATAACAGTCTTCTCTAATCATGAGTTTGGGAGTGCCCCAAACTCATGATTACAGGTACATGTTCACGGGGTCCATTCACTATAACTCAGGCCTTCAGCCTGAGTTATAGTGAATGGACCCCGTGAACATGTACCTGTAACAAATTGGATCAAGCATTTATTTTTTTTAATTAATTAATTCAGAAATTAATTTTCACAAAAAAAAAAAAAGAAATAAATTATATAATAAATATACATGATGTTAGTTTCTTATATTAAAAAGTAAAAAGTGAGATTGTTTATGTCAGCAAATCCATCTTCAGTAAGTCCATCTATACGAGGCCCTCAACCAAGTATGCTCGTTAGCTCGAACCACAATCGTTTTACTTCTCTAGGTTTCGATCTTGATTCAACAGATTTAGCCCTACACCAGTTAGAAAATGAAGAAATAGAGCAAGGAGAACAGGTAGAACAAAATGCTAACAAAGGGAGAAATCTAGCGATATCAAGCAATACCCCGGGTCAAGTAATGACAAAAACCAAAGAATCTAACGATCTGGCTAGAGTGATTGAAGTCATTGGTCGAATAATTTCTGCAGCAACAGGAATCGGTATTATAGTCCTCGGAAGCCTTGCATTACTCGCTGCATTCTCCAATCCAATCGGATGGGCTGTTATCGGTTCTGCTTTGATAATCGGCGTCCTTGCTGGTGGGTTATTGCCAGGAGCAATCCGTGGTGACGCAACTGACATGGCCAAAGGAGTGTTCATCAATATTGCTTGTGTTATCGCTTTACCTGTCGTACTGGTTTACTGGGCAAGTAATGGCGGAGAAAATGAGCAAGCCACGATTGAACACAAGCCTCCTTCATCACTTCAAGCTGAGATCGGACGAGTTCCTGTAAGAGAAGCCATTAAAGAACCAGAAGCACAGCCGCCCGCATCACAACGAAAACGCGAACCAGATTTAAAAGAGGCCCAAGAAGACTCAAGTAAATTACTAGAGACTGTCTTTGATGAAGGAGCTATTTACATTATTGATGAAATGTCTCTTGTTCCAAAAGAGAAACGTCCAGAAGTTGTTTATTATACAAAACTACTAGCAGAAGGTTTAAGTGGACATCAGAAAGCTGAGATGATCGAAGACATCAATAAAATCATAAATGGTAAAGAAAATTATCAACAGATCTTTGAGCGCGCAGAGGAATTGCTTAAAGGAAGACCACCTGTACAAAAACTCGAAATCTTAAGAGCTATTGCCGAAATTCCTGCTGAAGGTTTTGAAGAAATCCTAAATCAAGTAATGCCGGACATAGCAAACATACTTTCACTAGGACCAGACATATCGATACAGAAACTAATGCTTAATATTATAAACAGAGGCATAGCTGATCACTATGCAAAGCGACTAACAGACGGTTTGGAAAAAGCATTTGAAAAACGCTCAGTGGCTATAGCCGTCCGGAACATCCTTGAAAAGCCAAACTTCAAAGATATCATTAATCAAGCAGCACTACAAGTCGCAGGGAAGTCAGCTCAAGAAAGAATCGCAATCTTGAATGCCATAGCAGAAGGAAGAAACGAAGCTCGCGGCCCAGCGGCAGCAGCAGCTCCATAGTATTCTCGTTAATCATGAGTTTGAGGCACTCCCAAACTCATGATTATACTTCTTTCGAAATTATATCCTGTGCCTTTGCCTGTGCCCGCCCGTGTCCGATAAACTTTATAGGG
>JABDDS010000043.1 GCA_013287465.1 Chlamydiota bacterium | reverse complement strand
CTATCCTGCCGGCGAAGCCGATCCTGTTTATCCTGTTCTTTTTAGTCCTGAGACCAGAACTCCCTCCTCACCCTCTGCGTTTAAATTTCTTGGATGTATGTTTAGCTTTGAGACAGCACGTAGTGTTTAGATTCGGCTAAGGGCATTTGTTCTACACCGAAAACCGTTCTCAATAGATCTTGTGTGATTAATGAGGAAAATGTCCCTTGTCCAAGGCTTTTGCCTTTATTGAGTACCGCAATGGAATGGCAATGGCGTTCAGATAACGATAGATCATGTGTCGTTGCAATCACCACTTTACCGTTGTCTACCAACTGTTGTAGAAGAAGCCAGATCTCTAGCTGATGTTCAATGTCTAAACTGGCTGTGGGTTCATCCAAAAGCAGAATAGGGGACTCTGTAACCAAAGCGCGTGCAATATACACACGTTGCCGTTCCCCTTGTGACAGTCTATTGACCGGACACTTTCTAAGATGCCATCCATCTACGGCTTCTAGTGCTTTTTGAATTAACCCCATTTCACTAGCTGTCCAGTAGTGGGTGTTATGAGGATAACGTCCCATCGCGACAATATCTTCTACAAGAAAATCAAATGCCAACTGTGGGTTTTGAGGAACCAATGAGATCAGACGGCTCATTGCTTTGCGTTCCATCCCTATGATGTTCTCACCATTCCACAAAATGGTCCCTGATGTTGGTCGCCAAATCGCACTTAGATTTTTCAACAGTGTTGATTTTCCCGATCCGTTAGGACCCAACACCGCGTGTAAAAGCCCACTTTCGAACTCCAAAGAGATATCGTGAAGTAGTTCATCATCTTCAATGGCATAAGAAAGGGATTTAATGATCAGACTATTTGACATTAAAGCCTCGATTGTAAAGGCGTTGTGAGCGACGCATGAGAATGAGAAAAGCAAGTCCACCAAAAATCGCAGAGATGGTCCCAATGGAGAAAATATGAATATCAAACAATCGCAACAAAAGATCCAAACAGGCAAATGATGTGCTGCCAACAAGTATACATAGGGGGATAAGACGATGGTTAGAGGGCCCTTGAAGGCGTCTAACGAGATGTGGAAGGACCAATCCAAAAAAAGCAATAATTCCCACTGCGGCGATGGCTCCGCCGGTTAGAAGTGCAACGCAGAGGAAAAGACGCCACCGTACTTTTTCTACTTCAACTCCCAAATTCTTTGCCTCTTCTTCCCCAAGTGTTAAAATATCGATTTCGCTGTGGTAAAACCAGCATCCATAAAGACCTATCAACGTGAGTGGAAGCTGCATGTGGACATGTTTCCAATCTCGATCGAGGGTGGAGCCAGCCTCCCATTCTGTTAGTGTCTGAACGAGGTTCCACTGATCCCTCAACGCATACATAATCGCTGCTTGGATGGCAAAAAGAAGGGATGAAATGGCGATTCCCGTGAGGATGAGAGTGTTGATTTGGACTTTTCCTTCCGAGCGTGACAGCGTATAGACCAAGAGCAGCGTCAGCAAAGAGCCGGTAAAAGCTGCTAAAGGAATGGCGTAGGGGTATTCGAGGTGCCAGTTAAGAATAAAGACAGCCAAAACGAGAAGTGCTCCTCCACAAGAAATTCCAAGAATGTTTGGAGAGGCTAGTGGATTATGAAAAAGAGCTTGCATCACAGCTCCGGAGACGGCTAAAGAGGCTCCTGTGCATAGGATGACAATAAGTCGTGGAATGCGTTCATCGAGAAGGGGGTTCCACCCGGAATCTGTCCCCTCAAATCTCTGGTAAGCATGATTCCAAACACTATCCCAACTGATGTCTCCATTAATAAGTGTCAGCAATGAGCAGACAGTGAGGACACATCCCAGAATAATGGTGAGGTAGTAGTTTTGAAAGGTGTTATTATTAGGGATCATCGTGACCATAAAAGTGTGTGAATAATGTCATAATAAGCCAATACAATATATTGAGAAGGGGAATGTTGAATCGTTTCATCGAGAAAATAAAATTGACGGTTCTTGACTGCTTTAATTTCTCTTAAGCAAGGGTCATTGATGATTTTTTTTTCAAGGTCGTTTCCTTTCCTCCCAATGATAATGAGGTGGTCGGGGTCGAGGTTTAGGAGGTTTTCTTTATCAATAGGAACAGTCCATTCTTGTTCTTTTGCTTTTTTCTTTACGTAATCTAGTGAGATGTCCCAGTCTGGTATCCGGCTCAATAACTGTCCTGTAAGTGTCTTTAAAGTAGGAATATGAAAACTTTGATGGTGGTTGATCACTAAAATACGAGGAAGAGATTCACTGTAACGAAGAAAGTTGGAAGCCATTAATAAAAGTCTGTTATCTAGCGCGATAAAAGCTGCATCGATGAAAATTCTTAATAGCTCAGCTTCCATTGGATGATTGACAATTTCGCCAATCGCGATCAGTTCAGAGGTTAAGTCGTCAATTGTCAATGGCGATCTCATTGTATGTAATAAAATCCCTTGGTTGCTAAGGGCTTGTACGACCATCGGATCAGAATAGTGGGCAACAAATGCAATTTGGGGTTTTCTTAAAAACAGCTTTTCACTGTTGTAACGGTCGATATTGAGAGGAACCTGATCCGTGAGCTCTTTGGGATAAAGTTCAGTTTCATTTCGAATAAATTCAGGGATAGCGACAATCTCATCCGGGGATACAAGAGCAAAAAGATAACTGGCTGCAGCATACGTCTGCGGAAGGTAGCTTCCCGAAGGGGTTGTTTTTTTTGATGATGCAAGGAATCTCCCAATCTCTTGGCTTCGTAAAAATGCAGCTTGGCTGAGACGTTGGGTTCCTGTGACAGGGACAGACTGCAGAAATTGAGCATCGATATCCCATTCGACAATTAATTGTGTCATCAGGGCTACGTCGCCAGCGAGAGCTTGTTTTAAAGTCGTTTTTTCTAATTTGCTTAATTTGTTATCGGCGGGTGTTGAGATAGGATTTTTTTTCGTCGGCAAAGAGGCGACTGGCTCAACTAATGAGGGGGTGGCCTTAAAGGCAATAACCCACCATCCTACAATAAAGAGGACGATAGGGAGGTATAGTTTTGTAGTTTTTGAAAATTTATGCATCGGCATATCATTAATTACAATTATGTCTGAATGGGTTTTTAACGCAAAGACGCAAAGGCGCAAAGAGGGAACAAATCCTTCGGTTCCCGGTGGGGATTGGTTTTAGATTAGGTTTTTTAAATTCCTCGCAAGCTCGGATTTTAAAAAGAAAGCACTCTAAATGGGGCCCCAGGGGCCCCATTTAGAAGGATAAATTGTTTGTTGAACTTAACAATCTTGCTCTATCATGTTTCTTTATTCTAAAAGGAGTCGAAGGTTTGCCTTCTTTGCGCCTTTGCGTCTTTGCGTTAAAAACAAAATGTTATGCTTCTTCGTCTTCTGGGGCTTCGCCGATTAGAGCTTCGGACAGAATCACAATTCCTGCTGTCGAAAGAGCATAAATCAAGCTGTTTTTCACCACTTTAGCAGGGTCAATAATTCCGGCGGCAACGAGATCTTCAATCTTGCCTGTCATTGCATTGTAGCCAAAGGTAGGTTTAGCTTGGAGGACCTCCATTGCGATTACAGAGCCGTCATCTCCGGCATTGACAACTATTTGTCTGAGGGGAGATTCACAAGCGCCTTTGACGATTTTAGCGCCGAGGGCTTCATCACCTGTGAGTTTTAGGTCATCTAAAGAGCGACTAGCACGTAGTAGGGCAACGCCTCCTCCGGGAACAACTCCTTCTTCAATAGCTGCTTTTGTCGAGTTTAAGCTGTCCTCAAACATCTGTTTTTTCTGCTTGAGCTCTGGCTCTGTCGCTGCTCCCACGCGAATGATAGCCACCCCTCCGCTAAGCTTTGCTTTGCGCTCTTCCAGCTTCTCTTTATCATAAGAGCTTGTCACCAATGAGATTTCATTTTCGATCTGTTTGACTCGCGCTTTGATAGCTTCAGGTTTACCACTTCCGTTGATAATCGTTGTATTTTCTTTGGTGACGGTGATTTTTTCTGCACTGCCAAGAATATCTGTGGAAGTTGCCTCGAGAGAAATTCCTACATCTTCAGAAACGACGGTGGCTCCTGTTAGGGTGGCAATATCTTGCAATAGCGCTTTACGGCGGTCGCCAAAGCCAGGAGCTTTAACAGCAACAACTTTCAATGTTCCTCTTAGTCTGTTGACTACGAGGGTTGAAAGAGCTTCTGATTCAATATCTTCTGCGATGATAAGAAGTTCTTTTCCTGAGGTCGCAATTGCAGAGAGAATAGGAAGAATTTCGTGGATATTACTGACTTTTTTATCAATGATGAGGATTTGTGGATGATTGCTTATTTCGACATTCATTTTATCGCTGTTTGTGCAGAAATAAGCGCTGATATAGCCTCGATCAAATTGCATTCCCTCAACGATTTCAATAGTGGTGGCTGTTCCTTTGGCTTCTTCGACTGTAATCACTCCTGTAGTGCCCACTTTTTTCATCGCTTCGCCGATCAAATTGCCAATTTCCTCATGTCCCGAGGCGGACGCCGTCGCTATGTTGATGATCTCTTCGTTGCTAGAGATCTGTTTCGCTGCTTTTTCAATGCCTTTGATGACACATTCGAGGGCTTTATCCATCCCGCGTTTGATCCCAATAGGACTTGCACCTGCTGCCACCTGTTTAATCCCATGTTCGCACAGGTATCTAAGTAGAATAGCCCCTGTTGTTGTTCCATCTCCCGATTTGTCTTTAATTTTTTGGACGGCTTCTTTAGCCATCATTGCACCCATATTTTCGTATTGATCTTTGAAGGAAATTTCTTTGATGATGCTATTACCATCATTCGTGATGATAGGAGCTCCCCAGCTTTTTTCTAGCCCTACATTGCGTCCCTTGGGACCAAGTGTTGCCGCAACAGCTTCTACTAGCTTTTTTATTCCGGATAAAAGAAGGTTGCGAGCTGCTTCTTCGAAAATAATTTCCTTTGGTGTTGATGACATGTTCGATTCTCCTCTGATGGATTGTTTGGCCTAAATTGTAGCTAACAGTAATGAAAGAGGCAAGGGGAAACTTCCCTTATTTCTTTTAAATAAATTCTGGAGTTGGTATAATTAAAGGTGTGAGGATGTTTAACTGGAGGTATTTATATGACTATGGATCCTACTCAAGTTTCTGGTGCTAGTTCCCAGCAAGATGTGACTGCTGCGCAAAATGTTAAAGGTAAAACCAATAAGGCTGCTATGGCGGCTGCTCTTGCAGCTAAGGGAAATGTTAAGGTTCGCACTGTCGACGAACTTCGTACACAAGCTCCTGAGGTGTTTGATGAAATGGAAAAAGCATTGGCGATGAAAATGTGTCAAGAGCAACAAAGAGCCATGGTGAGAATAAAGAATGCAAACAGGAATTCAGCGTAATCGTTTGCATATGCTTGACCTTTCTCTGTTTTTAGGTTTCTGCGTTGATTCCCCTTTGTCAGATGCGATTGACCTCGTAGATCCCGGGGTCGTCGCTCTTTTTATTGGAAGTGGCGACGCCCATTATCTGCAGGAAACTATGTATGAGGGAAAGCGTTACATTGGTAAATTCCTAGGATCAATCACTGATACCAGTACATTATCACTGGTAGAATCTAACATCTACAGCCTGATGAAAAGAATAGTCCCTACATATCCATCTGGAGAATTGCCTCTCTACCTAATTTCGGTAGAAATCTAAATGTCTATGAATGATGAAACTGATTGTGATGCTTTTTTGATTTCCGAGGAGGAGGCCGGCGAGCGTCTGGATAAAATTTTAGCTGCTCGCCTGGGGAAAATAGCCTCACGCACCTACTTTCAATTTTTAATCGACGAGGGAAAAGTCTTAGTTAACGGAGCAAAAGTTAAAAAACGAATATTGCCTAAAAGCGGCGACGAAATCACAGTAGAGTATGTCTTTAATGAAGAGATTTCTGTAACTCCAGAAAATATTCCCCTCGATATCATCTATGAAGATCACGATATCATTGTGGTCAATAAAGCCGCAGGCATGGTGGTCCATCCAGCCACCGGTCATTGGTCCGGCACCTTCGTCAATGCATTGCTATTTCACTGCCCACAGCCTCTAGCTCCTCAGGCTGAGCTTCCTCCGAATCAAGCGCTTCGTCCAGGGATCGTCCATCGTCTCGACAAAGATACTTCTGGACTTCTCATAGCCGCAAAAACACCCTTGGCGCAACAACGCCTGATCGAGATGTTTGCCAACCGTCGGGTTCATAAAGAATACCTGGCAATTTGTATCGGAAATCCCGGAGGAGGCACGGTTGATGTCCCGATTGGAAGGCATCCCGTACACCGTCAGCTAATGGCTGTTAGAAAAGAAGGGGGGCGGCAAGCGATTACCCATTTTCGCACGCTCCATTTCGATGGTCATTTGAGTTTAGTCAGCGCCGTAATTGCAACTGGGCGCACTCACCAAATTCGGGTCCATATGCGCCATCGGGGTTCTCCGGTCTTAGGAGATAAGCTCTATGGGGTCGATGCCCAAAACACCAAATATAAGACAGAACGGCAGCTCCTACATGCATACCGCCTACGTTTCAACCACCCAATTACAGATGTTTTGATGGAACTCGAAGCCCCTATTCCCAAAGATATGCAGCGGTTTAAGTTTTAAGGAACGGGATCATACTTCATGTACTCTCCTCCGCTGGTGTATTTCGATTCGGTGCTATAGATTGTCCGGTAGACCCATGGATCTGGGTTTTCCCGCATCAAACGATCGCACCCCATCACCACACCTTGGAAAAAGCCATATTTGCGCATAGCATCTAGTGTGTATTGAGAGCTACTGGGAGTAAAATGACTCCTAGGGCCGTCTGCAGGAGAAATCACATTTTGATGAAAAGCGATCATCGTTTCGCCAAACTTTCCTAAAATGGGTGTCGGGCAGTAATCGGAGTATTGGCATGTAGTTGAAAAGTTACTGTTATTGGCAAGATCGGCATCCTTTCCCCATGGCCCTCCAGTCTCAGCATGAACACCTGCTTGATATAGTAGTACTACTAGGATGCTATGCATGAGAACAGAAACGCAAAGACGCAAAGACGCAAAGGCGCAAAGAAAATTTGTGTTTTCCTTTGCGTCTTTGCGTCTTTGCGTCTTTGCGTTTCTGTTCTCATGCATAACGTCTAATCTTTCTGTTCTCATGCATAACGTTACGGGGTGAGGGTTATCGCCAACGGCCTTCTGTCCATACCCAATGGTCATGTCGTGGAGTCCAACAACCTGGAATCCATACAGCGTCTCGATAGGGCCTTAACATCCAGAAACCCGGAGCCCATATCCATCTTCCTTCCCATCTCCAGCATCCTTGAATCCATACATAATCGCCACATGGCATACGGGGTCTTATTTCCTCTATTTCTTCCGGAGGGCAGCACCCGACCATTAGCTCTGCAGTGACTGGCATAGGCATAGGCACTGCACAATCGATGGCAACATGGTCGTAATGGGTACGTCCACAAAGGTGTTGGGCTGTCGCGAGGCCTAATCCTAAGAATAGAATAATGGGTAGTATTTGCTTCATCATATGCTCCTGGTTAAAAACACATCTGCATTGTTAACAAAGGAAATAGCTTATTCTCTATGAGAGTTTCTCTTCCAATTCCTTCATAAAGGCGCTCGTTATATTCTTTTGCCGCTAGTCCGGCGCCGTTGATGCCTCCGAAATACCACCCTAGCTCCAGGCTTGTCAGGATGATGCCTGCTGGCACATAACCGCGGTCAAAAAGCTGGTAAGAGGCGGCAATGAAAAGAGCGTTAAGGAAAAAGGAGGTGAGGGCGGCCCTTTGTTGGCCGACATACGAATAACCGGCTCCAGGGAGGACTGCATTCAAGAATTGCGCTTTTGAAACTGACTTTGATTGAGTGGTATAGTTAGTGAGAAATTCACAAACAACGTCACTGTAGACGTTATCTCCAGCCGCGATTGCTTCCATGGTAGTAAAATCGGCTTCGAAGATCGCTCTTTCTATGACCAATTTATTTGCTACCTCTGGGTCTCTGGTATTAATAAAATTGAGAATTTGATTGGCTCTTTCAACCTGGTCAATATGGACATATGAATCATATAGAGCTATTGTGAGATTATTGACAACTGGAAAATCGGTTGGAACATTACTCAAATTTCCTGTTTCAAAAACTTCTACTGCCTCTTTGTACTTACCAGCTAAGTAATAGGTAAAGAAGATCTCATATTCAATTTCAAAGGATCTGTCGGGAGTGGGGTGGCATTCATTATGTAGAAATAACGCTCGCTTAAAACAGGTGAGAGCACGGTAAAAGTCCATCTCCTGCCCAAATTTCCTGCCTAAGTAAAGCTCTCTCGCCCATTCTTGAGAATTCTCTTCTGCAGAAAGCGGAGGAAATAGACCGCATTCATTTGTTGGATCATATAACTTTTCCATCTGTCGGGGCGGTGCAGAATAATAAATCTGAGGATTTAAGGTGTGGCTGTCAGGATGACAGCCCATACACACCAATGCTACTGATATAGCAATCCAAAAATGCCCCTTCATCAGTCCTATTGATCTCATTCGAAGCATCCACATCCACCTTCTGGGTGTAATGTTGGATTTAAGTTGAAAAGATCCAGCCACTGAGAGGCTTCATACTCACTCGATTCAGGAAGCTCATTGTTATAATCATAAACGTCTTGCTGACGTTTCGTCACATTGTTGATCTCTTCTTCAGTGTCAATGATTTTTGGACGAATAAAAATCATGAGGTTCCGTCTGTCGTCTCTATCGCGCTTGTCGCTGAAAAGTCCCCCGAGTAATGGGACTCCACCTAAGCAAGGAACCTGATCTCGCGTAATTGTCTCTTGGTTTTGCAACATTCCGCTGATGATAAGAAAGTATTCATCGGGAATATGTACGCGGGTGACGGTACGATTGAGCTGAGTGGTGGGACCGGGGCTTGTATTTGACGGTGCTCCACTTCCTGGTAGTTCAGAAATGATCACGCTGACTTCTTCTTGAATATCAAGAGAGATAATATCGCCGTTGCCAATATAAGGAGTGACCCTTAATAGAGTTCCCACATCTCGATATTCAAAATTACTTGTGACAACGTCGCCGTTATCGTTAGAGATTGACTGAGTGCGGTAAGGGGTATTTTGACCAACAAAAAGTTCAGCCTGTCCTCCATCTTCAATGAGTAATTTAGGGTGGGAGACAATTTTGTTACAAGACCGTGTATGGAGTGCATGGATGAGAGCGCCGATCGAACCAAATTCAGTTCCACAATGGGTAATTGTTTGTCCAACAACTCCTAAGTTAAAGCCATTGTTTGGAATGAAATTTGTAGCATTAGGGACAATAGCAGTCGGTGTTGAGGGTGTTAATCCAGCTGTGGCAATTGCGGTTCTCAAGGAGGTAAAGTTTTCACCCCCCAAAAAGCCTTGTGATCCGGAAACATCGCCGCCGCCAAAGCGGGTGGCATAGCTGACTCCAAAATCTAGAGTATCTCCCAAGGTAGTCTCAAGGATTAACATCTCGATAAAGACTTGTCGCATTGGAATGTCGATTTCCTTGATGAGTGCACGAACTCGATCGAGAGATTCTACAGTGCCGCTAAAGACTAAGCTATTAGTGGTATTGAGCCATTCCACGCTTTGCAGGGCGAGGATGAGATCTTCATTGCCTCGTTCATTTTTTTGAATTGTACTCGCAATCTGTCGCAGAATGGGCTGGACGCTGTCCCCCTTCCTGTACTTGAGTTTTTCAATGATGAATTTGGTGACTTTTGGGGCGCCTACGACGATTTTAGGACCTCCTGGATAACCTCTGGTAAGAGTGTTTGGATTGAAAGGCTCCTCTTCAAAAAGCTCATACACCCAGTAGCCATTTTGATCTCGCACCCATCTTCCTTTCGGACTAGGGGTATTTAACCCTCCATTCTCACCCAAAACAAACTGCCAGGAACCATCATACTCTCGCTGCCAGTTTCCAGGTGGCGGATTAAAACGATCAGAACCTGTTTGTTCAGAAGGTTTAAAGATCCAATGATTTGTCTCATTCTCAATCCACTCCCCAGTAGGCATACGTATCACAGAGGGATTCTTAGGCAGACTATTGATTAACTCATTAGGAGTCCATTCTCCAACAGGAGCTCGAGTGATAGATCCTCCTGTCTTATCGATGAAAAGTTCGTTGGGACTAAATTCGGTAGGAAAATTTCCGGTGGGACCTCGGCCGATAGAAGGATTTTTGGAGGTGAGTTCATAGATCCAATAGCCATCTTTATTTCTAACCCATTTACCTTCTGGAGTGGGGGCTCCAAGGGCTCCTTCTTCCCCAGGAATAAACTGCCAAGCACCATCATACTCACGCTCCCATTTTCCTGATGGTCGATTGCTTGATGGTTGGGATTGGATGGGTTGAAAGACCCAGTTGCTAAGATCATTTTGCACCCAATTTCCGTAGGGCATACGAACGATTGTAGGGGTTTTAGATGCATTCAAACTCTCTTCTGAGGGGATATCACTGTTAGTGAGATCTAAGATCCCATTCTTTACATTTTCCTCTTCAATATGTTTGAAAATAGCAATGGAGCGCGCAACCAAGAATGGAGAGGCGACGATAAAAACGCTGTTATTGATTGTATGAGGAACAAACACCAATACCTGATTTTGTGAAATCGGCAACATAATTTTTTCTGCAAGAGGAATTAGAGCGTCGATTGGTGTGGCAGCGCTCTGATATTGTCCAATGACAACGCCGCTATTTGGTGCATCGATGCTTCTGATCAGCTGGGTGATTTTTTCTATGTTAGATGCGATATCGGTAATAATGAGGTAATTGCTCCCAGGAAGGGCTTCAACAATAGCTTGATCAGAGCTCATAGGACGTAAAAGAGCCGCAGCTTTTTCTGGATCAAGGGTGTTGAGTAAAAACACTCGAGTGATGATCGTCGCATCTGTCTGGAGAGATCCTGGAATTGCTCGAGAAGCTATCTGAGAGATATTATTGACTTTATTGTTTTTGTGAATAATGAAGTTGTTGCCATCTTGAATCAAAGAAAGACTGTGGATGCGCAATTCTTGTATCAGAGCTGTCATAATGTTTTCAACGGTGGCGGGCTGCTCAGAGACAATTGTTACATTGAATTGAAGGTCATTGTCGTCAAAAATGAAGTTGCGATTCGAAAGCCGACTCACAAAACGAACATACTCGATCATGCTAACATCATTAAAGTTAATTAAAATCGTCTTTTCAGCTTCTGCTTTAAGCTCATTTCTTTCTGCGGTCGCAGTATCGAAAATCGTATCGACAGTTTCTACTACAGGTGTTGGATCGGATGTTTTAGGGAATGTATAGAGGAATGTGCCAGGTTCTTCAGGTGTGTTGTGAATGAGGTTTGGGGTCGGTTCTGTGACTGGGTGTAGGATGGAATTTAAGTCGGGAAGCGGGGCTTCATTTCCTCCTGGGGGGTTTTCTGCAAAGGGGTTTTGTGCATTAGTTGCATCTGCTGCCAATAAGACGAAAGGACTTTTCGTCAACATAAAGGAAAAGCAAATAAATGTAATTACCCTATAACGCTGAAAAAAAATATATCTATTCATATGCTCATGGTGTGTTTGTACAGTTAAAGGTTAAAAATAAAAGAATGTCCACATAAGCGCAAGTTTTATCTGACAAAGAATGAAGAAAACTAACAATTTGAAAGGCGAAAAAGATAAAAATTAACAGGATAGGCAGGATCGGCTTCGCCGCCAGGATAAGGGAGTTATCCTGGCGGCGAAGCCGATCCTGCCTATCCTGTTAATTTATTGTGTTTTTGTGGTGAATAGTTATACCAAACGTGATTCAAAATTGGCATTTGGAGCTGCGCGAAAGCTCCGGCGGTTGAATCGATCGCAAACTGCCTAATATTATTAATATGAGGCTGTTTGCGATCGTTCAACCCTGGGATTTTGGCGCGCTCCAAATGCCAATTTTGAATCACGTTTGGTATACAAGAAAAGATTGGTTTTTTTAAAACTAACCATGTAGATTCAAAATCAATGGTCTTTTCAGTTCTAAAAAAGGATGTTTTATGTTTTACCGTTATGTAATTTGTGCATTTGCCTTGCTATCGACTGTCTTGTATGGAACCGATCAGGAGCTACTGCAAGTAAGCGACGTCAATAAAATCATGAAGCAGATTTTCGATCAGCATGTCGATAAAAAAGAAATTACTGTCTCGATATTAAAAAATTCATTCAGGGTATACATCGACCAATTTGATCCAAACCGCCTTTACCTTCTAGATGTAGAAACTCGTCCATTCCTTCAGATGAGCGATAGTGAATTGGCTCGCATCATGGATCAATATAAACAACAACAATTTCCTGAATATCTACAACTTAATACAATTATTCAAAAGGCAATTGCCCGCGCTGAAAAAAATCGCGCTTCGTGGGCCAATGAAGACCTTTCTCAACTTTTTCAAAAGAGTGATTCCCTCTATGCCGATGGATATGAAGATTGGAGTGATCCCGATTTAAACCATCCATTTGCCACCCAAGAATCAGAATTAAATGAAAGAAATAAAGAGGCTTTAATTCGTTTTATCGCAGCTGAAAGAAGACGCTATGGAGATGCTCTCGTTAAAGAGCGGCTTCCTCAAGTGGTTAAACTCTTTGAAAAAGATGCCCGCATGCATGAAAACCAATACTTATTCCTCGATGATGAGGGACAGCCCATGAAAGAAGCGGAAAAGCAAAATGCCTTTGCAATGCATATCCTCAAGGCTTTGGCAAATAGTTTGGATGCACACACCACAGTATTGAGCTCAATGGAAGCATCTGCGATGAGGGTGAAGCTCGAAAAAGAAGAACACGGAATAGGAGTCAATATTAAGTCGGTGAATAATGGACAAATCATGATCTCGGGATTAATTGACGGTGGGCCCGCAGCCAAGAGCGGATTGGTTTTTGTGGGCGATCAAATACTCCAAATTGATAAAACTTCAGTACTAGGTAAGTCATCGAATGAAATTTTAGATCTCATTCGTGGTAAAGACGGCTCTAAAATTGAACTGCTACTAAAACGAGGTAAAGAAGGAGAACAAAGCCAGGAACTTACGGTCAATCTGATCCGGGGAGATATCCCTGTCGATGAAGATCGCGTTTTAAGTGCGTATGAAAAATTCGATAATGGAATCATCGGGAAACTTAAGTTAGACTCCTTTTACCAAAATGATGATGGCATCACAAGTGAAAATGATATGCGCGATGCGATTAATAAGTTGAAAAAACAAAGTAATTTACGTGGACTCATCATCGACTTGCGGGAAAACAGCGGAGGCTTTCTCATGCAGGCTGTTAAAGTAGTCGGTTTGTTTATTACCAATGGTGTTGTCGTCATCTCTAAGTATTTTAATGGAGAAGAACATTTTTATCGCGATATGGATGGAAAACTCGCTTATGATGGGCCTTTGGTCGTATTGACATCTAAAGCGACAGCGTCGGCAGCGGAAATTATGGCACAGGCACTTCAAGATTATGGCGTTGCCGTTATTGTTGGGGATGAGCATACGTATGGTAAAGGATCGATACAAAGTCAGACAGTGACAGAGAACCAAGGAGCGACATTTTTTAAAGTCACTGTAGGGAAGTATTACACCGTTTCGGGAAAAACACCACAGATTCAAGGCGTCATGGCCGATGTCGTCGTTCCTAGTCAATTCGTCCACGAAAACATCGGAGAAGCGTATCTGGATAATCCATTGAAACCAGACACAATTCCAAGCGCTTATGATGATACCCTAAGCGATATTGCTCCTAACTTAAAGCCATGGTACATGCATTATTACATGCCACAGCTCCAGCACAAGAAGGTGTTCTGGAACAAGGTATTACCAGAGCTAAAAAAACAAAGCGCGTATAGAATAGCACATAATGAAGACTATCAGAAATTCTTGAAAGAAACGACAGTTCAAGCAATGAAAGATCAAACAAATGAAGATCTGCAAATGAACGAAGCTGTGAATGTTTTAAAAGATATGATTGTCGCACAGTCGCGTGAGAGGCTTCAAAGCGACCCTAAAGCCAGCGATTAGAATAGTTTTTTTTGAACTAGAATAAAACATTGTGAAAATAGTTGCGAAAAATAATCCATCTTCTGTATGCTTCCGTATTCGTTGCCTTTCTTAAAGGCCAGATAGCTCAGTCGGTAGAGCAGAGGACTGAAAATCCTTGTGTCGCTGGTTCGATTCCAGTTCTGGCCACTCTAGCAGGAGCGCTTTATGGTGCTTCTGCTTTTTTACCTTATAAAATCTAAAACAATAAAGAAGTGAAGTAGTGATGACGTGGTCTATATCCCTCACGGAGAAAAGTACATTGGAAAGGAAATGTGGCTGTGGTGCTTCCGTGTACTCCTGCTTGGTATCCCGAGCAGCATGAAACCATGCTTACTACGACCATCTCTACTGGGAAGAATGAATCTTGAAAAGATTTCAGAATTTTTAAGCTGCTTGGAAGAACGATTTGGTGTGTATCTCGATGCTACACAAGGTTTTATTTTAAATTATACCCGATTCCTGGAAAGTCAGCAGTGGGTCCATTCGCAGCATGAGATTACCATTGAACAACAAGATCAAGCTTTCATTATTCGTAGCAACCACCCGCCTTCGCCTGATTTAGAGGAGTGTTCTCAACGAGAAAAACATCGGATGACTCAGAAGCAATATAAAGAAAATAATAGAAAGGGCGGTTTAAATCATCGAATTACTCTGGAAGACTGCCTATGCGCAATCTTTAATCAATGGGATGAGTTTAAAAAATACGTTTTAAAGAAGCAGGGTTTACCCGATAGTCAAGTGATGCCTGTCATGGTGTATCTTAAAGCGGTAAGAGATAGGTTAACTCATATGAAAGATCATCCAGAAGAAGGGAAATTTGTATCTGCCTACTCGCTCAAATATCTTGAGTATAAATTGCCTTCATTTACTAAAGATCAGATCGTAGAACTGTCCTCAGATGACTTGGATGCAGTCGTTGTCGAAATCAGAGGATGGATTCGAGGTTCGTTGTCTCCAGTTAATGCCGTAATATAGCCGTAGTTGCCGATTGCCAAAGATTGCCGTTATTCACCTTCGATAGATGATGGAGTTAACATCTGTCTCCATTTTTCTGGTTTAGTGGGGCTTGCGGCTGCTCCGGCTAAAATTCCTCCATCGATCGTCAGTTCTATACCTGTAATATATTTTGATTCATCTGATGCTAAAAAAAGGACCGCATTGCCGACGTCAGCAGGCATCCCTAATTTTTTCATCGGAATATCTTTTGCAATTGCTTCCATTTTTTCATCTCTGTCTGGTCCATTACCTAGCATAGGATCCCACAAAGGAGTAAGGATCGCAGCAGGGTGCACAGAATTGCATCGAATGTGATACTCTTGTTGACAACAGTATAAGGCTACTGATTTTGTGTGGTTCCTGACGGCTGCTTTACTCGCAGCATAAGCTGCAGCTGCAGGGATTCCCACAAGACCTGATCTGGATGAAATATTGATAATGGATCCTCCTCCCGATTGTTTCATCGCTTTAATGCCATATTTACAACCGAGAAATACACCGTCAGAGTTAACTGCGTGAACTTGACGCCAACTTGTTAAGGATGCATTTTCAGGGTCTTGTGGACCGAATCCTTCGAGAAATCCTGTAATGCCTGCATTATTAACCAGGATATCAAGCTTGCCATAATGTTTTATTATTTCAGCGCAGCAATGTTGCCAATCATACTCTTGGGTAACATCTAAATGAATATAAATCGCATTCTTGCCTATTTCCTTTGCAACAGATTGTCCTAGTGAGTCGTTGACATCGGAGACAACCACCATTGCCCCTTCCCTTGCAAGAATGATTGCTGTTTCTTTACCTATCCCTTGTGCCGAGCCGGTAACAAGAGCGACTTTTCCTTCTAATCTATTTTGTAACATTTTTGTCTCCTGGGGTTAAATAAGAATCACCCTTCAAATAAAGAACTTGTTTTAGATGGTCTCCTATATCTGAAATAGCCTGTTTGCTAACATTTAGGGAGTCGAAGCCAAGAAAACCATGAATTGAGCCATACCTCTTTACAGTAATAGGCACATTACTTTCTTTCAAGCGCCAACCGTAAGCGAGCCCCTCATCCCTTAACACATCATAATCTGCAATGATGAGTAACGCTGGAGGAAGATTATTTAGACATGAAGCTTTAAGAGGAGAGATGTAAGGGTTGTTTCGATCTTGCCCTTGCACATAATACTTCCAAAGGCACTTCATATCGTCTTTTGTTAGAAAATAATTTTCTTTGAAAAGTTCATATGACAAAGTATCAAATTGATAAGAGACAGCTGGGTAGATAAGCACCTGATAGACCAAATGTATTTCATTTGATTCCCTGGCCATTAGTGTGACAGCTGCAGCTAGATTGCCTCCTGCACTATCACCCCCAACAGCAATCCTTGTCGGATTTCCTTTATACTCTGCTATATTTTCTGAAACCCATTTTACAGATTCATAACAATCCTGTAACGGAATAGGGAATGGATGTTCAGGGGCTAAATGATAATCAACAGAGGCAACAAGACATCCCGATTGAACCGCCAGTGGTTGGCATATTTTGTCATATCCATCTAAACACCCCAAAGTCCATCCACCGCCGTGAAAATAGATCAAAACAGGTAAAGAAAGATTGTCCGTTTTTGGTGTATATAAACGAACAGGAATTGGTCCATGGGAACCTGAGATGGAAATCGTTTGAATCGTATCGATTTCTTTCATTTTACTTTGTTCATAGGGTGGTCTTTCCCTTAGTATTTTTAAAGGAATTTCCTCAATCAGTTTAGGATGGTCCGGATGCTCTTTTTGATAATCCAATAGTTCCTTCGTTTGCGAATCAAGTTTGAGACATGTAAAAACGTCGAAGAGTCCTTCATCTGCGCTAAGACCAACCATAGATAGACCAAACATCAATAAGATCACAACGAATAAATTAACCATGGTTCCCCTCTCCAATTGTTAAAAGTAGTTTCCCTGTCGTTTGACGAGTTTCCAATAAACGTTGTGCCTCTGGTGCTTGATCAAGAGTAAAGACGTGACTGACATTTAATTTTAACCATCCCTCTGTTACCCCTTCAACCACTTGATTGGCTCTTTTGAGCAACTCTTCACGTGAACTTAAATAATTCATTAAACCGCCCCCACAGAGTGTAATCGACTTCATCTGGAGTTTAATCATATCAACAGAATCGGGAATTCCACTTGAAAAACCAAAGAAACAAATACAACCTCTGGTACGCACAGCCTCCAGATTTTTTGCAAACGTACTTTTACCTACACCATCAATGATATAATCGACACCTTTTCCATTTGTGAGTCTTTTTGTTTCAGTCACAAAATCTTCCTCGGTATAAATGATCACGTCATCTACTCCAGCAATACGCGCAATTTTTGCCTTTTCCCTAGTCGATACTGTTCCAATGACATGTGCTCCCAAATGTTTCAGCCATTGAACAGTTAATAGTCCCACTCCGCCAGCTGCCGCATGCACCAAAACATGATCGCCAGGCTTAACTGGATAGAGTTCATTGACCAAATATTGAGCAGTCATTCCCTGTAATGGAAAAGCGGCGCCTTCGTAAAAAGTCATATTCTCTCTAAGGGGAATAAGTTGCGAAGCTTGTACTGTAATATATTCAGCATATGTCCCTAAATGACCGACAAAAGCCACTCTATCCCCTGGTTTTACCACTGTCACATCATTAAAGACCTCTTCAACAATTCCAGAACCTTCTACGCCAGGAATGAATGGGATGGGAACTCGAATAGCAGAGCTTCCTTGCCGCATATAAATATCAATAAAATTGATCCCAGCAGCTTTTAATCGAACTAGTGCCTCACCGGATTTTACAAGAGGTTTTAACGTTTTTTGTATTTTTAACATACCTGTATCACCATGTGCCGTCGCATAAATAGCTTGCATCGTACTTTCGTCAACTTTCATTCCCCCTCCTTCTTTCAAAATTTATTACCTAACCCACGCGTTATTTAGAAATTGTGCATAATCATTGATTTTTCTACAATATGTATAAAAGTTAATAAATAACAACTTTAGGTTGATAATGGTAACAATAGCTCAAATGAAAGCACTCGTAATGGTTTTTGATAAGGGGAGTCTTGCGGCAGCAGCGCGTACGCTCGGCATTTCATCTGCAGCGATCAGCAAACAACTAATTCTATTGGAAAAAGATCTTGGTTTACAATTAATGATTCGAACAACAAGAAGCCTAGAGTTTACCGAAATAGGAAAAAGCTATTGTGATCAGTGTAGACGCATTCTTGAGGAATTTGACATGGCAACAACTCTTGTCGATCAAATGAAGATGATTCCACAAGGCCGCTTAAAAGTTGTTAGCGGGAGCTATTTTGCTTCTGTATACATCATCCCTCACCTGAAAGAATTTCTTATTTCATTTCCTAACATTTATATTGATATTGAATTAGCTGAAAGACAGCCAAATTTTGAAGAGGAAGTCGTTGATGTAGTCATTGGAATGAGTATTCCGCCGACTGGCAATGTTGTTCGAAGACGTCTTGAAGCAACAAAAGGGTGTTTTTGCGCCTCTCCGGCATATTTAAAGAAATTTCGCACACCAAAAAAACCAAAAGACCTCGCTAATCATCGACATATTATTCATAGCATGCGCAATCCGTCTAATATTCTAACTTTTTCCAATAAAGAAACAGTCACCATCACGCCCTATATTTGCATCAATGATTCGCTAGCAATGGTGAAATTAGCTCAAGAAGGAATAGGAATCATAAAAACTCATTATCCATTAGTCCAACACTTGTTCCAAGAAGGATCACTTATTGAATTGCTGCCTGATTATATTGAAAAAGAAGTGCCTTTTTACGTTGCTTTCCCAGAACGTCGTTATATTCCGTCAAAAGTGAGATGTTTCATCGACTTTATCCTCAATAAAATTAAATTAACCCATCTTACGAAATAAACGGCTTACCCAATGGTAGTCTCAATTTCCTGCAAATTCCGTCAAAAACAACGATTTTTACTTGTAAATTCCGTTAAAACAGATTTTTTATATTTTGCCAAAGCTTTAATGACTGCATTCTGTAAATTCGGAGCTTGATGGCACTGTGTATATAAACTCAGCTTGAGGTATATTCTTGACATGTTTATGGAATTACGATCGATTGATTCTACTTTCAAAATGTCAGAACTGAATTTTAGAAAGGTTTAAAATGAGTGATTCAATTATTGGTCCAAAGAATTTAGAAGAATTTGAGAATCGGCTGAGTGATCTTATGTATTATTTGCACGATTGCTTTTTTGGATATACCTATGAAGTTTC
>JABDDS010000042.1 GCA_013287465.1 Chlamydiota bacterium | reverse complement strand
CTCATCACCCTCTTCTACATCATAATAAATGGACGCAGCCTGTCGCAATTCATCTATGACTCTATTTATAGAAAAACGAGCTAAAGGATTAGAAGTTGGATAATCAATCAAATACCCAAGTATATATGAAATAGCGGTCGCTGGATTTCCTCCATCAAAATCACCAAACAATTGTCTATCCGAATCAAACAAAAGTGGCTTTATGCATCTAATTTTACTATAAACATACGAATCTTCAAATTTGTTTAAAGATATTTCATCACTTTCTGCAGTCACTCCCTTTAAAGCCAATGCTGTAATCACGTCTTGATGCCCCATCGCCCTAGCGAGCGATAAAGACGTGTGTAATCGGTAACAACGTCCATTGAGTTGTCCATGCTGGGTTTGCTCAATATATCGAAGAGCTTGGGGAATATTACCCTGCATAATTGCGCTGTATAATGGATTGCGAGTAGATTCTTTTGCAAACCAAGCATCGATATCGACGTGATCTTGAAGTTGCCCTAGACTCATATAAGCCCCCTTTTATACCAAACGCGACTCAAAATTATTTGCACTTGAAACTGCAGCAAAGCCCCGATATGATACCATTTGCGTGATGGTAAGGTAATCTACATGCCTATGTCAATTAAAAAATAAAAATTGCACCCATTGTAAAAAGACTGTAAAATCGAGGTAAAAAAAATATGACTTCTGAAACTGATTTATTTGACGGAACTGTTTCCACGGTTGCTTTTGGGGGAAATGGAATTATCCGATCCCAAAATGATCCACAAACCACATCTACTGCTAGTGGCCTAGTCGTCTTTGTCCCCTACACTGCATCTGGAGACCACATCCGTTATCGAATTACCGAACAAAAAAAGAATTTTGCCAACGGAGAAATGGTAGAATTAATTGAAGGGAGCCCTAAACGTACTTCTCCCTTGTGTCAATATTTTGGCGTATGCGGGGGATGTCAACTTCAACATGTCACTTATAATGAGCAGTTAGCATATAAAAAAGAGTGGGTGGAAGATGCACTAAAAAAACAAGCTGGACTGCCCAACCTCACCGTCCCCAATGTGATTCCCTCCGAACAACAATGGGCATACCGCCGTCGCATTTCCTTAACTCTAAAAGCCCACTATCGTCACTATAAAGTAGGCTACATTGGCACCGATCATCATTCTCTTATTGAAATCGATGAATGTCCGATTTTTCAATATAAGCAAGATCGTTCAATTAATACCACTCGCAAGATAATCTCTTTTTTATGCCCAGGTTCGGAACGCGATGATGCTAAAGTCACAATCATCAAACAATCTTCTCATCATTTTATCTTGCATTTTCACTTCAAAAAAATGCCGAAAAATGGGGAAGAGATCTTCAAAAAGGCTCTTAAGGACTTTTCTGAGCTAGTCGGCATCCTTGCAACCTCACCTGATACGACTTTTCAATTTGGTCAAGTTGAAATTACCATTCCAATAGAAGAACTCAATTTTACTTTCTCTCCAAAGGCCTTCATTCAAAACCATCCGGAACAAAGTTCAAATATTTATCGTTCGATTTGCACACACGCCAAAAAAATTGAACGGGGTAATCTTCTCGATCTCTACTGCGGAATTGGGGTCTCGAGTCTACTGCTAGCAAAACAAGGATTTAATGTGACAGGCACAGAAGCCAGCGGACCTGCCATCCAGCTAGCAAAAATCAATGCAAAACAAAACAAAGTGTCGAATATCCGTTTTGTCAAAGGCGATGTCGCCACTGTTTTAAAGGCTCAGCTTGAAAAAGAAAAACCTATTGCTGCGATTGTCAATCCCCCACGTGAAGGACTTTCTAAACATGTTGTAGAGACTATTCTTAACTCGCCCCCTGCTACACTTATTTATGTGTCATGCATGCCACCAACATTGGCAAGGGATCTTAAATTGCTATGCCTTAAAACTTATGATGTTCATCATATCGAACTCTACGACATGTTCCCACAAACTGCACATGTCGAAACTCTTATCGTATTGCGTTCAAAGAAAACCTAGCTTGTTCATTTTTACAGAATTCTTCTTAAAATTTTAACATACTACATACCAAATACTTAGATCTATGTATGAAGAAAAAAAAACCTGTATATAAAAATTCTTCTGGAAGAATTATTAGCTAAGGCGTATTTAAGAGTAGTAGGTGGCTAGAGATTTTCTAGCAACAAGCAAAGGCGTATCTTTTGCAGAACATTACAAAAACAAACTCTATAGGAGCTCATTATGAAAAAATTACTAGCATCCGTAGCTGCTTTATGCGTAGCTGCTGTTATGTTAACAGGCTGTTGCTGTGATCGCAATCCATGCCAACCAGCATGCTGCCCTCCAAAGCCAATGTGCTGCCCAGCACCAAAGCCAGTATGCTGCCCACAACCGGCACCTTGCTGTCCTCCACCAGCACCTTGTTGTCCTCAACCAGCTCCTTGCTGCTACTAGGATTACAACGCTGTAGAAGGGGTTGCCCACAAGCTCCCCTTCTATATGAGAAGTACCAGAGACTCAAACGCAAAGAACTAAAAGAGTTAGTAGTTGAATGAAATACAAATTAATGTTTCCACTCCTAGTTGTACTTCTAATACTTAACAGCTGTTGTTGCTGTTACGATGAAAGCCAGTGCCCTTGTTGCATTAGCAGTCCGACAGTTCCGAAGATGTTATGCGACAAGAAGCCCACATTAAATTCTAGGCCCCATCCGGAGTCTATCCGCTACGTAAAGGAGTGTCCTCCTCCCTGCTACTGTTGCGATATATCAACCGATGAGTAGAATAGAGCGAAACAAAAAATAAAATTCGAATAAACTATACTGCGGGGCGGTGAATTTTTGCGTTTTGCGCGCGTCAAAGCCTCGGGGTTCGAGCGATCGCAAACGGATGAATATTAATAATATTGATCCGTTTGCGATCGTCGAACCGCGAGAGCTTTCACGCAGCGGAAAACGCAAAAATTCACCGCCCCGCAGTATAAACCTAAACAAAACAAAAGGAGTTTTTAAATGAAAAAACAGCTAGGAATTTATGCCTCGTTGCTTTTCTTATGTGCAACAGCACTCCTATGGGTAGGATGTTCCGGCAACCAATGCTGTGACACCTTTTCCGTATGTGAGCCGACTTGTCAAACCGTTTGCGAGTCAAAACCTATGTGCCCACCGCCAGCGTCATGCAAACCAGTATGCGCGCCAGCATGTGCACCTGCTTGTCCATGCGAACCTATGTGTCATCCAGCAGTGAAATGTCACTATCCAACCAGCAATGAGCTTTGCTGCCGCGATGGGATTACAGTAACAGGAAGAAATCCTGGCCTCTGCATGCTCGGTGATCAATACCCATTAGAGTTCGACGTCAAAGCATGTGATGATGTTTGCGATGTTATCGTTACTACACATCTTCCTGAAGGCGTTTCTTATATAAGAAGCCAACCAGAAGCTAAAGTAGAAGGACGTAAGGTCACTTGGAACATTGGTCCAATGAAAAAAGGGGAAGTAAAACCAGGTAAGATCTGGGTAAAATGTGAGTGTGAAGGTGAGCAGTGTGCTTGCTTCTGCGCCACAGCGACACCAGTCCGCTTCTGCTCTCTTCTTTGCGCAAAGCCGGTGTTGACATGTGAAAAATGCGGGCCTCAAGAAGTTTGCCCAGGGGACCCAGTGCACTATACGATCACAGTTTCCAACCGTGGTAGCTGCGCAGCTGAAGACGTCATCGTTACAGATAACGTACCAGAAGGCTTAGAGCACAGCAGCTGCTTGAAAACTTTGACATACAAATTAGGCACTTTAGAACCCTGCCAAACAAAACAGGTTGAAATCTGCTTTACAGCGGTTAAACGTGGTAAAGTTTGCAACACAGCTGTTGTAAGTGCATGCAATGCGGACACAGTAAGTTGCCAATGGTGCACACTTGTTTGCCTAAACTGCATTGACATCGTTAAAGTTGGTCCAAAAGAGCAACAGATTGGCAAAAATGCTGACTATCAAATCACAGTAACTAACACTGGAGATAAATCTCTTACAGAAGTTGTTGTGACAGATACAGCTCCAAATTCCACATCGATCGTTGCAGCTAATGGCGCGACCATTAACGGTAACCAAGCGACATGGAAGCTTAGAGAGCTGAAAGCTGGCGATAAAGTCACTTTCAATCTGACTCTCACAACATGCGTTCCTGGCTGCTTCACAAACCGTGTTGGTGTTACTGACTGCCAAGGATGCAATGCTTGTGCTGAGTTCACAACTCGTTGGAAAGGACGTCCTGCTCTTAACCTCTGCGTCACAGAGACAGACGATCCAATCTGCATTGGCGAAACAACAAGTTATTGCGTAACTCTTGTCAACCAAGGATCTGAAGAAGATAAGAACGTTGTTGTCACAGTACGTCTTCCAAAAGAAGTTGTACCTACAGCAGCAGTTGGTGATAGCAATGGAACAGTCTCTGGCCAAGTGGTGACTTTTGCACCAATCGGCACTTTAGCTCCACGTCAAACAGCGAAATATCGCGTTGATGCTCGTGCTAAAGAATCTGGAGATGCTCGCGTTATCGTTGAGGTCACATCAGAATCAGTTAAGACACCAATCGTACAACAAATCAGTACAATTGTGAACTAATTGAAAAATGCCTAATTGGCTTTAAGGGCAACTCTCATAAAAGTGGGAGTTGCCCTTTTTTTTTGCCTTCCACAAGATGGATAATTTTTTAAACGCAAAGACGCAAAGGCGCAAAGAGGGCAGGCCTTCGGCTCCTTTAGGAGCTGAAGGCCTGCCCTCTTTGCGCCTTTGCGTTTAAATTTTTGCTACAAACTACTGTTGAACGACTGGGAATCCAAAAATTTTAATGTCACGAACGATAGGCCAAAGAGCAGGAGCTAATATCTCGTTATTAACTTGTTTGTTAAACCAAGCGTGATCTCGTTTAACAGGATGTTGAAAGGAATTAAATGCAGTATTAATAATTCTAGCTATTTTAGATGTGATAACGCTATGAAGTAAAATATTACGATGACACATCCAAGAAGATACAAGGACTCCGACAGCGCCAAATGAACCTAATGTCAATTGACAAACAGAACCAATTGCTCCTGAAAGACCACATGCGATAGCGAGTCTAGGGAGAACCATAGCCACAATAATTGGCATTGACTCGGATAGAATCCATTGGACCGCTTGTTGTGTAAGTAAAGGTAATTGTTCTTCGGCTTTCTTTGTTACTTCGCATGCAATTATTTGCTGAACTATTTTAAGCATTTTATCATCATTCTCTATAAGAGAAACAACCTTAAAAGTTCCCAAAGCCAATAAATTACCAAAAGCAGCCTTCAATTTATTCTCTAACCCGTGAGGAGAATCCGGATCCTGTTGTTCTGGATTTGGAACCGTACAATGTTCAAGAGTGATGTGACTTGCTACAAATTGACCTATCCACACTGATACAGAGTGATTCGCAGAATTGAGCATAGACTCTCTCCTGGTCTAATCCCGACCATCATCATTGAGAATTTGTTTGATTCCAGCTACGACAAAAAGAATTAGAAAAACAATACACACAACACCAACAACAGCAGCTTCGACAAAAAGTCCAGCAGCAAAAACGAAATTCATAAAAGTATCTCCTGTCCCATTAAACCCGATCCTAACGCAATAAGAGAAAAAACACAATTTAAAATAATGCGAGTTTTGGGATGTCTTTGTCGTGCCCATGCCCGTATACATATCTATTATTTTTCTTATTTTAGAGCATAGTAGCTAAGCACAGAAACGCAAAGACGCAGAGGCGCAAAGCCTTCGGCCTTTACAGAGCAAAAGAGCACGTGAGTAGGTGTTGTTAAGTGATTGTTTCGCAAGCTCAGCAATCAATTCATCCTTCTAAATAGGGCCCCTGGGGCCCCATTTAGAATGATTTCTTTTAAGATCCGAGCTTGCGAGGAACTTAAAAGGTTTAACCTGAAATAATGCTCTTTTGCTCTGAAGAGGCCGAAGGCTTTGCGCCTCTGCGTCTTTGCGCCTTTGCGTTTCCGTGCTTATGCATAACAGTATGGTTTTTTATACTTATGTACAGCTGCAAAGTAGCTATACGCCTAGTTTAAAAACCTATGGGTAATAGGATGCGTACATGGGCACGGGCACGAAAAAATCTTTGTCTTATGATCTTTTTTTATCGATCGACAATATACTGAGCTAGTTCCTGAAGGAGCTTGGTATCTCTATCCAAGCTTGCAAGGAGGGAACATCCTTCCTTCAATAGCTCTAAGGCCTTCTGGCGAGAGGCTTCCAAACCAAGCAATGAGACGTAGGTGACTTTTTGATTAACGATATCTGAAGAGATTTTTTTTCCATGTTTATCTTCGCTTGCTGTGACGTCAAGAACGTCGTCAATGATTTGAAAAGCAAGTCCCAAGGCACTGCCAAAGCGGTTTAAAACATCCATTTCAACCTTCGAAGCACAAGCAATGATACCGCCAAACTCAATAGCAGTTGTGATTAGAGCTCCGGTTTTATAACGATGAATCTGGTTTAATTGATCAAGGGTAAGCTGCTTTCCTTCCCCTTCAATGTCTAAAATCTGCCCTGAGATCATTCCTCCACTTCCTGCATTGTTAGCAAGTAATGAAATCAGAGATATCTTTTGTGTTGGTGTCAATGCGGGATCATTCGCAATGACTCCAAAAGCATCTGTTAATAAATAATCTGCAGCAAGGACGGCATGCCCCTCATCAAAAGCCTTATGCAGCGAAAGCCTTCCCCTTCTATAATCATCATCGTCCATACACGGAAGGTCATCATGGATTAAGGAATAACAATGAATCATTTCTAAAGCACAGGCACTATTTAACGCTTGCTCTGAAGTAGCGCCAAATGTTTCTGCTGTCAACAGGGTTAAAATAGGGCGCAATCGTTTTCCTTCACCAAGAAGCGAATAACGAGCGGCATTAAAAAGCCTAAAATATTCAGTTTCGGGATGTTCGGGAACGAGGATGCTAAGGCGATTATCAATTTGAATACGGATTTGATGTAAAAACAAATTAAAATCGACTGATGTCATCATTTGCGAGAAACTCCAATCGAGATGTAATCAATTCCATGCTTTGCCATCTCTTCGGCATGATATTGGTTGCGTCCATCAAAAAACACTCTTCCCTTCATTTTCGCTGCTAACTCAGTAAAATCTAAAGAACGAAACTGCTTCCATTCGGTAATTAAAACCAGCGCATCTACTCCCTCAACAGCATGTAATTCATTTTCACACCATGTAATTTGAGAGGTTTTTGGCAATAACTGCTTTGCATTTTCCATCGCTGCCGGATCAAAAACTCTAATTTTAGCGCCAGCTAGAAGGAGTTGAGGGATCAATACCAACGAAGGAGCCTCTCTCATATCATCGGTGTCGGGCTTAAAGGCAAGACCTAATACAGCCACCACCTTATCTGTCAGGTCGCTTCCAAAATGGGCAAAAATTTTCTCTCCTAAGACATTTTTCTGTCGAACATTGACCGATTCTACAGCGGAAAGGAGTTCCATTTTATAGTCTAAAGATTCAGCATGAGCGCGCAGCGCTCTAATATCTTTAGGGAAGCAAGAACCACCAAAGCCCGGTCCTGGATAGAGAAAATGAGGCCCTATACGTTTGTCAGCGCCGATCGCTTTGCGAATTTTATTGATATCAGCACCCACTAATTCACACAATCCAGCCAACTCATTCATAAATGAAATACGTGTTGCCAACATTGCATTAGCTGCATATTTAGCCATTTCAGCGGAGTAGGGATCCATTAGAATTAATCGATCATTGCTAAGCATGAAAGGGTCATAAATCTCTTTCATCACGCTAGCGACTTCTGGGTTGTTTGTGCCGATAATCACCCGATCTGGCTTCATAAAGTCGTTAACAGCATTCCCCTCTTTAAGAAATTCGGGATTTGAAACGACGTCAAATGGGATTGAGACCCCGCGAGCCTTTAACTTCTTCTGAATAATTTTGGCCACAGTATCACAAGAACCCACTGGAACCGTCGATTTATTGACGATGATTTTATAATCTTCCATATGTTCTGCAATTGATTCTGCTACAGCTTCCACATAAGACATATTAGCGTGTCCCGCAGGAGAAACAGGAGTATCAACACAAATAAAGCAAACTTTTGCACTCGCAACAGAAGCGGCGTAATCGGTAGAAAAAACGAGGCGCTGAGCTTTTACATTTCGTTTGACAAGTTCCTCAAGACCAGGTTCGTAGATTGGAATCACCCCTTCGTTAAGTTTGCGAATTTTCTCTTTGTTGATATCCAAACAAACGACGTGATGTCCCATCTCTGCTAGGCAACTGCCAGAAACCAAGCCCACATAGCCAGTCCCAATGATTAAAATTTTCATAACTCTACTAATTTTCTAAATTAAAAGGGATGCAGGATTTTCTAAAAATTTCTGAAGTGTAAGGAGGAATTCAGCTCCAGTTACGCCATCGATGACCCTATGATCGCCAGAAAGGGTAAGAGTCATCTCTGTGCCAGGGACGATTTGTCCATGACGTACCACAGGCACATGATGCATGCCACTTACCGCCAAGATCGCAGCTTGAGGAGGGTTGATAATCGCCATAAAATCAGAAACTCCATACATACCGAGATTGGAAATTGTAAACGATCCTCCTTTATACTCATGAGCATCCAATTTTCCCTCTTTGGCTCTTGTGGCAAGGGCCTTAACTTCCGTTGAGATTTCACCAATGTTTTTATAATCTGCATGACGAATAATTGGAGTAATCAATCCATTTGGCAAGCTCACAGCGATGGCGATGTCGATTGTTTTGAAGCGGATGATGCTATTAGTCGCCGAGTTAAAACCGCTATTCACATTTGAATGTTTGCGTAGAGTTAACGCACAGGCTCTGACGATAAAATCATTAAAAGTCGCTTTTATCTCTAGGTGTTTCAATTGCTCACGCGCTTTAACCAATGGCTCTGCATCGATTTTAACGGAGACATAAAAATGGGGAATAAATGATTTTGCTTCTTGAAGGCGTTGGCTAATTACCTTACGCATGGGGGTCATCGTTTCTTCTACATAAGAACCAGGTATCTCTGTCGGACGTGCATGGTTTCCAAAAGAGACAATACCGGCCGGTTGAGCTCGAGATAAATCGCGACTCACCACTCGGTTGCCAGGTCCTGATCCTTTGACAGTTGATAAATCGAGTCCTTTTTCTTTTGCCAGCTTACGCGCCAGCGGTGAAGATTTAATTCGTCCCTCAGAGCTTTCAGGACGTGAAAATGTATAATTAGATAAAGGAGCTTCCGGGACAAATGCCGGCTGACGAGTTGTCATCGCAGGAGCAGGCTGCAAGGGAGCCGCTGAAGGTGTCGGAGAAGCTTCCTCAATAGGAGCTGCAGCAATCGTTTTTACAATTTCCCCCTCTGGTTTATACCCTTCGATGCTCTCTTCTTTCGTTTCAGTAAAGATTGCAATCGGTTGGTTAACATTAGCCTCTCCGTTAGCTTTAAGAATAATTTTGCGAAGCCACCCGCTGTCTAGGGCATTATATTCAACCGTTGCTTTGTCTGTGGCGACTTCGAGTAATAAATCGTTCGCTTCGACAAAGTCGCCCTCATTTTTATGCCATTTGACGATCGTTCCCGCTTCCATTGTAGGAGAGAGTTTCGGCATTTTTAGAGTAAAAGGCATAGTCATTAACCTCTTGTTTTATAGCATTGCCAAGGCGCGTGCCAATATTTTATCCACATTCGGCAAGGTTTCCCGTTCAAGGGCTTTTGAATAGGGCATAGGAGTCTCAAGTTGGCACACCCGTTCAATAGGAGCGTCGAGATCGTCAAAACAATGCTCTTGTATCTCAAAAGCGACTTCAGCACAAATACCTGTAAATACATGTCCTTCTTCGACAAGCAAACAACGATGTGTCTTGCGCACAGATGTCATGATCGTTGCGATATCGAGAGGTTTTATCGTTCGAAGATCGATCAATTCCGCCTTTATTCCCCTCTTCGCAAGCTCTTTCACTACAATACGGCAAACAGTCACCATCTGAGCATGAGCAACAATTGTGATATCCGTTCCCACTTCAACAACGTTTGCCTTTCCAATAGGAACAAGATATTCTTCTGTTGGGATTTCCATCTTATCGCCATAAGATAATTCAGACTCAAGAAAGATGACTGGATTATTATCGCGAATAGCTGATTTTAAAAGACCTTTTGCGTCGTAAGGGTTGCTTGGAGCAATGACAATAATTCCGGGAAAGTTGCTGTATATAGCTTCAACGCAATGAGAATGCTGACTAGAGACTTGAGCGGCAGCGCCGTTGGGACCTCGAAATACGATGGGCACTGAGAATCGATTTCCCGACATGTAATACATCTTGGCGGCATTAGAAATGATCTGGTCGGCAGCGACAAAAGAAAAATTAAAGCTCATGAATTCAATGACGGGACGCAATCCAGTCATGGCGGCTCCAATACCCAACCCTGCAAAACCGAGCTCTGCAATAGGAGTATCGATGACGCGACGGGGTCCCCATTTCTCTAGCATCCCTTTGGTAACCTTATAGGCACCATTGTATTCAGCGACTTCTTCACCCATGATAAAAACCCGCTCATCGCGAGTCATCTCCTCATCAAGGGCCTGACGAAGCGCTTCACGCATCTCTACAATTTGTTTTCCTGCCATATTTTTTCCTCAAGGAGCGTAAACATCTTCTTCTAGGGTCACTGGATTCGGCCATGGGCTTTCTTCTGCATATTTCATTGCAGCCACCGCGCGATCTTTTTCTATCTTATCAAGCTGTTTGACCTGTTCACTATCGATCATTTTAGCTTCGATTAAAGCTTGTTCTAATATTAGAATGGGATCGCGTTGCATGCATTCTTTAAGAGTATCCTTACTGCGATATAAACCCGGATCAGAGATCGAGTGACCGCGGAAACGCTCTGTGACCACTTCGATTAAGACCGGACGACTCGTCTCCTTAACTTCTTTGAATACGTGAGCAAAGCCTGCATAGCAATTAAAAAAGTCCATTCCATTAAATGTGTACCCTTTCATTCCATAGCCCGGGGCCTTATCTTCGGCCAGCCTATCAACGCTGATCGCCCGTTCAACACCAGTCCCCATGCCCCACAAGTTATTTTCAATCACATAGATGCAAGGAAGGTCCCATAGAGCAGCCAGATTCAACGATTCATGAAAGGCACCTTGTGCGACGGCGCCATCTCCGAGAAAACAAATCGCAACTTCGTCTTTATTATTTTGATATTTCAGGGTGAATCCAGCACCTGTTGCTATTGGAATCTGACCACCAACGATACCAGAACCACCGAGAAGGCGATCTGTATAAAAATGCATCGAACCACCCCGTCCCTTTGCATTTCCTGTGGAACGTCCATAAAGTTCAGCCATCAATTCATCTTGGGTAGCCCCAAGAAGTAGCGCTAAAGCATGGCAGCGGTAGGAGGTGGCAAACCAATTGTTAGGACCAATTGCTTGGAGCACAGCAGTTTGAATAGCTTCCTGTCCAATATAGGCATGAAAGAACCCCCCGACTTTCCCTTGCTGATATGCAGATTCGGCACGGATTTCAAAGTTGCGTATCATCAGCATACGGCGCAAGTTTTCAATTAAAGCTTCTTTTCCCAATGCTTTAATCATTTTAGCGCGATCGGATGGAAAAAATACTCTCTGCTCTTCTTTGGGCATTGCCTTTTTCATAAATAGTCCTTTTTTAACAGCAACGCGATCTACTAGTATCCACTGGTTTTGGCTCTACAAATGGAATACCTTTAGCGGCATCCTGTGCAACTTCATGGTCGACAACAGCAGTCACGCAAGCGTCTGACCACACATTTATCGCACTTTCCAGCATATCTATCATTGTATAAAAAGGGAGAATAATTCCCAAAATATTTAAAGGAACGTTCATTGCAGCAAGAAAAGCACCGGAGAGAAAGTAACATCCCATTGGGACTCCTGCATTGCCTATCGCTGCAATTGTTGCGATACCAATCCATAACACCATTTCAATTCCTGAGAAAACAACTCCATTGCTCATCGAAACGTAGAGCACTGTAATCAAAATAAAGGCGGCGCAAGCGTTCATATTGATCGTTGTGCAAAGAGGAAAAGCAAAGCTTGCAACCTTAGGTGACATCTTAGCATTTTCCTGCGCACAGCGAATCGCCATCGGAAGAGCCGCACTAGATGATTTAGTAAAGAAAGCAACAGAGAGTGCTGGCATCATATCGCGCATGAGTTTAAGAGGACGAAGGCCTTTTGTTTTTATTAAAACAGGAAGGACAATCAACGCTTGAATGAGATTAGCAAGGAGCACGCAAGCCAGGTAAAGAGCTAAGCTGTGAATTTCCAGTCCTTGGCGAAAATCCTTAAAGAACAGTGTAATGAACGCCCAAATGGCGATCGGCATCAACCTAATTAGCCAGGAAGTAACTTTTGTCACAGCAGCGTATAAACTAGAAAAAAAGCTATGGAGCACTTTGCGGTTGTGTTCTGGCAATGTCAGCACAGCCAAGCTAAGAAGAATCGCAATAAAAAGAACTCCGATCACGTGATTCTCTGCAAAAGGCTGTATGAAATTCGAAGGAATACTTTTTAGTAAGTAGGCGTAGTAACTCCCTTGCTGAGCCACAGGTTCTCCCAATTTAGTCTCTGCCACTAATCCTGTGCTCACAGGATCTATCATCACGAAGAGAATCAATGCAACTGATGCAGCTATCACAGTTGTCAATAAAGTGTACTTAATTACTCGTTTCCCTAGACTTTTGACTTCACTGACACTATCCATTCCCGATGCCGTAGAGACAATAGAAAGAAAAATAATCGGCAGACTCACAAGTTTAAGCAGATTAATAAAAATCTGTGCGGCGGCATCGGCGACTGTATTTGCAACAGGAAGATCCAAGTAACCTGTTAAAATTCCAATTAGAGTTGCAAGCCCGATAGCCCAATTTAACGTCAATGCTTTCATTTTACACCTTAGATGTTCGTAAACGACTATGCTAGCCTTAATCAACTATTGATGTCAATATTAACAGAATAAAGGATGATTAAAGGGATCAGATAGACGTTTGCTAAAATCCACTTGAAGACATTGTACAACAAAATCACTCAATCGAGCATCTAACTCTACCTCTGGTGGACTCAAAACTTCTCCATCGCGTTTTATTTTTAGCGGGAGTGGTTGAGGAGGATTTTTTTCAAACAGTTGAGAGAAATAATAAGCCAACTGTTTATTCTGAATTATGTTATCGGGAATTCGTTGCACGACGCAATCAATAGCATTCAACGACAATGCATCTTCTACAATCATCTTAAGAGTAGATTCAGGAGTTTTTTCCCATCTTTTAAGTCCTTGTAACAGGGTGCACAAACTTTCAGATTGCTGTTTCCAAGCCTCACCGATCCGAATTAACTTTTTTCCTGTTCTCAATTCAAAAGCGATACAACCCAAAGACCAAATATCAATAGAGGGTCCCATGATTTGTTTATAGAGCTGCCAATCTTTCTCTTGATAATCGTATATCACCATAGAATCGCTAATTTCTGGAGCTCTATATCCCAACGTCACCTTCCATTCAGCTGGCGGGGGCAGTGGTTCTGTCGTCAAAAATGCAGCATCAACATCGCACAAACGAACCTCTAACCTTCGCCTTTGTTCACCTGGAGTGATTTTAACCAAAATATTTCCCGGTTTTAAATCGCAATGTACTATCCCCCTAGGCTTTATAAACTCTAGACCTTCACAGATTTGCTTAATAATATCCACAACTTCTGCAAGAGGAGAAGGGCTTAACTTCATAAATGTCCGTAAATTCATGTCCATCGGTTCTAAAACAGAATAATAAAATTTCTCGTCTTCAAATAAAGCATGCACCTCGACAACTCTATTCCTAAATGTTTGATCCCCTAGGTTAAAACTTCGTAATATTCGCACTTCATTTTTTACGTTTCTCTGAACAATAAATTCAAACCATGTAAGCTCTTTTTTATAAATCTTTTCCGTTTGCTTTATCACGACATTTCTTTCAGGATCCAATACTAAATGAGCCGCAAAAACCTTTCCAAGCTTCCCCTCACCAACGACCTTGGGTTGTCCAGACTCATCTCTATCTATCTCATACCCATCTATATTTTCAGGGAAAATGGGAGTAATTTGCGACGAGGATACTACAGGTACGGCAGCAGCAGCAGAAGAAGATGCTAGTGGTCTTTCCGAACCTTTTATCTGAAATACAGGGTGAGCCAGTGGATTAGACAAGCGTCGCCTAAAATCCACTTGAAGGCATTGTATAACAAAATCACTCAATCGAGCATCTAACTCTACCTCTGACGGACTCAAAACTTCTCCATCGCGTTTTATTTTTAACGGAGGGGGTTGAGGAGGGTTTTGCCTCAATGTTTTTCTAAAGAAATGTGCCAACCGTCGACCTTCAATCATTTCCCGAGGAATCTTCCCGACAACGCGGTCAATAGTATTTAACACTAGACCATCTTGAGCAAACAATGCAATATTTTCGGAATCTAGTATCAATGACGGTATCAATGACAGTTTATCTTCATTCTTGGCAACTGAGTGCATTTGGTCTACGAAGTTCTGATGTTTTTCCTTCCAATGCTCATCAGAATCGGGGATTAACACTTTTCCTGTCCTCAATTCATAAGCGATGCAACCTAAAGACCAAATATCCATAGAAGGTCTCATAATTTGACGATAATTGCGTTTATCATTGTCATCATGAGGACGTAGCTGCATAGAATCGCTAATTTCTGGAGGCCTATATAGATGGGTCACCTTCCATGCAGTTATCGACGGAAGCTCTTTTGTCGTCAGAAATGCAGCATCGAAATCACATAAACGCACCTCTAACAATCTTTTTTTTTGTAAAACAGAAATAGTTTTAACCAAAATATTTTCTGGTTTCAAGTCATTATGCACGATATTTCTAGGTCTTATGAATTCAAGACCCTGACAGATTTGCTTAACAATATCCACAACTTCTGGAAGAGGAGAGGAGTTTAACTTCATAAATTCGTATAAATTCATGTCCATCGGCTCTAAAACAGAATAATAGAATTTCTCGGCTTCAAATAAAGCATGCAACTCGACAACTCTATTCCTAAATGTTTGATCTCCTAGGTTAAAGCTTCGTAATATTTGCGCTTCGTTTTTACCCCTTCTCTCAATAAGCAATTCTAGATATGTAGGTTGTCTTTGGCTTTTTTTATCGACCTTTGCCATTCGCTTTAAAACAACTTTTCTTTGGGGATCTGACACTAAATGAGCTGCAAAAACCGTTCCCATAGCCCCGTTACCAACAACCTTACCCATTTTATATCCACCTATATCTTCAGGGAACATCCCATGTGGAAAAGTATGCTGAGGAACTCCCGAGGAAACACCTGCTGCTGCACTCATCATTCACCTATCTCTTTCAGAGCCAATTTCTGCTTCTTCGCCACTTGGACCCGTTGTTGACACACTTCATGGTTCCATGGATCTTTCATGCGATCTTTCGGATATGCAACTACTCTCTTAATAAAATCTTCTAATTCTAAATGTTTTCCCAATTCAACTGGTCTTTTATTGAGAAAGGCTGATAATCCGGGCTTCTCTTCCATAGGGCCTGTATAATCTTCTTTCATCTCTGGAAATTGCTGACCTAAACAACTACAGTCCCATAAATCTCCAGGAATCGGCCCAAGACTAAGCCGGACAAGCCGACATATTTCTAAATTTTGTTCACATTGAGAATTCTGATCTCTTACGCAATGTAAAAAAGAGTCTTCATATGATCCTTGTCCTAGAGGCTTATCTTGACGGTACATATTTGCTAGAATACACCCCACGCTCCAAGCATCGACACCCGGTCCCATATGGTCAATATACGCTTTTTCAGCGACTTCATCATCTATTTTTTGGCATTTTTTTTCTGGCTCCGGATTTATTTCTGAGCATTCTTCTTCTGGCTCCGGATAAAAATCTAATGCCATTAACGCTTCTACCACATCTCTAAACCAAGCGGTGACGCCTGATGACTCAGCAGCTAATTTTCTAGCTGTTCCAATGGCAGTACCGCGATGTACCGATTGAGGCAATATGCGACTAGCTCCAAAATCAAGTAGCTTTAAAGTAAAATTGTCACAAACTCCAATATTTTTGGGGCTGAAATCGCCATGAAGTATCCCATTTTCGTTTAAAACGCGCAACATTTCGTCTAACTGACGAGCAGTCGATTCCAATTTTTCTAGTGGATGATTAGGCGATTTCTCACACTCATTCCATAAGGTATAATTACAGTGTTCAAAAACCTGCATACGCGTCCACTTCTCTTCCTTAGCACAAATAAGCCCTTCATAAAATTGTACGATAACACAATCTTTCTGCTTACGCTTCAGCTGATTAACTTCATATTGATTTAACAAATGAACGATTGATTCTTCAAAAACACTCTCTTTGAGAAGATCTTCATTCGGAATATTCTCATCATCTGATGCCGGACCTGGGATTCTTGCTGCAAAAACATATTTTGGGTGAGAGGTCAAAGCGATTTTATAAACTTTAGAAAAGGATCCTTTACCAATCGGATTAGGTTCAATAAGCGTATACTCTTTAGCCGCCGCACAATTCGCCTCATGTTCATCATACACTTTTCGATTGGGATCATCTGCCCTGATTGGTTTTTTTCCTTGATATTCAGGTATAATCGGGACAAGTTTACGTTGACCTGCAATTGGCCACTTCATTGCAACGTCATGCTGAACTGACTCAAAAGAGTTTTTTGGCTCAAATGCTGTCATCAAAAAAGAAAAAGGAACCCCATCTGGCATCACTTTAGTTCGCGGACATTGTTTAATCACCCACGTTTCTTGATGAGCTGAAGGGACGATTGAAGGACTGCCTATCGGCGATGTTGGACCACCTGCTGCTGACATTTTTACCCCCTTTTTGAACCCTGTACCACTCTATATCACAGGTAATTTTTTAATTGAAACAAAAAAAATATTTACATAGAAACACGGGTGTGATTAAAAATCGTCAGTGTACAACTTTTAATCACACCCTATCAACAAGGAACTGGAAAAAATTGGGGATTCGTGATACACTCGCCGCTATGAAGTACTCAAATTTAGAAGCATTCAAAAAACATCTTGAAAGCGCGGCTCCGGATCATTTTTCTAGTCTCTATCTCCTCCTCTCAAAAGAAACATTTCCCCGCAAAGAAGCGATGGAAAAGCTCGCTGAGCTTTCTCTTCACGAGGAAAGATCCCCAGAACTCTCCGTTCGCATATTTGATGGGGAAAAGCATTCTATCGAACAAATTCTTCCTGAACTCAATGCCCTCTCCTTTTTCTCTAAAAAAAGAATCATTTTCATCAACAATTGTGACTCCCTTGACAAGGCCGCGACGACGCAACTCGAAACCTACTTTGCTTCACCCAACAAAACAATCTGCCTTGTTTTGGCAGCCACGACACTAAATCGCGCAACTTCTTTCTATAAAAAAGCAGAAAAGATCGGAGTCCTACTCGACATCACCGAACTGAAACCGTGGGAACAGGAAAAAATAGTCGTTGAATGGCTTCATCAAGAAGTTCGAAAATACAAAAAACAATTCACTCCAGCAGCGGGACAAATCTTCATTAAACAATTGGGGACAGACCAAACGCTCCTGCAAAACGAAATCCAAAAACTCGTCTGTTATGTTGGAGAGCGATCAACGATCGACGAACGAGACATCGCTGCCATCTGCACTAGCGTCAATCTTGAGAATGCGTGGCAACTTGGAGAAGCGATTTTCAAACGAGATGCAGCTTCTGCTTTACGCATCTCCAAAGCACTCCTCAACGAAGGCACAGCACTCATCGCTTTGCTTCGTCAAATCCGATCCCAATTTCAAACCGAATACCAAATCTGTTCTATCCTTGCACATGGAGGGACCGCAGCTGATGTCACTGCACAGTTTCCCTACATGAAAGGAGCAATCCTTGAAAGACATCTATCTGCAGCCCAAAATTATGGAATGGAGCGATTTAAAAAGGGAATCCTCGCCATCGACACAACAGAATTAAAAGCAAAAAACAGTGCCACTGAAGATGATCTGCTCGCAGACATCCTCATCGCCACAATCACCTCTTAGGAATCATTTGATGAATGACAAAACAGAACCTTCACAAAAACCGGCACTTCTCCTTCTCCCTAATGTCCTTGGAGAGGTCAAGCACCACTCCCTTTTCCTCCCAGCAAGCGTTGACAAAGCAGTCGCTTCAATTGACGGTCTGATCGCTGAAAGTGCTGGCGGAGGCAGACGATTCCTCAGCCGGTTTGAAACAGCAAAGCCGGCACATGAAATTCCATTGGCACTTTTTAATGAACACACCCCGGATAGCGAAATCGATTTCCTATTACAACCGATCCGTCAAGGGGAAAGATGGGGATTGATTTCCGATGGAGGACTCCCCTGCATTGCCGATCCTGGTGCAAAACTTGTTGAGAGAGCACGCCGCAGCGGTATCGTCGTGCAGGCGTTTGTAGGACCATCTTCAATCCTTCTATCGGTGATGCTTTCGGGATTTTCCGGACAACGTTTTTATTTTCACGGATACTTGGATAAAGAACCTAAACGACGAGTGACAGCAATTAAACATTTAGAAAAACAGGCTAAGGCGGAGCAGGCAACCCAAATATTCATTGAAGCGCCATACAGGAACACTCATATGCTGGAAAGTTTATTGGAAAATTTACACCCAGAAACCTCTCTCTGCGTAGCCTGGGATCTCACCCTCCCCACTCAAGGAGTGGTCTCAGAAAAGGTCTCTACGTGGAAAAAAAGCTCTCTACCCAATCTTGAAAAGAAAACTGCAATCTTTCTGGTATCGTCTATTTAGCAGGAACTCTAACAAAAAATAACAGGATAAAAAGGATCGGCTTCGCCGGCAGGATGAGAAAGTTTTTATCCTGCCGGCGAAGCCGATCCTGCTTATCCTGTTATTTTTTTAGCTCATTACTGCAGATTTTTTAAGCCACAATGAATGAATTGCGTCTCCGATGAATCCTCCGCTGATACAACCAATGCCGATCCAGAAAAATTCTGCTGCCGACACAACACCAGTCATCACTCCTAAGGTTAACCCAGCTGCAAACAATGCCATGAAAATTAAGGACCATCCCAACTCACGGACAACTCCCTTAACGCCCGTACAAATATAAGCCGTTAACAGGCCTATAGAAAGAACAGCGACTCCAATCAACCATCCAGCAAAGGTGCTAAACAACACTCCCAAAAATACCGATCCCTTTAGAGCACCCAGGATGCTTCCTCCCGAGATAGAAAATAGACGTATAGCTGCTTGTTTCCAATCAATATGAACGGACTTTTCTGACAGTTTCATATCTAAACTCCCTTATAATTTTTGCGGATAGGACTTATACCGAAACACACTCAAAATAGCATCCTATCATACCCAGATTTTATACTGAAATACATTCAACCAAAAAGCCTAAGCATTCTTGCTTGGAATGAATCGCTATCACATCGCATGTTATCCACAATGTTTCCATATCCGTTAACGTTATAATCAACACCTCCATCAGATCTATCCACACAATGAATTTTTAATGGACTTAACTCAAAAAGACCCGAAATAGCGACTACGGCGCTCGAAACAGCTAATCCTGCACTAAGGGCAGAAAAACAGGTCCATTTCAAAGCGGATAATGGATGCGATAATCCGCTGTTATAAGCTTGTTTTAAACCTAAACCAGCCAATCCCAAGGAAATGGCTCCTGCAGACAAAAAATAGGAAGGGGGGACATAGTCTTCTCGATAAAGATTAAAATCATAAGAACCACCATTATTTCTAGTTAACTCGAACATAATAACCTCACTCTTGTTAAATTATGTATAAAAAAATGATTATATCATAACCAAAAACCAACAGTCAACTTATTTTTTAAATAAAAAAGAAGGTGGGGTCAGGCCTGACATTCTGACATTCTTTTATAAATACGCCAAAGAAGGTGGGGTCAGGCCTGACATTCTGACATTCTTTTATAAATACGCCAATATATCCACTCTAAAAGAT
>JABDDS010000041.1 GCA_013287465.1 Chlamydiota bacterium | reverse complement strand
AAGCTAGGATACAAGAACTCAGCACTCTCTCTGAAGCTGGTAATTTTTGGGAGGACAATGCTAAAGCACAAAAAATCATTGCTGAAACTAGGGAGTTAAAAGCTTGGACAGACCCCTATAACGACCTTAAAAGGCGTTTTGAAGATGTCAAAGAACTCCTTCCTGAAGCGTCCGAAAAAGGCAATGAATCGCTCTTAGAAGAGCTTCAAAACGAGCTCAAGTTGATTGATGAGTCATTGGGTGATCAAGAAGTGCGCAAGATGCTTTCAGGGGAACTCGATAATAAAAATTGCTACATCACAATAAATGCCGGCGCAGGGGGGACAGAGGCATGCGATTGGGCTTTAATGCTAGCTCGTATGTACCAGCGGTGGGCAGCAAAACGAAATTGGGATGTGGAGGTTATCGATACCGTTGATGGAGATGTCGCTGGCATCAAAAACATGACATTAAAATTTTCAGGAAGTTTTTGCTATGGATATGCAAAATCAGAGAAGGGGGTCCATCGGCTAGTACGAATATCTCCATTCGATAGCAATGCAAAAAGACACACCAGCTTTGCCTCTGTTGATGTGACTCCAGAGGTCACTGATGACATTGTAATTGACATCCGTCCTGAAGATATGCGGATTGATACCTATCGATCTTCTGGGGCGGGCGGACAGCACGTGAATAAAACCGATTCTGCAGTGCGCATTACACATGCACCTTCAGGAATCGTTGTTTCATGCCAAACTCAGCGAAGTCAGTTGCAAAATAAGGAATCGTGTCTTAAAATGTTGCGTTCTAAGCTGTATGAATTGGAAGTAAATGCGAGGGAAAAATCCCTTAAGTCGATGGGGGGAGAAAAAAAAGAGATCGCTTGGGGGAGTCAGATTCGAAATTACGTATTTCAACCATACACTCTTGTAAAAGATACGCGCACTAAGGCAGAATCAGGAAATATACAGGCCGTTATGGATGGCGACCTTGATCAGTTTGTCAATGCGTACCTAAAAGAATATGGGTGAAGGAGCCTTTTATGTCGGAACAAAAGTCAGATGATTTAGAAATTCGTTATACCGAAGTGGGCGATGCTCCATTTCTCAAACAATGGTTGTTAGAACCTAGCATTGGTCGATGGTTTCCTTTGGCTGATGAGGTGGAAATTGAAGATGCCGTACAGAGATGGGTTGGATTTTATCGCTATCGATGCAGTCTCACGGCCGTTAAAAACGGGGTCCCATGCGGTCTTGCTACCCTTTATCTTCAACCGTATAAAAAATTAGCTCATCAGTGTGAGTTTGGAATTATTGTTGGTCATGGTTACAGAGGACAAGGAATTGGTTCTCAATTACTTAAAAATCTGATTCACTTAGCAAAAACTCAGTTTCATATTGAATTGCTTCATCTTCAGGTTTATTCAGAGAATCCTGCGGTTCATCTCTATCAACGTTTTGGATTTAAAGAATTTGGCAACCAGCCAAAGTGGATTAAAGAGCTTGATGGCTCCTATACCGGACGATCATTTATGGAAAAGGATTTATTAGAATAAAATATGACAACGACGATTCAAAAAAAACTTGAAAACAGAGCTGGCATTAAGCTCGATCTTAAAATCAATGATAATCGGTCGACGATGCTTAGTGTTAAATGGGGGGTGAAAAGCGCTCAAGTCTCTCTTCATCGTATGTTTTTAGATGCACCCAAAAATATTATGGATTCTCTTGCTTGTTATTTGAGAAAGGAAGAAAAGGTGATTTCTCCTTCAATTAGAGTTTTTATAGAGCAGAACTTAAAAAAAATCGACTACTCACACCAACTTAAAGCTTCTAGCTTGTACACCCAAGGTAATGTTTATAATTTGCAAGAAATTTATGATGCGTTAAATCGACAGTACTTTGGAAATCAGTTGAAATTGGGAATTACCTGGTTTGGTAAGGTGGCTCAACGTCGAAAATCTCGTGTGACCTTTGGTCTATATTGTAGTGTATTGAAACTAATTAAAATTAACCGTTTGCTAGATACTCCATCCTTGCCAGAGTATGTCATTTCTTATATCATGTACCACGAAATGCTGCATCACGTCTGTCCTTCCTATTCTGGAGAAAATGGTCATTATTATGTTCACACTAAAGAATTTAAGGCGCGTGAAAAACTTTATCATCATTATGCTCTAGCGCAAAGATGGATCAAAGACAACAATAAAAGCTTCTTTTTATAGGATTTACGATGGCTGGTCACAGTAAATGGGCGAATATCAAGCATAGAAAAGAGAAATCAGATGCGAAAAAAGGGAAGGTCTTTTCTAGAATTGCAAAGGAGATCATCAGCGCGGTAAAACTTGGAGGGGGCGATCCTAAAAACAATCCTCGTCTTCGTCTTGCTTTAACGAAAGCAAAAGAAAACAACCTTCCTAACGAGATCATTGAACGCAATATTAAAAAAGCCTCGAGCATCGATCAAGCAGATTTTACCGAAATGACCTATGAACTTTATGGGCATGGAGGTGTTGGGATCATTGTCGATATTATGACGGATAACAAAAATCGAATCTCTTCAGATGTGCGGATAGCGACGAATAAAAGAGGGGGGACCATTGCCAACCCTGGCGCCGTCGCTTTCAATTTCGATCGAAGAGGAATTATTCAAATAGAGAAAAAAGGAGTCGATGAGGATCAGCTATTTCTGATTGCTACTGAAGCAGGGGCAATCGATTTTGAATCGGAAGGAGATCTCTTCATTATCACAACAGAACCGACAGATCTCTACCAGGTAAAAGAAGCTCTCATTGAAAAAGGATTTAAAATCGCAGAAAACTCCCTGGAAATGATCCCAAAAGTGTATGTTGATTGTGATACCGAAACAGCCAAAGCCAATTTAGCCCTGATAGAATGGCTTGAGCAACTCGACGACGTCGATGCCACCTATCATAATATGAACATGCCGGAAGAATAAAATAACAAGATAAGCAGGATCGGCTTCGCCTGCAGGATAAAAATCTCTATCCTGCCGGCGAAGCCGATCCTGCTTATCTTGTTATTTTTTTGTTTTTCGCATTTGGAATTACTAGACTTCTTTCGAAACTGCAATCCCGTGCCTCTGCCTGTGCCTCTACCCGCCCTTCCCCGATTATTTTTTTCGTTGAGCCATTTTGACCAGAAAGGAGTCTAGCTTAATTTCTTTTAAAATTTAACCTAGAAACGGCAGTTCAAGGTAATAAAGTGATGCAAGATTTTGAGTTAGAATCACCTCCGATGGGGGTTGATCATTCCCAAAAGGTGAAGGCAACCCCCATCGGAAGTGATTATAGCTCAAAAGATTGTATCAATTTATTGCCTTCAACTGCCGTTTCTAGGTTTAATCGGGAAAGGGCGGGCACAGGCAGAGAAACAGCACGTCTCTATACAACTCATTATTCCACGATGATTGAAGGGAATCGACAAACGTCTATTGACAAATGCTAGCGTTTTTGCTAGCATGTAATTATGAGTAAGTTTGAGAAATTAATACAGAAAATCCTAAATGGAAAAAATGTCTCTCACGATGAAGTTGAAAATGTGCTGCTACACTTAGGTTTTCAACTTAAAATTCGAGGCTCTCACCATAATTTCAGAAAGCCGCAATATCATCGAACACTCTCCATAAAGAGAAGGTCTCAACTACTGCCTTACCAAATAGAGGATTTAAAGGAGGTTTTACAAGATCATGGCTACTAAAAAAAGCTTAAAATATTATTTAAATCTTAATTGGTCATATACAATTCAACAAGACGTTTATAAGAAAAAGAAATTTTTTATTATTCGTGTTAATGAGCTTCCTGGTGTATGTACAGATGCAGATTCTATCGAAGAGGGGATGCAAAACATTCAAGATGCCATTACTGCTACAATAGAACTATATTTGGAGCAAGGCGATCCTATCCCGGAGCCTATTAACAAAGAAGAATTTAAAGGAAATATTGCTTATAGGACCACAAGTGAAAGACATTATCACTTAGCAAAACTCGCTCAACAGGAACACATATCAATGAATAAAGCACTCGATATGGTTTTTGATATTGGCATTCAACGATTGTATGCTCCTTAAATATCTTTCAAAATCAGGAATTATGTACCAAAGAAAGAGATTGATATGATCAAAAAAGGAGTTGCATCTGCTCAACCCGCAATAGTTTGGGATCGGAAAAAGATCTTTGAAGAAGCAACATTTTTTGCTCGGACTAAGATGGTAGAATTACAGACATTGGTCGAGTTGTTTCAAAAAATTCCATCAACAGAATCTTCAAAGCTATTAGTTAAAATTAGAGTAACCGCTCAAAAGTCCAAAGCTGATTTAGACATTTTAAATATGGCGGTACATAACCTATTATCTAAGACGCTTTCTAAAGGGACTTCATCTAATGAAGAGATAGAAAATATAAAGAAGATTGCTTTGATTGCTTTAAATGGCATTAGTTATTTTAAAACTGTGATTGATTCTACTGATAGTTTTGATTCTTGGTCGGGAAAGGGTATTCAGATGACAAAAGATTGTGTTAGGTATACATGCGAGCCTTTAGCTATATTGGCAACATTGTTCTTTGCCTGTAGCATCTTTTATTCATTTCAATTTCCTTTCTTAGATAAGCAGAATCCGGTTAATGGTTTATTGATGAAGCCTGTAGAAGCAGGCATGTCAACAAGTGTTGTTTTAGGTGCAGTATTTGTGTGGGATAATGTAAAGAAATCGTATTACAGCAGGGGCATTAATGCAAAACATAGTGCATTTAACACCTCCATTTGTTTTGCGGTAAAAGCAGGGCTTGCTGGCGACCGTCTTGAACTCAAAAATTAATTGAAAGTTCAAGTTCTTATTGTTATTCTTCCTTGATTGTGATAGACTTCTTGTCCTATGTATAGACGAATTAAACAAATGATTAAGCCGTTGGTTCTAACCTTATTGGCTGCACTGATCGTTTTGATTGGTGGAGTGATGATGGTCCTTTGGGGAAGCCTCCCCATGTTATCGGGTCAATACCAGCTTTCAAATTTAAATGCTCCCTTGTCCATTGAAAGAGATGCTCGAGGGATCTCTTCGATTCACGCTCTGAATAGGGAAGATCTCACGCGAGCTCTTGGTTTTTTGCATGCACAAGACCGATTTTTTCAAATGGATTTAATGAGACGTGCTTCCGCTGGGGAGTTATCTGAATTATTTGGAGAAAAGACCCTTGCCTTTGACCAGTCTCGTCGCTTGCATCGTTTTAGGTCTCGAGTTCAAACTGTCTATCTTGGGCTCCCTGAACGGGATCGCGATCTTTTAGAGGCCTATAGCGCAGGAGTAAACGAGGGATTAAACGCCCTAAAGGTAAGTCCTTTTGAGTATTTCGTCATCGGTACTTCACCCGAACCATGGAAACCAGAAGACTCTCTTCTTGTCTGCGTGAATCTATTTTTTGCTTTGCAGGACTCGACAGGAGATGAGTCTTTGAAAAGAATGTTGATGAAAGATCTTCTCCCCGAAGATGTCTATGAGTTTTTCATTCATAATGGCTCTGTATGGGAAGCGGCCCTCGATGGCTCCCACCAGCTTTTACTGCCGATTCCTAAGAAGGAGTCTTTTAAATATCTTGAAGGTAAAAAAGAGGAGGATTTTCCTGTCATTCTCGAGCCGACTTTAGGAGGCAGCAACCAATGGGCAATTACCAGGGAAAGATCCCATGATGGTCACGCACAATTGGCCTGTGATATGCATTTAACCTTGGCTGTGCCTAACATCTGGTATCGCGCAGCATTTGATTATTTTGAGCATGGAGAACGTTACCAAGTCGATGGTGCCACCCTTCCCGGAACCCCTGTAATGGTAGTGGGGAGTAACCGACATGTTGCATGGGGGTTTACAAATGCCCATGTCCTCACCTGTAAGCTTATTCCAGCAGATGCTCTTCCTTTTAAGGTCTTTTATGAGACAATTAAAGTCAAAGGAGGAGAGCCCCACCAAATGGAAGTTAAGGAAACGGAGTACGGACCGATTTCGCCCAATCTCTATTTAGGTCAGCAAATGGCTTTTGATTGGGTAGCTCATGATCCCGATGCGATGAATATCGAGCTTTTGCAATTGGAAAAAGCTAAAAACATCCATGACGCATTGGACATTTCTAAGAACATCAGGGTCCCTATTCTCAATCTTATTGTCGCAGATAGTGAAGGAAATATCGCATGGACGCTCATCGGAAAAATCCCCGGAATCGATGTCTCCGACTATCCTGTAATCGTCAACCCCACTGAAAATTATCTTTGGACGGCTAATAACCGCACCTTAGGTGGGGAATGGCTAAAGAGGGTGGGAAGCGAATCATATCTTACTGGAGTCCGCAGTTATCAGATTCGTGAGGCTTTGAGGTCATTTAATGGAGCGATACCTCAGGATTCTTTAGCATTGCAATTGCAAATCGAAACTAAATTTTTCAATCGGTGGCAAAGACTCTTGATAGAAGAACTGGAGTTGGCATCTCCTAATGAAAAAAGGATTCAACTTCTTGACGTTGTAACGGTGTGGGATGGAACGTGCAATAAGGATTCTGCTGCCTATTATTGGATTCACGAATTTCGACGATTGACCTCTAAGTCGATTTTGGATAGGATTTTAGCCCCTTGTGTGCCCCATACACACGATTTTCTTTTTTATTTTCATGACTTTGAAGAACCTGTCTGGACTATTGTCAATGAACAACCCGAGTATCTAGTCAATCCTGCATACCGTTCTTGGAATGAAGAATTGTTGTCTCATATCGACGAAATGGTCGCGCAGGTGAGTGTTGCTGAGATTAAACAGGCTACATGGGGAAAACATAACACGTTGAGAATCCATCACCCTTTTGGTCGCTCATCGTCGTTGATGAGTTTTTTGTTGGACCCTTCTTCTGTTCCTGTTTCTGGCGATTATTATGTCCCTAAAACACTTTACTGGACGACTGGAGCCTCGCAACGCATGGTGGTTTCTCCTGGGCATGAAGAAGAGGGAATTTTTCACATGCCTGGAGGGCAAAGCGGTCATCCATTGTCCCCATTTTACCGCCTTGGATATGAGGACTGGCTTCAAGGAACCCCATCTCCATTCCTACCTGGAGCTCCCATTCACCGTCTTGAACTTTTGCCTATTCCAATATAAAATTTTTAACGCAAAGACGCAAAGAGGGGCACCTTCGGCTCCTCAAGTCGATAGCCCTAGAGAATAATAAAGAAGTAATTGCTCTTCTAAATGGGGCCCCTGGGGGCCCATTTAGAATGATTTTTTTAAAGTTCCGAGCTTGCGAGGAACTTTAAAAGTTCATTAAACCTAGAAACGGCAGTTAAAATGGGCCATCTACGCTGACCTTTTGATGTGGATGGCATTTTTGGGAAAATTCGCCTCACCAACTGGGTGATGTCAAATTTCCCCAAAAACGCCCCCACATCAAAATCTCAGCATATCTGACCCATTTGAACTGCCGTTTCTAGGTTAAATGTAAATAACTACTACCCTTTTGAGGAACCGAAGGCCTGCCCTCTTTGCGCCTTTGCGTCTTTGCGTTAAAAAAATATTAACAACTATTTAGCCAAAAGTTATGGGTAAAACTATGTTTGCGTCTTTGCGTTTAAATAAAAAGGCATCAGTAGTGGACATGATGCAGGAAAAGCCCATGGGCAGGGGCTGTGACACCGGCTTCTGAGCGCTTTTTATTTGCCAATATATGAGGGAGATCGCTAATAGAAATTTTTCCACATCCGATGTAAACAAGTGTACCGACTAAGTTGCGCACCATTCGGTAAAGAAAATTGTTTCCCTCTATCTCGAAACGCAGTCTTTGATTGGGTAGTTCCACGACATTTAATGTACGTATGTGGCGCACATAATGTTCATAGTTTTGCTCTTTTTTGACATTGCAAAAAGCGCTGAAATCACGTTCTCCAATTAATATAGAAGCTGCTTCCTGCATCAAAGAGATGTCCAGTATATAAGGGAAATGCCAAGAAAAATGACGATCAAATGGTGTTTGTAAGCCACCAAAACAAACATGGTAATGATATTCCTTTCCGGTACAGTCGAGTGTAGGGTGAAAATCGTCAGGAGCCTTCTCCACAGCAATGACAGCAATATCTTTTGGTAGCAGAGCTCCAAGGCTTTTGTGGAGTCGTTCTAATGAGAGAGGGGTTTTATATGTTTTGAAATTGACGATTTGGCGGCTCGCATGGACTCCTGCATCCGTTCGGCTTGCAGCTTGGAGAACACATGGCTCCTGAAGAATTTGAACAAGGACTTCTTCAAGGGTAGATTCAATGCTAGGTCCATTTTTTGTCTTCTGCCACCCAAGGTAACAACTACCGTCATAGGCAATCGTTAATTTGATATTAACCTCGGTTTTATTTTTTTTTGCCCTTTTGGCTAGCGTGAAAGCTCTCGCGAATGCAAAATCACAAGTGGGTTCATATTTTTTAATATGGACCCACTTGTGATTTTGCATTCCCGAGGCTTTGACGCAGCCAAAAGGGCAAAAAAAAACAAAACCGAGGTTATTATTGCAATTTGACAAAATCCTGAATTCCTTCTAGAAAACGCTGAATGGCAACCATGATTAAAATCATTCCCATCAAGCGTTCACAAGCATTGAGTCCGTTTGTTGTGAGGACTCTTTGCAAAGTACCACCACAAAGGATAATCGCAACAGCCGCTGCCCAGGCGAGTAGAATCGCTCCTAACATCACTAAAGAACTCGGCTCGATCTGAGAAATAAGCATAATGGTGGCAAGCAGGGAAGGACCTGCGACAAGAGGGATAGCCAGGGGAGTAATGAAAGGTTCTCCTCTAGGTAGATTGGCTCTAAGACTATCGGGACTCGGAAAGAGAATTTTTATAGCAACAAGAAATAAAATGACTCCCGAGGTCAGTTGTAGTGAAGTTTTTGAGATTTCAAGAAGATGAGAGAGAATATCTCCTAGGTAGTTAAAAATAACCATCGCTCCAAGGGCGATGAGCATTTCTCTGATGACAATAAAACGACGTCGTTTAGGGGGAATATCCTGCATGAGGTTAAGAAATGAGGAGATATTACCAAACGGATCCATGATTAAAAATAAAATAATTGCAATACTAAATAACGTCATGATATTTTCTCTAATTTTCTATAAGGTTTTAAGGAACAAGCTAGTCCCTTTAATGAGCATGTCCATTGACATTAAGCCTAAAAGCATCGCCATGATTTGTTCCAAAGCTGCCATTCCTCTTTTGCCAAGGATTTTTTGTATATAGGGGGCGGCGACAAGGACGAAAGTCACTCCGACCCAAGCTGTTAAAATTGCCAAAGTAATGCTGAGGTTGTCTTGCGCCGTCGCAGCATTGATCATGATAATCGTCATGAGTCCAGCACCGGAAATTAGCGGTGTTGCAATGGGAACAATAAAAGGTTCTTGATAATTTTCCACTTCATTTGGTGTTTCAGGCTTTTGAAAAATCATATGAAGTGCTGTATTAAACAATACCAGACCACCTGTTAGGGTCAGAGCCGGGCGACTTACATGTAGTGTGTTGAGAAAAGCTTCACCGAAATATTGAAAAAAAAGAGCAATCAATAGCGATATCAATGATTCTCGCAACATGATCTTTTTTTGTTTTTCGAAGCTAAAATTTTTAAGCAATGCAAGGATCGTTGGGGAATTTCCAATGGGATTAGCGACAAGAAAAAACGTTAGGGCCATAGACAAAATAGATAGATCTGTAGACACGTCTAGTTACCTTCTTCTTCGATTTGCTTGTTGTATCAGCCTGTAGGTCTCAACATCCAGTAAAATAGCACCAAAACATCCCAATAGTCCTCCGGCAATCATCGCTATCTGCGCTGACAAAAAACCGATGGACAACACAAAAATAAAACTAATTAATTGGGCCTGTGGGTATTTTCTATTGAATCTACAGGCTTCTTTAGTGAGGTACACTAAAGGTCCACTATCATATCTACTAAAGCTTTTTAATGCAAGTTTTGTTATTACTATGCCGATTCCAATTCCGGCTAAAGGAGCACTCAATGCAGCGATAAAAAGTCTGCTTACAGCTGCCGCCGCAAAAAAAGTAATAGCCTCGACCGGGATGGCAGAAACTACCGTAGCGAGAATATCTCCAGGGGAAACCGAAGAAATAGGATAAAAAGAAGTTGATGACATGTGAATTTAAGCTTTAAGGTGGGTATTGATTCGCTCTGTAGATGTCCATAGCTTTTGTTTCATCCGGGTTGGTATCAGAGTACGGAGGAAAATAAATCGGTGCATCGGGATAGTTAAAAGGTTCAAGTTCTCTATTGTCTTTAGTGTCAGTGTGATAATTAAAAGGCTCTTTCCCTTCATTATTATTAGCCTCATTTTGGGCTTGAGATCTCGAGGGATTCCCTATAAGAGGAACAGCAAAAAGAGTCAATAAAGCAGCACAATAGATGAATGGCTTCATATGATAACCTCCCTTTTAACCGATAGTCGTTCAGTTGGCTATTTTTTGCAAGCTGTTTTTTTTTTCTTAGTACTTATAAGGACAAAGGACGCCAAGGACACCAAAGACCTTAAGGACGCCAAGGACAAGAAGCGCCATAAACGGCCTAAAAGGTATGCCAAAATGTCTTTGGTGTCGTTTATCCTTTATATACTGGTATCACATTTCTCTATTGCTTTTTCTTCGGAAATTCCTTCCGTTCGATTTTTGCCACTCCAATGGCTGCAGCTCCTTGGCGGGCCTTAGCTGAACCTTGACCTGCGGATGCTTCTGCTCCCTTGTCGGGCCTGCAATATTGCTCCCCTACAGTGGAAATTGCCATGGCCGCACAAAAGTGGCTCCCATGAGGGCGAGGCCCTTGCAACCCCCTCGCGTTTTCTCTTTGTTTGCTAACAGCTTCGGCTATTCTCCATTGACATTCAGACGTCTTATGACTAAGAGGTAATGCGCTTCCGACTCCTCTCCAGAACGCCTCTTGTACGTCGATCACATGATTCCTCTCTATTTCATACGATCTATCAGGCGGTTCTTTTACGGGACCAAAACTGAAATCAAACATTTTTTATCCTTCTGGTTGTTTGCTTTTTTTATCGAAGGGCGAGGGGGCTTTTGTAACTTTGGGGAGACCTATTTTTGAAATTTTTCCTGTTGTCTCATTCGTCTTCGCTGGCTGTGCTTGTCTGAGTTGTGCGGGTATGCAGTGTCTTCCAAAACCTTCTCCGATAAAAGCAGTACCTTCCAGCGCCTCTTTCGCTATCTCTTTAGCACTGTGTCCACTTTCATATGCTTGTTGAATGCTCTTCTGAGCGACTCCTCTTGTATATTTAAGTACCGCTTGACAGTTTTCTCTCTCATTTTGATTTCGTAAATAATTTCCGCTACAAGAAAGGTCTTTATATGTGTTGTTGATCTCACTGATAGCCTTATCTCGCGCTTCTATACGCGCTACTTCTCCCAATGCTCGGTACAGTCCGGCATCACCAAATCCACCTGGAAACATAGATGTGCTCCTTTTTTAATTATTAAAATTTATTCTTTATTCAATTCACGAGCCAGATCGACAACGGCATAACATGCTTTTTGTGCATCGAAGGGTGAAGGGGCTTTTGTAACTTTGGGGAGCCCTATTTTTGAAATTTTTTCTGTTGTCTCATTCGTCTTCGCTGGCTGGCTGGCAGGTCGACATTCCTGTTTGAGTAGTGCAGGCACGCAGTATTTTTTAAAACTTTCGTCGATAGAAGCGGTGCCTCTCAGTGCCTCTCTCGCTATCTCTTTAGCATTGCGGCCACTGTCATATGCTTGTTGAATGCTCTTCTCAGCGGCTTCTCTTGTATATCTAAGTGCCTCTAGACAGTTTTTTCTCTCTCTTTGATTTTGTAGAAAATAATTCCCCTCAAAGAAATGGCGTTCATGTGTGTGGTAGATATCATCGATAGCCTCATATTGGGCTTTCGTACGCTCAGCCTCATATTGGGCTTCCATACGCTTAGCCTCATATTGCGCTTCCATACGCGCTTCTATACGCGCTGCTTCTCCCAATGCTCGGTACAGTCCGGCATCACCAAATCCACCTGGAAACATAGATGTGCTCATTTTTTAATTGTTAAAATTTATTCTTCAGCCAATTCACGAGCCAGATCGACAACGGCATAACATGCTTTTTGTGCGGCTTTTTTTACAGGTTCAAGAACATAGTTAGTTGCAGCATACCCACAGATACTTGCAGTAGATATAGCTATAGCAGTCCCAGGTGCTATAGGGGGCGCTGCAGCTGTAGGAGGAGTTAAAATTATCGTTGCAGCGGCTCCTGTAAGCGATCCACCTAAGACACTAAGTCCTTTCTGCGTTGCCTCAAGGGGAATATCACATATCAACGCTTTAGTCTTATCAGAATCATTTATAATTTCTTCAATTCTCACAAGAGGCTCTATGACATTTGAAATCGGGAAATGAATTTTTGATGCATGGAGCATATTTATAACTTCAAATCCTATTTCAGCTCCTCTTTGGCAGACATCGCCAACACAATGTAAAAAATAATCATGATGCTCTTCATTGTTATGACTGTGATGCGTGGGCCCTCTAGCTATTGTATTCACTGTATTGGCAGGCGCACAACTTTTAGGACGCGCGACTTTCATTCCTTCATTTGAATTTGAAGGTAACTCATGTACAATGGCTGCTCTGCTGCCTTTTATCCTAGCATGATCATCTTTTCCTTCTCCAGAAATTTTTGTTAGTCGTTTGCTCCCAGCATTCAGTTGCTCGCTAAGCTCGGCGGCGCGTCGACGTGCTGCCTCCATTCTTGCATTATAATGGGCATTATAATAGGTAGAATATTCAACCTCTGCAGAGATCGCTTTTCCTTTTTGAATGGCTTTGCTTTCACGGTCGTGTCCTAGGCTTGCTATGTTGCATGCTAAGGAGGGGCCTCCTAGGCCAAAAGCATCAACAACTTTTCTTAGATTTGCATGGCGTGTCGCTGCTTCTATTGCCGCTTCTATCTCCCGTTTTTCCTCTAGTGCGTTTCCGTAATCCCCTAATGCGCTTCCTAATTCCGTTCTTGTAGAGATCTGAGATTCGAGTTCAGTTTTTGCTTGTGATAACCGTGCTTCCAATCCATTGTTGATTGCTTTAAGTTCCTTGACTTGTTGAGTTAAATTGGCTAGCTCCTTCTGATGAGGAGCTAAAAGCTTCTGATTTTCAAGAGAGCTAAGGGCGTCATCAAACTGTCCACTTAATTCTTTTAACCTACCTTCAAGGAAAGTTTTTCGTTCTCGATAATGTTCACGGAGTGTCGATTCACCCTCAGCGATTTGCTCCCGGACCAAAGGAATGAGTTTTCCTTCACGATGGGTTTTTAACATCTCTAAATCCCGCTGCTTACCTGCATTGATTTCTTCAACTCTTCTTTGCAGGGCCTCCGGGTTTATCTTACCTCTCTGATCTCCACGTATGTTCATACTTCTTTACCTATCTAAAATAATATAGAAAGTCCGGCAGGACCGAATTTGATGCTAGCAACACCGCCGGCGGAACCGGAGGAACCAGCCGCGCCAGCAGCGCCGGCCTTAGACATGGCGAAGACCCCGGCCTCTTGAAGCACTAAAGTCACAGCTATAATTGCTGCTACAGTAATAATCCCTTTAAGCAGATTGCTGGAGCTTTTTTTGCGTTCTCTTTCAATTGCTTGTTCTAACGCTGTCGTCTCTGCGTCGAGGCGTTTGATTCCTTGTCCATTATCTGCCACCAGAGGTTTAAGATCCTCTACTTTTGTTCTGTTATTATTAATTTCTGTGTTAAGAACTTGTAATTCTGTCTTTAGGGCCCTCGTATCCTCATGGATTTCCTCCAATGCGGCCCGTCCTGCCGTGTCGACCCGATCGATTCTACCTTCGACTCCACCCATCACGCTATCTTGTTCTTTTTGGAGTTCTGAAAAAGCTCCTATCATTACGTCGGCAGCCTGCCTTCCTATCTCTGCCAAAGCTTCTACTAGTGGACTTTCCCTTTCAGGGTCGTCAACATTTTCTTGTTGCTCTAAATGAACGTCAGCCTCTGCAATTCCATTGTTGAGATCTTGAATTTTCTTTCTCTCTAGACGATCCAGATCGACGAATGCCTTTTTAATCGCTTTTAATTGTTCCATATTAGCTGCATGATTTGCAGTACTATCAGCTTTGATCGCATTAAAAGCTGCTTTTCCTTCGCGATGCGTATCTTCGATTTTAGCATCAAATTCGGCAAATCCGGCAGTCACCATTTGTGTGAGAAGATCTGCCTCATCTTCAGCATCTTTTTCTTCTTGCTGTCCTCGGAGCTCGACTCTCTCTGCAAATTCTTGTCGATACTGTGCAGCGGCTGCTAGCTCCGCTTCCTGTTGTCTTTGTTGTTTTTCCTGTCGCTGTTGCTCTCTATCCTGTCTTCGTCGTTCATTCTCTGCTAGCTTGTTTTCATCGGCCTCAACTCGAGCTGCAAATGCTTTGATCTCAGTTTCATTGATCGCTCTTATTTTCACTAGTGTAGCGAGGTGATCCTTCCATCCACAAACGGGTGTCGGTGATGGAGATTTTTTTTCAGATAACGGATTAACCTTTTCAGCTGCCTTGCGTAACCGATTAACCATAGCATCTGCACCACGTAACCAGTTAATCATGTAATCTGCAATGGGATGGTCGATGAATGAAGATAATGGGACATCCCGATTGCATGGAGATTTGTCTCTCATGGGGTCATCTTCATCGTATCCATAACGACACGAAGCGAGTGTTGTTCGATTTAAAGTGTTCCCACATTTTCCAAGAAGAGGACAGCCATTGGATTTTGAAAATTCCGGTAGTAGATTGGTCGGGAATGGAGTGTTGACTAAGGGCGCTAACGAGTAGTTGTCTCTAAGGATTCTACGCATCATCTTAATGTACTTCCTATAAAGTTTTACTACTTTGCTGTCGCTGAGTTCTTGAGGATTCCATTTACTGGACAATTCTTTTTGCCAATCCCGAACACATTTGGTTTTATCGTCATTGAGGAGATATTTAACTTCAGCATTTTGTACATTTGCTGCGCTCACAGCAGCACTTTCAGCTATTTGTGGAACTGCTTCATAAACAACATTTTCTTTACTTTCTAGCTCTTCATGACTCAAGATACTCTCATCGGGAATGAGTGCATTCTGTTGGATCATCTCGCCGATGTGTTGTAGTTCGACCGTTAACCGTTCTCGTAGCTCAAAAATTAATTCCGGATCATAAATAGGAATTGGAATTGCAGCCTCTAAATCCTCCAACTCATCTTGCTTAACACGAGCGGCTTCAATGGCAGGACCATACACTGCTTCTACCTGAACCTTTAACTCATCTTGCCTAACGCAAGTGGCTTCAATAGCAGGATCATATACTGCTTCTTGCTTTCTTCTATTTGCCTTTTCTACAAGGATGTCATGAAGCGATTCCAGCTCTTTGATCCCTTCTCGTGCTCTGTCGCGTAATCGTTGTTGCAGGCGGGGATGTGGATCTATAGGAGTAATCGCCTTGACTTCCTCAGAGACGAGAATAAACCTTTTTTCTTCATTTTGCGCTTTTCTTAATTGCTCCGCGGCAATTTCTTGGCGTTTCTGTTCTCTTAATAGTTTTTCATCGTGCAATTGCTTTAGCAATTGCCTGCTCGATGAATAATTTGTTTTTGCCATTGATGTGGAGGGAGAGGCAGATGCGGATTTAAGCGGTATCATTATTTATGTCCTTTTAACAGCTCTTTCACAGCGTCGAAGAAGACCCTCTTGTTCAATTATTTGATTAGTCACAATTTTCATTTGCTCGTTAAAAGCAGCAGCGACGTTGTCCAATGCAGTGGCCGTTTGTTGTACTTCAGCGCCAACAGCCTCGACCAAAGCTTTTGCAGTTTCAGCTCTTTTCTCATCTCTTTCTACCGCTTCAAAAAGCATGGCTTTGACCTGTTCTCCCATTTTATCCTGACTATCTCCAATTTTCTGAACACAGTCCTCAATGCCTTCAAATAGGATTTTCTCTCTTCTTTCCGCTAAACTTTTTCCATGTTGAATGCGACGTATTTCACTCATTTTTGTTGCATATTGGTTTAAGAATTGCCTAGGTGAAGTACCATTTGGTAACATCTTAGCTAATATGTGGTGACAGAGTACAATCAATTCTGTTTGTATAGAAGAAGAATAATGAGGCATAATCACGGTTTCTATCAGATCCGCAATGAGATCTGGTCCGCGGTCTCTATTTTCTGGATCCTTAAAACGGATTTCAAATGCATGCACTTGAGCAATGGCCTCAAATCCATGTGTGGAGGTGTGCATTTTTTGCAGGAGTTGATTAAAAAGTTTATCTAATGTTTTTATCGGCTTTTCTACCGTGACAGGAGCCTGAGCTGCTAGTTTCTGCGTGACGATTTTTTGACGGTCTTCTAACTCTTTACGCTTAGCTTCCAAAGCGAATGTGCGCTTTACAACCCGATCTAAAAGCTCATTCATTCTCCGAGCTCCCGCCGCAGCAGCTTCTGAATCTGAATCTGACTCTGAATCGGAAGAGGTTTCTGGCGTTACCATTTTGACTGGGGCTCGAGTACGAGTCACCGGAGCAGCCGAAGGAACTGCATCAAAATCAAAAGTGGGAATAGTGAGACGTTGGAGGTTGGCAGCTTTAAGAATTTCTGGATCGTTTCCAACGGTCTTTTTACTAGAAGAACCTTCTTCAACCTGAGTTCGACTTCCTGAATATGGAGTCTTTGAACGTATAATTGATTGTGCAGACATGTTTCCGTTCTTTCCTGTTTAAAATATTCCAAGGAATTTTTTTCGTTTTCTAGGTGCGTTTTGTTGCGCAATCGCTGCTTGAGAACGTGCCAAAGCATTTTGTAGTTGAGCTTGCTGTTTCTTAACTTCGGCCTCAAGGCCACCAATTGTTTTTCCTTGCTCAGCGATTGTGGTTGCTTGGCTAGCTTTTGTCGTTTTTAGCTCTTTAATCTCACTATTTGCTTTACCTATAGATTCCTGGCAATGTTGTTCGACTATTGAGATTTTAATCTTGCAATTTGCTTCTTTTGCATAAAGATTATCCCTAGCGCTTGCAATCCCACTGTTATAGACCTCTTCAAGACTATCAATTTGGCTCTTAAATTCGACGAACATTTTTTTATTTGTCTGATGTGCTCGGGAAAGCTGTTGATTCAACACACCTATTTGACCTTTCAGTCCATCTAACTCATTTTGTAGTCGACTTAACTCTTGAACATGATTTTGTGTCATCGACACCGCCGTCGCTTTGAGACTTGTAATATGCTCCTGTTGAAGAGCTTTTGTCTCCTCCATGCTTCTTTTTGTTTCCTCCACTTGAGCAGTCAACTCCTCCTTATACTGGCTGAGCTTCTCTTTGGCTTCTTTAAGCTTTTCTGCAACGAGCTTCTGGACCTGATCAAATAACTTTTTTTCCCTTTGAATTTCTTCTGCGCGCTGTATTTTGACGATATTACGGATGTTTTCTTGTTGGGATAGAAATACCCCTTGATCATACGCCTGTTTTTCTTCTTCTGTGATGACGAAAACTTGTTTTTGTCCATCACTCTCAAGGATAATCTCTCTGGGTAGTTCGTCAGAAAGTTTTTGAACAAATGCAATCGGAGCGCCTGCACTGGTCAAAGACGATGATGTTTTGATCGTAGGCACCAATCCCAGTTGATCAACGGCATCATCTTCATCAAAATTCAATCCCATAATAACTTGAGTCATTCCCATCATATACGGGTCCACAGTGGGTACTTCGGGCATTTCGTGGATATGACTTGAATTTTCTTCACGGTCTAATGGGCTATAAACAGCTTCTTCGGGTTTCAATCGACGTCCTATGATTTCTACCTTACGTATATATTTATACGTATCTTCTTCGGTAAGATAGTTGCTTGTTCGACCGGTTTTAAGATCTGAGTTTCCGGACCACACAGGTTTTTTAAAAACCTTCTGAGAAAATGGGTCCACAAGAATAGTTTCTACCAACTCATTAACCAATTCTTCTAAGGATTCTCTAAAAGCTTCTATTTCTTCGGAAACTTGATCTTTTGTTTTTCGGCTTGCTACCCAAGCTTCTTTAGTTGCGATGTAGTCGCTGACTTTTTTATCCATCGCACTTACCCAGTCATCAAGGCATCTTAATTTAAAAGCCCTGTGAGCCTTAGCACAATAAGGGTCATCACAATGAGATGTTTTTAGAGATTCAGCTTTTAATAGTTTTGCTTTTTCAATAACTCTAATGATTAATTTTAGATCTGAAGAATGTTCAGCCGTGATGTATTCTTTTTGTGGAACAAGAGAATATCCTGCTGACGCAAACACACTTGTCTTAGGTTTTGGTTGGGGCAAAGAAGCTGCAGCAGCAGAGAAGGGGGCTTCTTGGACTAAAGTTCGTGATCTATAACTTGTTTTAAGCATGCTTTTTGTTACCTCTAATCCGAATAGTTGCATTTCGCTAAAATACTGTTTAACTTATCATAAACCGCTCGTACTTGTTCGACGCTCATGCGAAGACAATAGCGATTTTGATCTAAGGGAATCAAATCACGGGCGGCCGCAATCCCATGAACATCACAAACATCACAAGGCGTTTTTCTCACTAGTTCATTTAACTTCGTATATAAAGAAAGCGCTTGATCCTGAGTTAAACGAACAAAATTTTTGCCTGGAGTACCTGCAATCGCACGAGCTTCTAAGACAGCTTCTTTGAAATGATCTATCTGCACTCCGTTTAGTGCTGCCTGAGATACTTCAATCGTCTCTAATAGCGATTCTGCGTGGGACATTTCAAGCGTTTCTAATCTTGTTTCTGCTTCCTCTTCGATATCTTGAATTTGTTGTCTTAAAGCAGCTATTTTCTTATTTTGTGCTGCCACTTTCAACTCTAATTCGCCTTTTTTATTTTCTAGAGTTGTAATTTTTCTGTTAGCTATTTCTATTTGTTTTTTATCTTTATTATATGCCTCAAGCAATTCATCGTATTTAGGAGCTAAACGATTGTATTCGTTGGTTATTATGCGGTAATCATCATTGAGTTGCTTATATTCAGTATTTCTCTTTAGCAGACGACTTTCGACTTCCTCTCTAATTTGTAAAATCGCTTTATCTGCCTCACTTCGCGATTGTTCAAGTTGCATTCTCAAGTCATTTATGGTCTCTTGTTGACTTAAAAGCTGTTGTCGAGATATTTCGTTGGCACGTAACATCGCATCGGGTTGCTCAGCCTCTAACAGCTGTGTCCGTGCCGATATCAAAGCAGCACTTTGATGAGCAGGCGCCAGTAAAGCTTGTAATACATTTGGACGACAATTCGTTCCTGCAATATTAACAGCTTGATAGGGGAGCAATGCTGTTTCTGGTCTCTCCTGCCGAGCATTAGACAACTCTAGTTGCAATTCGTGGACTTTTGTTTCTAAGGCTTGCTTTTCTGCTTTTAACTTTTCATTTTGAGATAACAAGATCGCTGCTTCATCTTTTACTATCCTTCTCGGAATTAATTGTTGTGTTTCTTGGACTAAAGTTCGTGATTCATAACCTGTTTTAAGCATGCTTTTTACCTCTGGAAAGAGTTTCAAGTCTATCCAGAGCATCAGCCCACCCCTCAAATATATGATCCTTCCACCGTTCACATACAGCATCGGCCATCTTATAAGCTATTTCTAGTTGTGCCCGTAAACGCTGGTTTTTTTCCCGCATAATTTCAAGCCCTTCACGAAAATCAAAAGATCGTTCACATTCCCTTGACAACTCGTGGCATTTTTCATCCATTCTCTGGTTTAGATACAGATAGCTTTTTTTAAGTGATTCATTTTCCTGTCTGGTCCTAAGCAGCTTTGTTTCTAACTCCCTAATTTTCCCTTGCAGAGCCATCTCGGCAATTTTTCTTTCAGATTGCTCTTTTTCACGAAGTTCGTTCGATTCGCTCAACGATTGTTCTAGCTTTAAAAGCTGTTGTCGAGAGTCCTCATTTATACGTGGCATATTATCAGGCGTCTTTTGTTCTGTCGCTTGTGTCCTTGCTGATATTCCGGCTGCGACTTGAATCGCAGGGGTTAAAAGAGCTTTCAACACATTTGGACGACAATTCGTTCCTGCAATATTAACAGCTTGATAGGGGAGCAATGCTGTTTCTGGTCTCTCCTGCCGAGCATTAGACAACTCTAGTTGCAATTCGTGTACTTTTGTTTCTAAGGCTTGCTTTTCTGCTTTTAACGTGTTGTTTTCCGACCTCGAGTCTTTTAAATCACTTTTTAGCTTTAAAATGTTTTTCATTACCCGCGATTGCGCAGTGAACGAGTCTGTTTCTGCAGTTTGCGTGCGTGTAGCGATCAATGTTAAACTCATAAATTGTTCCTTTTTAATTAAATTACAATCCAGTCTAAATTCGAGTG
>JABDDS010000040.1 GCA_013287465.1 Chlamydiota bacterium | reverse complement strand
AAATCTAACAAATGAATTGGTAGAATAGCCTTTCTCGAGAGCTGGCAAAAACTAACCTTTGAGGTGGATACGAAAACCACCTCCTTTATTGGAGAGACAAATTGAACGACAACACCAATCATGTAGACGCGGATGCAGAAATGACAGAAGCTCAACAAAATGAAATCCTCGATCAATTGGAAGATGCGCTTCTTTTAGCAAAAAAAGAAAAACAAATGCCAAAAATCCTCGATATTATCCCCATTACTCGCCGTCCCTTGTTCCCTGGTATGGCTACCCCGATTATCATCGAACCTGGCCCCTTCTATGAAATGCTTAAAGAAGTTGCTAAAACAACACATAAATGCCTTGGACTCCTTCTCACAAAAGTCGAGACGACCAATCCTCACAATGCCACTTTTGACGACCTACACGAAATTGGAACTGTTGCGCGCGTTCTTCGAATCATTCCCAATGAGAATGGAGGAGCTCAAGCGATCCTCAGTATTGAACAACGGATTAAAGTAGAAGTCCCAGTCGCCAAATCCCCTCATCTTCGTGCTGAAGTCTCTTATTTTAAAGACCCTTCAAAACTGACCGATGAACTTAAAGCGTATGCAATCAGCATCATTGCCACCATCAAAGAACTTCTTAAATACAACCCTTTATTCAAGGAAGAGTTGCAAATCTTTTTAGGACATTCCGATTTTACAGAACCAAGTAAACTTGCTGATTTCGCCGTTGCATTGACAACTGCCCCGCGGGAAGAGCTGCAAAAAGTCCTGGAAACGTTGGATTTGCAAGAACGGATTGACAAAGCTCTAATCCTGCTGAAAAAGGAACTTGATTTAAGTCTTCTGCAAAACAGCATCAATAAAAAGATAGAGGCGGCTGTTTCCAAAACACAAAAAGAATTTTTTCTCAGAGAACAGCTCAAAACAATCAAAAAAGAACTTGGAATTGAAAAAGATGATAAACTGATAGAAAAAGAAAAATTCGAAGCTCGAATAAAAGAGCGTCAAATCCCTCCTGATGTCCTAAAAATCATCAATGACGAAATGGATAAATTCAGTGCTTTGGATGTCCACTCCCCTGAATACGCGGTTTCACGGGGCTACCTCGATTGGCTGACGATCCTTCCGTGGGGAATTTACAGCACTGAAACAAACAGTCTTGCCGAAGCGGAAAAAATCCTCGACGAAGACCACTATGGCCTTGAAGATATTAAACAAAGGATCTTGGAGTTTATTAGCGTTGCCAAACTCTCCGGAAGTGTCAAAGGGAACATCATCTGCCTTGTGGGTCCTCCAGGAGTAGGCAAAACAAGCGTTGGAAAGAGCATCGCACGAGCCCTCAACAGAAAATTTTATCGTTTCTCTGTAGGCGGTATGCGCGATGAAGCCGAGATCAAAGGGCACCGTCGTACTTATATCGGTGCTATGCCAGGAAAACTCATTCAAGCCCTAAAATATAGCCAAACGATGAACCCTGTCATCATGCTCGATGAAGTCGATAAAATTGGATCGAGCTACCAAGGAGATCCTGCCTCTGCCCTCCTTGAAGTCCTCGATCCGGAGCAAAATATCGAATTCCTCGACCATTACATGGACGTCCGTTGCAACCTCTCCGACGTTCTTTTCATCGTCACCGCAAACGTCTTAGATACCATTCCAGAGCCTCTGAAAGACAGAATGGAGATCATGCGCCTCTCTGGTTACATCATCGAAGAAAAAATACAAATTGCAAAAAAACACCTGACGCCCAAAATGCGCAAACAGATGAGTCTCCCCACAAGCAAAATACAAATCAGCGATGAAGCTCTTCGATCTATCATCAACGGATATGCCCGAGAAGCTGGGGTGCGCAATCTCGAAAATCAAATCAAAAAAATCATGAGAAAAATCGCTCTTAAAATGGTGAGAGAACAAGAAAAAGATCCTAAAAAGAAAATTCTTTTTCGCATTTCCCCTTCCAATCTCAACGATTATTTGGGCAAGCCGAAATTCACTACCGACCGTTTCTATGAACGAACTCCCGTTGGAGTCTGTATGGGACTTGCCTGGACCTCCCTTGGAGGAGCCACCCTATACATCGAAACGGTTAAGATTCCTGCTGAAAAAAACGAGATGAGACTCACAGGGCAAGCAGGGAATGTGATGAAGGAATCGTCGGAGATCGCATGGAGCTACCTCGAAAGCGCCATCCATAGATATGCTCCAAAGATGACATTTTTCAAAAAAACACGCGTTCATATGCACATCCCAGAAGGAGCCACTCCAAAAGATGGTCCCTCTGCCGGAATCACAATGGTAACAGCATTGCTGTCGCTCCTGATGAACAAACCTGTCCTCGACAATCTCGGTATGACTGGGGAGCTAACCCTAACGGGTAAAGTTCTTGGAATCGGAGGTGTCAAAGAAAAATTCATCGCTGCTCGCCGCTCGGGACTAAAAACCCTGATTTTCCCAAAGGACAATATCAGAGATTGCGATGAACTTCCCGAATATCTAAAAAAAGGATTAAAACTGCATTTCGTCGACCACTATGACGAAGTATTTAAAATCGCCTTTAAAAAATAGAATGGGGAATGGGCAAACAATAGCTTCTTTAAGGATGCGATTAAAAACTGTGTACTAATGATCTTTCCTGCGCCCGCTGCCGGGGCGCATCTACTTATTTCGCTATTACCCCGCTTTCCGCTCGCTGCACTCGCTTCAAACGGGGCTAATCACATTCCTCCCTGCCGGGAGGTTTGAATATGGTTCTTTTGAAGCACATAATTTTTCCTTATTAGGAAGGGTAAAGATCCGTATTTTTACTCCCTCCCGGTAGGGAGGAATGTGATTAGCCCCGTTTGAAGCGAGTGCAGCGAGCGGAAAGCGGGGTAATCGCAAGTTAAAAAAAAAGCGCCCCGGAAGCGGGCGCAAGAAAAACTGTCAAACTCCGCTCCTAGTCGCTGGTAATTCTAGTTTAAAATTCTAGTTTAAAATTTGACATAATATTATTTATAGTATATAATGGGTGTAGTAGAAAAATGTAATTATCTAAAAACAAGGGGATAATAAGATGAGTTTATCACCAGTTAATCCAGTTAGCAGCCATCGAGCAGCTTCCTCTCACACAACCTCTGCTCCAGTTACTGCCGCGTCAAAAACAGATCGATCGACATATGAATCGATGATGAAACAACTCGAAACACTGCAATTCAATGGAAGAAACAGCAATGATGTCTTAGAGTTTTCAGTGAGAGTTTTAGAGACGAATGACGATCGATTGATAGAAATGCTTTATGCTAATACGGACCTTAAAAAAGGGTATCGGGATCTTTGGGATCAAAATGTCGATAAAACAACAATAAAAACAACCCCCCAAAGTTCGAGCGCTCCAGCAGCCTCTTCAAGCAGACAATCCTCAGTAGACAGAAGAACCCCTTCAGGGGATATTATTGGTCTCCCTAATGTGGGAAATACATGCTTTATGAATACTCCAATCCAATGCCTGTTTGCTATGCCATCTGTTATGGATTTGCTTAGAACAGATAGACAACTCGTCCGAGAAAGGGGAGAGAAACCCGAAGTATTTGTCAAACGTCAAGAAATTTATGTTATCCTGCAAAATCTTGCCGCATTGTATACACAAAAATCAACAGATCTCGAATTAATAGGAGACTCCCTTAAGGCCCTTTACCAAGCGATCTACACATCGGGATTTAACGCAGACATTAGCCGTGGAGCAAGAAACGCACAGAACGATATGGACACATTTCTCCAGGTTATCCTCGGAGATGTATTAAAACTTGGAGCTGAATACCACGTGCATAACAAAGCATGTACTAGCGATCAAGTTCCTGGTTTTGAAAATGACGCACCTCCTGCATTCTTAACGGTAATTGCTCTAGGAATGCGCCCTGGAAACAACAACCTTCAGGATCTTGCGAATGATTTTCTTACCCCTGAACTAGTAGTGGATAAATGGACTCCAGATGGGCGACCAGCAGGCGTCAAAGCTTACGAATCAAGAATACAAACAGCAAAAATAAGATCAGATAGTAAAGTTCTTGTTTTTACAGTAAGAAGAGCAGAGGTGAATGGTCGTGTGAACCGAGCTCCAGTTGAGGTTCCTGCTAATGGATTGATCCAACTTCCAACAGGCCCTAATGACGAAATGCAAAATTATCGAGTCGGCGGCACTGCTAATCATTCAGGCGGAACAGAAGGAGGGCACTACAAAGCTGTTGTCGAAAAAGACGGTAAATGCTACAGTTGCAACGACTCAATAATCTCGCAAATTCCCAATGATGAAGCAAGAAGATTGGAACAATCAGGTTACTACTTCTTCCTAGAAAGGGTGGAAGCGACCTAAAAGCGTGTAACACACAATGAACTCCTGGTCTATCGATCACAAGAAAAAGCTGATTTTACCGAAAGACTTAAAGACAAAGGTCACTCAGATCAGGGAAGAAGGGCATACCATTGCCACTTTAAACGGTTCATTCGACCTCATGCATGCGGGACATCTGGAAATTATTTATCAGGCCTCTCAAGTAGCTGACATTCTCATCGTCGCGTTGAATAGCGATTCCTCTATCCAAGCGTATAAGAGTCCCGACCGCCCTATTATCCCTTTGAAGTACCGATTAGAAATGATGACAGCCCTTGGCTTTGTCGATTATGTCACCTGGTTTGATGAGACAGATCCAAGACGCCTCCTCGCAGAAATCAAACCCAACGTCCATGTTAATGGTGCAGAATATGGAGTAAACTGCATCGAAGCCGATGTCGTCAAGGAGAATGGAGGAACCGTTCACATCGTCCAACTTGTTCCAGGGCTATCCACCTCTCAAATCATCAAAAAAATCAATGCATTAAGCAACGAGGGTAAATAATCTATGCGGATCATCTGTACGTTTAATAATAGAGATGCCGGCGTTGAGTTCTCCGCTTTTCTCACTTCAAAAAAGATCGAAAACCAATTAGAAATCGTCACCAATACCGACTGGGGAAGTTCAGAGTATGGAAACACCTCCTCACGCATCTGGGTCTATGATGAGGATCAGGTCTCAGAGGCTCTTAACTGGTTAGAGTCATTCCAAAAGGGAGAACTCAAAGAAAGCATTGAGAAACTCCCAAAAAAAGTGATCGGCATCGGCCCGACAGAGATATTTGACAAAGAAACTTCTTCACATGACCGGGGCTTTAAACAGCAAGAGCCTCCAAAAGGAAGAGGCAAGACTTTTTCAATGTCGATGAAAAAATCGCAATTCTCAATCACGACGTACCTATTTCTCATTTGCTTTATCTTTTTCTTTGTCGATACCATTTCAACACCTAATATCACTTCGATACCAGGCAATCTGCCTGTAGAGCCTTTTATTGCCTCGCCAATTAAAAAAGAGACCTTCTACGACTATCCCCAAGCTTATGAAATCGTCGATAAAGCAATAAAACTCTATGGATACGAAGCTATCGAAACTCCGCAAGATCTACCGTCAGAAGGGAAATACCTTTTAAAAGAGTACCAAAAAACCCCCTACTGGCACGGATTTTATGGACAGCTGCTAACCCTCCCAATCAACGAAGTGGCAATCAATGCGCCCGTATTCGAAAAAATTAGAGAAGGGGAGATTTGGCGCCTTTTCACCCCTTGTTTGATGCACAATGACATCCTACATATCCTCTTTAACATGCTTTGGCTTTTTGTTTTAGGAAAGCAGATCGAACAGCGCTTAAGTCCCCGTCGTTACCTGTTGATGATCCTCTTGGCTGGGGTCTTTTCAAATACCTGTCAATATCTGATGAGCGGACCTGATTTCCTTGGATTTTCTGGGGTTCTTTGTGCTATGCTCACCTTTATTTGGGTGAGACAAAGAATAGCCCCTTGGGAGGGATATCCATTGGAAAAATCGACCATTACATTTATGATGGCCTTTATCTTTATTATGTCCGCCATTCAGGTGAGCTCATTCTACCTTGAAAGCTATTACCAAATGTCTGTTTCACCAGGGATTGCGAACACGGCACATCTATCAGGAGCTTTTATTGGAGCCTGCCTAGGGCGACTGCCTTTCTTTACATGGAAAACCTAGTTGTATGAGCGTACGCGACTTAATCATCATGGGGTGCTCAAGCCAGCAGCCCACCCGCTTTCGCAATCACGGCGCTTATCTCTTTCGCTGGAACGATGAGGGACTCCTTTTTGATCCAGGAGAAGGAACCCAACGTCAATTCATCTTTGCCAATATAGCTCCTCCTGTTGTTTCTCGCATCTTTGTCTCCCATTTCCACGGCGACCATTGCCTTGGGCTCGGTTCTATGCTGATGCGTCTCAATCTAGATAAGGTCTCTCATCCCATCCATTGTTACTACCCTGCTAGCGGGAAAAAATATTTCGACCGGTTGCGTTATGGCACCATCTATCATGACACTGTCAACGTCATTGAACATCCCGTTCATGCCGATGGTGTCGTCCATGACGATGGCAAATTCCGCATCGAAGCCGCCTTTCTTGACCATGGGGTCGACAATGTAGGATGGAGAATCACAGAGCCAGACACTCGAAAATTTGATCCTGAGGTTTTAAAGGTTAAAGGGATCTACGGACGCGATATGCGCGAACTCATCGAAAAGGGAGAACTGACAATCAATGGAGAACGCATTGCCATTGAAGATGTCAGCTGGATACGACAAGGGGATTCGATCGCAGTCGTTATCGACACGCGCGTCTGTCCCAATGCAGTCAAATTGGCACACAATGTCAAGCTGCTTCTATGTGAGAGCACCTACCAAAACGAACATGAAGAGCTCGCTTATAATCACTACCACCTAACGGCTAAACAAGCGGCTACAATCGCCAAACAGGCAGGGGCAAAGAAACTTGTCCTCACACATTTTTCAGCTCGTTACCAAGGTATTGAAGGCTTTGAAGCGGAAGCTAAAGCAATTTTTCCAAATGTTTTTATCGCAGAAGATTTTAAAACCTTTCCATTGTGACACACCGATATGTCTCTTTTTAATGAAACAATCGAACACTTCCTCCATTATCTTGAAGTCGTAAAAAATGCCTCTTCACACACGATAAGAAACTATAGAATAGACCTCAGCGCCCTCGAAACATTTTTACTAGATCAAAATCCACAATTCTCTGACATCGCACATATCGACCGAAGAGCAATCAGGAATTTTCTTGCACACCTCACAGCGATTCAAAAAAACAAAAAGACAATCAATAGGCGCCTTTCCGCCATTCGATCGCTATTTAAATATGCCTACGAAAATAAAATCATCACCATCAACCCAACAGAAATCATAGAGACACCCAAGCTAGATAAAAAGCTTCCACACCCCATCTCCTACGAAGAGATCGTCAGGCTCTTTGAAATGCCAAACGTCAATACTCTATTAGGCTTACGCGACAGGGTAATCATGGAGCTGTTTTATAGTTCTGGATTACGTGTCAGCGAACTCGTAGGACTCAACAGGCACGATGTCGATCTTCAATCCCTATTGATTAAAGTAAGAGGAAAAGGAAAAAAAGAACGCCTCATCCCCATTACCCCAAACGCAGCTACGTGGATCACCTCTTACCTTTCCAATCCGGAGCGGTACCTCGCCATCGATGGCCATCGAGCTGAGTGCGACCCCAGTGCTATCTTCCTCAATAAATTAGGGAAACGCCTCACCACTCGATCTGTGGACAGAAATTTTGAATTCTACCTCAAAAAAAGCGGTCTGGCTGGACATACCACCCCCCACACCATCAGGCATACCATTGCCACCCACTGGCTTGAAAACGGAATGGATCTCAAAACCATCCAAACGCTCCTTGGACACTCCTCATTGGAAACGACAACCCTTTATACTAAAGTCTCTAAAAAATTAAAAACCGACGTCTACCAAAAAACCCACCCAAGAGCAAAAATACAGAAAATTCAAAGATCTTGACAGATTTAAAGTTGTAGTTTATATTTGTCAATATGATACCTAGACATATCGCTCTTCATATTCTCAAGTATGCCAAGCAATACCCAATTGTAGCGCTTGTTGGTCCCCGCCAAAGCGGTAAAACAACCTTGGCAAAAGCCCTTTTTCCAACTCATAAATACGTTTCCCTTGAAAACCTCGATTTACGACACCATGCCTCCACCGACCCCCGAGGTTTTTTAGATGATTGTGGTCCGTTTGTTATTTTAGATGAGGTACAGCGAGTCCCAGAATTATTCTCCTATCTTCAAGAACGAGTCGATACAAACCAGGAACCTGCCCAATATATTTTAACCGGTTCGTCCCAGTTTCTCCTTATTGAAAAAATTACCCAATCGCTTTCTGGACGTATCATCACATTTAAATTATTTCCCCTTTCCTATCCCGAACTGTGTCAGTATCCTCCCGACAAAAATTTCGAATCTATTTACCAAACCCGACATCCCAATAGAGAAAAAGTTGATCAAAAAAAATTATATACTATTTTATGGCAGGGGTTATATCCTCGAATTCACGATCAACATCTCGACAGCAATAAATGGTATGAAAATTATCTACTCACTTATGCGGAACGAGATATACGATCGCTTTTAAATGTACGCAATCTACGGACATTTGAGAACTTTCTCAAGTTATGTGCATCACAATCAGCTCAATTGATGAATTATACTTCCCTTGCAGGAGCAGTTGGAGTTTCTGTTCCCACAATCAAAGAGTGGATCTCCATCTTAGAAACAAGCGGCCTTATTTTCATTCTCCCCCCCTACTTTAATAATTTCTCAAAGAGAATCATCAAAGCACCAAAAATTTATTTTACTGATACGGGGCTACTATGCCATCTTCTTTCAATCCGAAACGTGGAACACCTAGCTTCACACCCTCTTTTGGGCTTTATCTTTGAAACATTTATTGTCAGTGAATGTTTTAAACGCTTTTATAATATCGCCGAATCCCCCCCGCTATACTTTTGGAGAGATCAGTCGGGCAACGAAATCGACTTATTAATTTATGATGGACAAACTAGCTTCCCCATTGAAGTGAAACTCTCCCAGACATTCAACATAGACTTCACACACAGTATTGCAAAATGGCTGACATTAGATGGTAATACAGCGAGTAAAGGCTCTGTCATTTATGGAGGGGAGCATACTTTACGAACAAATACAACTATACCCGCCATTCCTTGGTATCTGTTATAATTTATACAATTCGTACAATTTTTCATTGAAATAAAAACAAAAAAATGATATTATAGGCGCAATATTTATTTTATTATTGGAGTTTTTATGTGTTTTTCAAGAATTACTAGTAATCATTGGTTTGCCGCAGGCCTAATTGCAGTAAAACCCGTCACAGAATTCCTGTCCGAAAAAATTGGATGCCCATTAACCGTAACAAGTCATACGATCCCCCTAATTGCTGGTTATGCAGCTACTGTAGCTATAGAAAAAATTAAGGACACGTACAGCAGCTTACTTAATTCTGGCACACATGTTGATAAACTTAAAAATGCCGTATCGAATCTAATCGTAGGTGGAATCGCTGGAACGATCAGTTACTATTTTACCCGAGTTGTTTACGCAAATAATGCCCAATTTGACAACAATTCAGGTTATCCCCTAGTCCAAGTCGGAGTGGCCGCCGCTTTATCTCGATATTTCCAAATAGAATCTTTTATTGTCGATTCGATTGAAAACTCTGAAGATTGCGATGCTCTTTTAGCACACGCTGATCTCGAAACAAAAAAAACATCAGCAAAAGCATTCATTAGAACAGCCGTTGCCACCGGGCTTGCGTTGACAATGACAAATATCACTGATTATATTGACACAAGCAAAATTGTCACAATGGCAGGACTTCTTGCTCTGAGCTCATTTGCCTATGCTCTTAACGAAAACCACCCAAAAGCCTTTTGTAAAGGATTGAAAGAAAAAGTAACTAAGTGCATAACGACTCCAAAAACGCTCTATCACGGATTAAAACTTGGTGCAGAAACAGCAGTTCCTGCACTTGCCTATGCATTTTTGACAAGCAACAATTGGATTTCAGAAGCAAGCCTCGCCGCTCTATTACATGTCATGATTTGGAAAGCGGTACAAAGTTATGCTCATGATTATTTTACAAACCACCGTACAATCCGAGAAAAACACACACAAGACTTCAACCCTCTACCAAGTAACAATAACGCTCTTCAATCCAAATTAAAAAAACATGACACTTATGTAGCCCCAACAACATGGATTTTCCCTGTTAAGGAAGCAAAAATCATCACTGCAGCCATCATCACTCTCGCGGTTCATACTCTCACGTCAGGTCTAATCCCTTCAGGATCAAGCTTACCTCTGACAAACTCCTCCAATTTAAACTCAACCCTAGCTGCAATTCCCTATGAGTCAAATTCAACTTTAGGATGGCTTTTTGAACCAACAATCGTTATTGCCCTATCCTCACTAATAAGCAAGGGGATCAATAGCTTGGAAAAACGAGCGAGTGAAGCCTGGAATGACTTCCATAAAAAACATTTTACAAATATAAGTTCTCTAACAAAGAGAATATAAAAGTCACATTAAGGAGTAAGTATTTATGAGCACGTCTGCCACAACACACATGACAAATTTTGTATCCTGTCTCAATCAGCCGATGGATTGCATTAGCAATATAAAGGAAGCTATTTTTACGCCAACCATTCCGAGCTTTGTCTCTACTGCATCAAATGCAGTAATAACCGTCGGCACTTTTGCAACAGGAATTTTTATGACAATAAGAGCACTAGAAGAAGGCAAAGGATTACTTAAAAAAACACTTACACAAAGCGAAATACCAACTCTAGTTAAAACTGCATTATTTGGAATTGGTGGACTCTCAACAACGATTTCTAGCGGACTTCTCAGTGACCACTCAGCGAACATACAGCTGTACGGAAATATGTTTGCTCACCAAATGGGAAATTTGACTAGATCCTCCATTGAAATGGGTGTTAATTTTGCAGCTAACCATCAGATTTTGCCTACTCTAACTGCTATTACAAGTTTTGCAATCATCCTCCTTTACGCCAAAAAATACTTCGAAACACAACCAACTCAAAGTCAAAGTTCTACACCTCAATCTAGCTTCCTTAGTACACATGCAGCTCCTTCTCCTGCTGACGAGCAAAAAAGCACAAACTTTTCGTTGTTTAGTAATGCACCACATGCAGTGATAACCCCTCCTTATCAACCTTCACAAACTTCTACAGGACCTTTGGGAAGTAGTTCAACTCCTCCATCCAATTCAAGCAGTCAATCCACCCCAACTGCCCCTTCGATTTCTCTTGCCTCCTCAATAGAACCAACACCCTCGTTGACTGCAACGTCCGCGACGTCAATGCCAGCTTCTTCCTCCTCATCCGATCCATCTTCAACTGATCCACTCCTTTCTACTAGTCCATCGTCGGCTTCAGCCGCCGCAAAACGTGCTGCACACAACAATCGAACAACTAACTCAACTCCCATATCGTCAGCGCCAATCATCCCCGAGCCTCCAACCAAAACAGACACAGAAAGAGAAGACATCATAGACGTTGACACCTCCAATTTACCTTCCGCCCCCACCAACACCAAGCATAAACGTGAAAAAGATAGTACAAATTAATGCCCCCAATCAACCTCCGCTCCCTTCCTCCTCAACCAACTGATTAATAAAAAGGATATCATTTTATGTGCACCGTGAATAATCTAAGAGCCTGTGACCCAATTCTCAACGTCATTATGACCAGTAATATCTACCAAAGCGGTGTGACAAAAGCTATTTCTTATCCGACAATTTCCCTAGTAGTTGCTGGATTAGCAGCTTGTTTCTTCGTAAAAAAAACATTAGAAAACGGCATAGAAGCTTATATTCGCGATGATATTCCAAGATTTGAAGCCTGTAAAAGAAGTGCTTTGAACGCAGCTAAGGCTGTTACTTACCTGTTGGGAATTCCCCTGTCCATGGACATCGCTGTCAAAAGCGTCGAACATGCCGACCTTCCCCTAGTCGCTGGTGCTTTCGCGACAGGAATCATGCTGTTAATTGCAACCACATATCTGCATCACCAATCCCAAAAAACAGTAAAATCCAGTGAGCAAGAGATTGTTGGTAGAAATTTCTGCCCAATGGAAGAAGACGATCCGCAAGAAATTACCTCGACAGACTCCGATCAATCAAGCTTAAAGTCCAGCTTAATAGGTAGCTTAAGATCGTCTGCTGAAGTGACACCATATGACTCCCCTAATCTAACATCAATGATACAGGATTCAGAGCCGGACTATGATCCAATTTCAACCGAGGAAGGGACCTTAGAAAATCCAGTTGATTTCCTCTATCCTTCCGCTAAAGACACTGATTCAGATGATGATGGGACATTCACCCCAGAGATTCCTCTTTCAAGAGATCTCGAAGAGGAAGTACAACTTCAAATCTTTCAACTCAATATGAATGTAAGAAACGCGAGCTTTGGATAACCAGCACTGAGGTCAGGCTTGGTATTCTGGTATTCTGGGGGAAGCATGGGGTCTGGCTTGGTATTCTGATATTTTGGTGTTCGTTGCCTAGTCTATAACGATGGACACCAAAATACCAGAATACCAAGCCTGACCCTTTGTTATTTAAGGTAAAGCGAAAGAGGACTTTCGCACTCCAAACGCTTCGCGTATCAACAAAAAAATGTTGAAACGTGGTCAGCTTCCATCTTCGTGTATTTTATCAACCTACACTTTTAATCGCACCCCCTTCATCTCTATATTTTTTTTACAATTGACAAAAATGGGTGTTTTATCAGACCATGACAAGATGATAAATAGTAGACCTCTTTCGAGACTAAGGGTTCGTCGATTTTTGGGATTATTTTGGCCGCTTTTCGATTCAAATTATAGGGGTCATATACGATTGTGATATTACCCCTATAATTTGAAATCGAAAATCGGCTCAAAAGAACCCAAAAATCGACAGAACCTTAGTTTCGAAAGAGGTCTAATAACGCCTTATACTCCTAGGATTGCATGAGTAAAACCCTATCATCAAAAACAGTGTTCCCCAAAAATTACCAAGAGAAAGTCGATGAATTAGTCGTGCTTGCCAAAGAGCAAGGCTTCATCACCTATGAGGAAATCAATGATATTCTCCCGATGAATTTTGACTCGGCAGAACAAATTGATCAGATTTTGGTCTTCCTTGCCGGCATGGACATCCAAATCCTCAACCAGGCCGATGTGGAGCGTCAAAAGGAGAAGAAAAAGGAAGCTAAAGAACTGGAAAACCTTCCCAAACGTTCAGAAGGAACTCCTGATGACCCTGTAAGGATGTACCTGAAAGAGATGGGATCTGTTCCCCTCCTCACCCGTGAAGAGGAAGTTGAGATTTCAAAACGGATCGAAAAAACTCAGATCCAGATAGAAAAAATCATCATGCGTTTCCGCTATTCGACAAGAGAAGCGATTTCTATCGCCAACTATATCTTGCAGGGAAAAGAGCGTTTTGACAAGTCTATCAGCGAGAAAGAGATCGGCAACAAACAAGAATTCCTCAACCTGCTTCCCAAACTGTGCACCCTCATCAAACAGGAAGATGCTCATCTAGAAAAACTCCTCATGGCTTCTGAAACGCCGCCGGCAAAAAAAGCCGACCAGATAACCCTTGCTGAAGAGACAGAGAAATCACGCATCCGCATGCAGGCCTACCTACGCCGCCTTCACTGCCGTCACAATATCATCGATGATTTCGGCGAGGTCATCATGCGAGCCCATGAGAGATTTTTAGTCTTAGAAAAAGAAATCATCGAACTGACGCCACGCGCTGCAATTAATAAATTTGCTGCCAATAAACTCGCTGCAGCGAAAAAAAAACTGCGCAAACGAGAACTCGCCGCTGGCCGTTCCATCGAAGATTTCAAGAAAGATATTCGGATGCTCCATCGCTGGATGGATAAGAGCCAAGAAGCTAAGCGAGAAATGGTCGAATCGAACCTGCGTCTCGTCATCTCAATCGCGAAGAAATACACCAACCGTGGTCTTTCATTCCTCGACCTGATTCAAGAGGGGAACATGGGACTAATGAAAGCGGTGGAGAAATTTGAATACCGCAGAGGATATAAGTTCTCGACCTATGCGACATGGTGGATACGCCAAGCGGTCACGCGTGCCATCGCCGATCAGGCCCGAACGATTCGTATCCCCGTCCACATGATTGAAACGATCAACAGGGTCCTCAGAGGAGCTAAAAAGCTCATGATGGAAACGGGACGAGAGCCAAATCCCGAAGAACTCGCCAATGAACTAGGACTCACTCCCGATCGGATTCGGGAAATTTACAAGATTGCTCAGCATCCGATCTCCCTGCAAGCTGAAGTGGGAGACGGTGGAGAGAGCCAGTTTGGAGATTTCCTCGAAGATACAACTGTCGATTCCCCTGCCGAAGCTACAGGCTACTCAATCCTCAAAGATAAAATGAATGAGGTCCTCACCACGCTGACGGATAGAGAACGAAAAGTGCTCATCCAGCGTTTTGGGCTCCTCGATGGAAAACCCAAAACATTGGAAGAAGTTGGAGTCGAGTTCAAAGTCACACGAGAGCGAATACGCCAAATTGAAGCCAAAGCACTACGCAAAATGCGCCACCCTACACGCTCCAAACAACTAAAAGCATTCCTGGACCTGCTAGAATCAGAATGACCGCAAACAATGGCAACATCAAACAAAATCGCATCAACATCGATGCTGCTCTGGGTATTTTAGCCCCTACAGGTCCATTTTCCCTCTCTTTTAAAGGCTTTGAAGCGAGAAAAGAGCAACAGCTCATGATGGGGAATATCCTTGAAGCTTACAATCAAGATCAGATTGCCCTCATCGAAGCTGGGACAGGGACGGGAAAAAGCCTTGCCTACCTCATTCCGGCGATCTTATGGGCATTAGAGACAAAAGAACGCACGGTAATTTCAACGAATACGATCACACTGCAAGAACAGTTGCTTCATAAAGATATCCCTCTGATCGAAAAAACTCTTAATACTACGATTAAAACCGTGTTAGTCAAAGGGATGCAAAACTATTTATGCCTGCGCAAGCTGAGTGAGATGCAACAAGAATCGCTTTTGCTCACTCCTCAGGAAAATGAGGAGTTGGACAAAATCTCCGCATGGAGCGGCTCCACTTCAGATGGTTCCCGTTCCTCACTCCCTTTAGCCCCTTCGCAGAACCTATGGGAAAGGCTGTCGGCAGAGAGCGACACCTGCAATCGCACTCAATGCCACTATTACCAACAATGCCACTTCTTCAAAGCCCGCCGACAGGCTAGTGAAGCACAAGTTCTCATCGTCAATCATCATCTCCTCTTTGCCGATCTCGTCTATCGCGCTGAAAACGATCAAGCAAAAGATGCTGGCATCCTACCTAACTATAACCGTATCATTATCGATGAAGCACATAACATTGAAGATATTGCCACGGAATACTTTGCCTCGCATATTAGCCAGCTCGATATCATGCGACTCATGGCGCGTCTCGCATCGGAAAAAGGAGGGAAAGTCAACGGAAAACTTCCTCTTCTTAAAGAAAAAATCATCTCCCACTATCGCAATAACTTCTCTCCAAAAGTCTCTTCAATTCAAAATCGCCTCACTATCGATCTTCCTGGAATGCGCCGCGATTTATTACAACATACCCATGAAGCCTTTAAACTCTTTGCCGAATTCTCTAAATTGGCACATGAGACAGAGCAAAATTCTCCAACAGAAAACAAGCTGCGTATCTATCCCCATCATCAGGAGCATGTACGTTGGACACAGCAGCTCATGCCGAGTGCAAAACAGCTGAACGACTCAATTCAACGTTATGCTCAGGGATTAAAAGCAATTATAGAGGACATCAAACAATTAAATGATAATGCTCTCGATGAGCAAATTAAAGGGATTCTTTTTGAAATTAATGCTCTAGCAAATCGCCTTGGCCAATATGCCACAGCTATTTCCCGTTTCACTTTAGAACCCACTCCCGTTAATACTGTACGTTGGATCGAATCGCAGCCCCTTAAGCTCATGGTCAATACCTCTCTTGTCGATGCGGAGCTCAACATTACAAAAACACTTGCAGAATGCCTATTTAATAAGTTTTCTACCATTATACTCTGCAGCGCCACCCTTACCACTGACAAGCATTTTAATTTTATCCGCAAGCAGCTAGGACTCACCAAAGAGATCTTGGGGGATCGCAAAATTAAAGAGTACACTTATGACTCCCCTTTTAATTTTATTGAACAGGCGATGCTTGCGATCCCCAATGATCTCCCCAATCCAAATGATCCAAGTTTTATAAAAAATGCCGCAGAAAGAATCTGGCAAGCGTTGCTAGCCAGCCATGGCAATGCTTTTGTCCTTTTTACGTCCCATTCGATGTTAAAAACATGCTTCGAATTGTTAGAACAACGACTAAAAGATAACTTATATCACCCACTTAAACAAGGGGATGACGACCGCCTTGCATTGTTGAATAAATTCAAGAAAACAAACCGTTCGGTATTATTTGGAACGGATTCCTTCTGGGAAGGGATTGATGTGACAGGAGATGCTTTGCGCTGTGTCATCATCGTAAAACTTCCTTTTAAAGTCCCGACAGATCCATTGATGCAAGCTCGCTCAGAGGCTATCACTGCGCGCGGGGGGGATCCTTTCATGGAGTATTCATTGCCGCAAGCAATCGTCAAATTTAAGCAGGGATTTGGACGTCTCATTCGCAATCAGCGAGATCGAGGATGCATCATCTGCCTTGACAATCGGATCACCACAAAAAAATATGGTCAATTTTTTCTCAATAGCTTGCCAAAATGCCAACAAGTCTTTATTCCAAGCAACAACTTAAAATCCTGCATGGAAGATTTTTATCGCCGCACCCATTTTCTCACAAAAAAAATGTCATGAAAAAAACAATTGGCTGTGTTCTACTCACATGCAATGCAAAAGAACATTTACCACACGGACTTCCCCCTCTGCTCAATTCTCCATTGAAACCGCGGCTTTTAATCGTCGATTCCTCTTCTGATGATGGTACTATCGAATTGGCAAAACAATTTGGAGTCGAGGCTATCGTGATTCCAAAAGAAGAATTCAATCACGGAGCGACGCGAGAAATGGCCCGTCATCATCTTGGCACTGACATTATCGTCATGATCACACAAGATGCTTATCTTGCCAATGAACATACGTTGGAAGCCCTTGTAACTCCAATTCTCCATGAAAAAGCCGCTGCTGCCTATGCCAGACAAATCCCTCATCGCAACGCCTCATTTTTTGAATCTTTCCCACGGGAATTTAATTACCCGGAAAAAAGTCAACTAAGAAGCCTTAGAGACCTTCCAAAATATGGCGTCTACACGTTTTTTTGTTCTAATTCATGTGCGGCTTATGATAGTGCAAAGCTAGATGAAATCGGAGGATTCCCCTCCGTAATCCTTGGAGAAGATACCGTTGCCGTCGCCATGTTACTAAGAAAAGGTTATTATGTTGCATATGTAGCTGAAGCTTTGGTTCATCACTCCCACTGCTATTCACTCAAACAGGAATTTAAACGCAGCTATCAAACAGGGATGGCACGTCAAAGTTATGCTCATCTATTGCAAGGTGGTGGCAGTGATTCTAAACGTGGCGTTGAGTATGCCAAAGCAATGCTCAAACGGTTAGCAATGACATCCCCACAACTCATTCCCTATGCATGCTTCCATCTTTTCACCCGTTGGCTGGGTTATCAGCTGGGAGCTAGAAAAAAAATCGAACGAAGGTAACACATGAATTATTCAACATCTAAAATAATGAAGTATTTATTAATATTTCAATTATTGATTTGTCCCCTAGCGATGTCTGAGATGATAAACTACCACATCGATTTCACCGATGTATGTTCTACAACAGAACAAGAGACTCTAAAAAACATCCTTCAGAAGTCCATGGGATCAAAAATAGAAGAGATAAAAGATTTGTTAAACAATCCTGAAACATTGGCTATAGAAATTTCAGGGCTAGAACTTGTCCAAGAAACGAAAAAAAAGCAAATCTTCCTAGCTTTCAGCGAATTGTTAGGCACACTCATGGTTCAAAACCCCAACGAAAACAATTTAATCACGTGTATCTACGACAAGGGAAGTGTCAATTCGTTTGCCCATCATAACGAGGAAATACCCTTTCATACAGATGGAGCCTTTCTAGCAGTACCTCCTAGAGTAATAGGTATTTGGGTTGAACAAACAGCTAATCAGGGAGGAGAAACAGCTCTGATTAACATTTCTAGTTTACTTCAGGAGATAGAAAACGACTCCTTATCGATATTAAACCAACCTTTACCTTTTCATATTCATGATTCTTATCACCTACCTAACACCGCTCCTTATATTTTAGCGACACCGATTTCTTCTAATCAAATGAGATTTAGACTTGATTTACTGCTAAAAGGTGTTGAAGAATCAAATGAAATCACTCACAAAGAAGATGTGGTTACAGCCATCTATTCATTGAATCAACTCATCAATGAATGTAGCGAAAAAAGTTGTTTTTTAATGAAAACAGACCATCTTTATTTCTTCAACAATTACTACAATCTACACAATAGGGAGTCTTTCACCGGAGATCGAAAAATCTGGAGAACCTGGATAAACTAACTGGTAATAATTCTCTCCACTTTACTATGAATCGGGTGTGATTGAAAACTGTACGCTGATGGTCTTTCTTGCGCCCACTGCCGGGGCGCCTCTATTATATCACCATTACCCCGCTTTCCGCTCGCTACGCTCGCTTCAAACGGGGCTAATCACATTCCTCCCTACCGGGAGGTTCAAAAGGGCCAAACTAGAGAACTACTTCGTGGTAGCGACCCCTGGCTAACTTTATTTAACCACTTTGTGGTAAAAAACCAAACTCAAGTGTCGCATTCATAATCTATACGAACCTAATCACCTCGATAGTACAGGTCGATTTGTGGGTGGATGTCGCATGCCATTGAGGCAAAAATACGAATAATCCTTTCGTCAATTTGTGCACCATCGTAAACGGTGACATCCCACCAATCTAATTAAAACACTTAAAAAAAGTATTTGAAATATTTTCATATTAAATTCCTCTTACATCTTTTTGACTGTCAAATAACCGCGGAAAAGTCCTGTAGAACTATCTTGTGTGCGCACAGAATTAAAAAATGTCTCCAACTTAATCCAAACAGAGGTATATTTATACCTCGACGTGTCCATGATAAGCACAGAATCACTTTCTTGATCATAGGCAACCACAGGAGAAAAATGCCCTCCGCCCACTTGTCCTACCTGTGGTCTATAGTAGTTAGCAATGATAAACTGCCTTGGATCGTTCAATACGACTTTAAGCATTTCGCGAAACGCATCAACAGTCAATGTATCGGCGCTTGTAAACACCGCTGAAAAACCATGGATAGGAAGCATCTGCACTAATTCATCAGGGCTAAGACCTCTCCAATCTGTCTTCACTTCCTCCGGAGTCACAATCTTACATACTTCTTCTGTAAAGAAATTCTCCTGAGAAAATTTAGCTTGATCAAGTAAGGCATTCATGATGGCAACAGAGGAGGCAACTCCACAATAAGTCCAGTGCGCTTGCGTCTCAAAATAGCGGCTCAGCTGAAAATAATTATTGCAAAACTGACTACTTTTCATCATTTGTCTGCCTTTTTCTGAAAAGACTTCCACATACTGTCTTTCGACGAGGACAATCCCCCGTACTTTTCCTGATGCATCCATCTCATTCATGCTTTTAAGAAGGTCATCGATCTGCACCCAAAAAGGCCCATATTGATCGCGCAGTGCATCCAATAAAAGAACAGAATCAGTAGCCTCATCATAGGCTCCAATAGGGCTAAAATTGCCTTTGCCTTGATGTCCGATGGCAGGGCGGTAGTAGTTTGCAACGATGAAAACCTGAGGGTCATTGAGGTACTTTTTTAGCATTGTGCGGAAATCAGCAGCCGTCAATACATCGGCATAAATGACTGTCGCATCCAAAGAGAAAACTTGTAAGCTTTTCGCAAAGACCTGCAAATTCATTCCTCCAGCTTTGATTTCTTCTTCGGAGATGACTTTTTCAATCCCTTGTAAAAATTTAGATGGGGTAAATAAGGTGTAACCAAAGTACTCTTCAACACTTGGTCGATAAATATTTAATGCATTAAGGACCATAACAGCGCTTCCCGAGCCACAACTTTGCGGTTTTTGCGAAAGGTAGTAATTATTTAATACCCAATAATCATTCGAATATTCACAGCCCAGTAATCTCTTTTCTCCCTCTTGACTACTCAAGTCCACAACAGGACTCGCCATTACTAAAGAAGAAACCATCATTGCAATTATAAAAAATATCTTTTTCATTATAACCTCCATTTTAAAAATGGACAGTTTATCACAAATAAACATTAAAAGCCATTTCTTTTTAAAATAATGTAATAACTAACGGGTGTAATTAAAAATATAATTTAATA
>JABDDS010000039.1 GCA_013287465.1 Chlamydiota bacterium | reverse complement strand
ATCTGTGACACACAATACAATTGCGATAAAAATCGGCTTATTATGTTTGCAAGACGTCCTAAAAAAGCTTATCCTCTGGGAACATTCATCCCCACAAAAGCGCGCATCTGCGCTATTATTCAGCTGTGCCTAGCATTCATTATTATTTTATGGAATCTCTCAGAGCCGTTTGTTGGGGAGTTATTTTCGATCAAATCAAATCTCGTTCTTTATAACGATGTCATTGGTATTCCACCTGTTGACCCCTCACTTTCTGAGGAAAGACAAGAACATTTCAAGACGAATGCCGGCTATTTTGCTCAACTCCCATCAAAAAAACAAAAAATCATTCTAGAGGGGAGACAGAAAAATTTAGATGCACTGCAGCGGACATTTACTGAAAAATTGCAAAGGAGCCTAAAGATTCTTTTGATGGAGATCCCCCCATTTGAACAGGCATGGATCATTCTCTCCATCATGATCTCTATCATGTTACTGAAGCGAATTGAAGGAGCAAGGCAAGTGATCTGGCTGCTGCCGCTCCTAGCAGCCCTCTATGCCTTTGATAATCGCTGGTTTGGCAGTCCTCCTTCACCCTCCCCGGATGCTCTACTTTTTCCCTCAGAGAAAATACTCGTCGAAAACTACTACAAAAAACCGCTGAGCAATGATGTCTTTGAACAGCAACACCAGCTGCAAGAAGCTTGGAAAATTTATTTAGCCAACGAATGGACTCCTCCTCCACACACTGCAGATACATTTGAGCTCCAAGCGCAGATGGGAGAATTTGCCTTCAACGCCACTCGCCTGACTCTCATCGCTCAGAAACCTCCCCTTCCAGATAAAAAATCCCGACCTATTCAAGAACCACTGTGGGCGCTAGCCCTCTACTTTTTTTGGAATGTATTCTTCGCCTATACAGGAGCCTTTACAGGGGTAAAGGACCTTAAGGACGAAAATAAAATAACAGGATAAGCAGGATCGGCTTCGCCGGCAGAATGACTCCACATCCTGCCGGCGAAGCCGATCCTGCTTATCCTGTTATTTTATTCTTAAGATCGTTTGTCTTCATTTTCTGTTTACATAATAAACACAAAAATTTACCATGACCTACCGATAACCTATACTAATGAGGCTTCTCTATGCTATTCAGAAACAATCTTAAATCATTACCATGGATCCTCTTCCTTTGTTTACTCACTGGAAATACCATGGTCTATGGAAGTGAGAGTTATCAAAATCCCTATTTAGTTAATCGTATTCCAGAATCAAATCAACGCTACGGCTCTTTAGACCTTGTATTAAGACTCCTTGAATTACAGCAAGCCAAAACACTTGTAGAAACTGGAACTGCAAGAGAAGGTCTAAAAAATTTCGAAGGTGATGGAGGATCAACAATTATCTTCGGGGAATGGGCGGATAAACATAACGGAAGCTTTTATTCGGTTGATCTCAGCCCTCAATCAATAGCAAGCGCACAGGAAGCTGTCAATCAAATGAAACTATCTTCACATCTCGTTTGCAGCGATTCCATCGCTTTTCTTACGGATTTTGGCAAACCGATAGACTTCCTCTACCTCGATAGCTTTGACTACGATTGGTATAATCCAGTGCCATGCCAAGAACATCACCTAAAGGAAGTCATCGCTGCATATCCCTGGCTTCACAATAACTCGATTATCATGATCGATGATTGTTCATTACCACACGGAGGAAAAGGTAAATTGGCAATTAAATATCTTGAAGAGCATGGGTGGACCACTATTTATAGTGCCTATCAAGTCGTCCTGCTTTATAGCAAACGGAATTTGACGCATCAATTCCAACTAGAAAAGCCAAATAAACCAGCTGTAGAGAATGCTCAAGTCCCAGCTACGAAACACGCTCAAGCACCAACAACAGGAAATACGCAGGCTTGGATTACCCCTCGCTGAAAAGACAAAACCCCGACCCACCCAAGAACCACTATGGGCGCTAGCCCTCTACTTTTTTTGGAATGTATTCTTCGCCTACACAGGGGCCTTCATCGGAATAAACCTAGAAACGGCAGTTCAAGGTAATAAAGTGATGCAAGATTTTGAGTTAGAATCACCTCCGATGGGGGTTGATCATTCCCAAAAGGTGAAGGCAACCCCCATCGGAAGTGATTATAGCTCAAAAGATTGTATCAATTTATTGCCTTCAACTGCCGTTTCTAGGATAAAAGAAAAGACCCCGAATTCACGCCCCGAAGCCTTAAAAATAAAAGACGCTATTTTTTAATTTGTACACTCATCGTATGAAGGCTTAGTCTCGCTATTTAGCATTTGAGCTAAATTAGTGAAGCCTTTTTTTCCTGAATATTGTATTAAACAATTCCGATTCTGGTTATAGCTATAAAGGTTTATTTCCTCTACCTGTGCACACCCATTCAAATCACATATTTGTTCACAGGCGTACCAAGAAGCAACATCAGTACGAGAACCGAGATAACATTTCCATGTGCGTGTATGAACACCCTGTACCAGATTAATAACGGGAAGAAATGTTGCGGCAAAATTATAGGCACCCAACGCCAAGAAAACGACACCTGTTGAAGCTGCCATTAGTCTACCTTTTGTTGATTTTAAACAACAAGCAGTTCCCAATAGAGTGACCCCTACAGTTAAACAAGACGTTGCAATATAAAAATTATTTTTACAAAAATCATTGTTTAAACACACATTCATAGTCGTTGCTAAAAGTTTAGTTCCATAGTCAACTGTTGTTGATGTAAATGACTGAACTGCCTGTTCTATACTGTATAAAGCTCCGTATAATCCAACATTATGATTTATATTATTCACCATAATTTTCTCCTTTAATTATTTTTAAGACAACGGCGATTCTATCAAAATAGCATAAAAAAAATCAATACACAAAATATATTTTATTTATTGAATATTAATTCTACTCTATTTTAGAATGGCTCTATAAAAAATGATGCTATAAAAATACGACTATTATGCAATTATCATTCAATTGTCAACACTGCCTTCCTTGGAATTGGTATCGCGAGCAACCAAAAATCTCTGAAAAGGATTTTATCGCCCCTGCGCATAACCTTCCTTCTGAAAACTCATTTTTTGAATACCCACCAACAGATGAACTCATCGATTACTTCTCAACCATTCTAGACAGAGCCCAACACGTTGCAAAAAATCCTATTATCTTAGACAAACCTGTATCTGGATATGGTGCCGCAATGGCGCTTAGCTTCATCAGCGACTACCAACGATCACAAGATCTACACAACACCGCAAGCTATATGTCAAACGGAGCCAATGCCGCATGTGTCGATACAACCTGGTTCTACAATAATCTCATCAATGCTTTTGTCGACCCCAACACAACTCATATAGACGATGAAAAAGTGGTTCTACGCTTTATTCGTTCTGCAACGGCAGAAGCAATGTCGATACAACTGACCGATGAGATCACGCTGAGATATCCCATAGAGGAGATCATTTCATTCCTGAAGGAGGCCCTTGAACCTGGCGAATACCTTGTTCCGTTGAGCTCTCACTTCGTAGCCATTATCAAAAACAACCAGGGGGACCTCTATCTATTCGATCCAAATCAGGGGACAGTTAGCATCAACAGTCCAGAGGCGCAAGAATGGTTTTTAGATCTGCTCAAAAGCCATAACATTCACATTGATGAAGAACTCATCTTTTTGAAAGCAACGACTTTACCTTCTCAAAGTGAAGAACAGGAGCTCAAGATAGAAGAACTTTGCTTTTCCGAACCACCTGAAGAATTGATTTTCGAAAAAGGAGAGGGACGTTGGGGAAGCGCTGTGCTTAAATGGAGAGGGGAAATTCACCGGCTAGCCTGGGATTCAGAGGCAAATAAAATTTACAATCCAGACTCAGAAGGAACTATTAGATTTAAATGCCTACTGCTGGCAGCCAGGACCCTTCCTGAAGATTTGATCCAAACGATTTACAATATTGGGATCACAATTTTAAATATTGGAAAACTCCCATTCACATGGGATCGAAGTGCATTCACCCATCGCTGTCATGTCATCTATCAGACAGCTATAGCCATCTTCCGAGTTCTATTTTATTCAATAGCCGCAACTTGTGCCGCTCTTTATGGAATTGTCAAACCACTGGATGGACGACGCCTATACAATAATTTGGAAGAGCAGTTTCACAGCGGCACCCAAGAGACAGCTTCGCAAAAGAAACGGTATAAAGCTCCCTGCTTTAGACCTTGGAAAATCGACACCAAGACACCAATAGAACGTCGTTTACTGCAATATAAAGAGATCAACAAACACTTTTGTTTTAATCTCATCCGCACCTGTCTGTAATACTTCGTGCTTAGAGAATACTTTCGTGCCCGTGTGCGTGCCACTACTGCTATGCATGAGCACGGAAACGCAAAGACGCAGAGACGCAAAGGCGCAAAGCCTTCGGGCCCCTCAAAGTTAAAGAGTACTATCTCTGGTTAAAGCTTTTAAGTTCCTAGCAAGCTCGGATCTTAAAAAGAAATCGTTCTAAATGGGGCCCCTGGGGCCCCATTTAGAAGGATAATTTGATTGCTGAGCTTGCGAAACAATCACTTAACAATGCCCACTCATTCTACCCTTTTGCTATACTGGGGGGCCGAAGGCTTTGCGCCTTTGCGTCTCTGCGCCTTTGCGTTTCCGTGCTCATGCATAACAGCAATGGCACGGGCACGAAAAAGACAGGGCTAACCTATGCTTTAATCTTAATATCCACACCAGCAGGTAATGTCAATGTCTTAAGAGCATCGATTGTTTTACCGGTAGGGTGAAGGATATCGACAAGGCGTTTATGGGTACGAATCTCAAATTGCTCACGCGATTTGCGATCGATATTTGGAGAACGGAGAACCGTATAAATTTCCCGACGTGTTGGCATCGGGATAGGACCGGCGACGCCAGCACCTGTACGTTTAGCCGTCTCAACAATATCTGCCGTTGAACGGTCTAAGATACGCTGATCGTAGCCTTTCAAGCGAATACGGATTTTTTGTCGTACTGCCTGTTTAGGCTGTTTTTCTTGCTGCTGTTTAGGCTGCTTTTCTTGTTTTGCCATAATTAACCTGATGAACCTTACTTCTTAATGATTTCTTCTTGTATTTTGGTAGGCACGCGCTCAAAATGGCTTGGCTCCATGACATATGTCGCACGGCCAGAGCTCAAAGAACGTAGTTGTGTGGAGTAACCAAACATTTCACTAAGAGGAACCTCTGCGTGAACGATTACAGCCCCCTTGTGGTTGTCTTGTCCAACAATCTGACCGCGACGACGATTCAAGTCACCAATGACGTCGCCCATAAAAGTATCAGGCGTTGTCACGTCGACCTTCATGATCGGTTCTAGAAGAATTGGCTTCGCTTTCTTAGCTGCATCCTTAACGGCCATCGATCCGCAAATCTTAAAGGCCATCTCATTGGAGTCAACATCGTGGTAAGAACCGAAGACGATATCGATAATGACATCGACGAGGCTATAGCCAGCAAGAACCCCTGTAGCAATTCCTTCTTCAATCCCTTTGATCACAGCAGGAATGTATTCTCTTGGAATCACACCACCGACGATCTTGTTATTGATCAGGATACCTTTACCCTTCTCATTAGGAGCAATGTCGATCTCAACGTGAGCATACTGCCCACGACCACCGGACTGCTTGACATACTTCATCTGACTCTTACTTGGAGTTGTGATCGTCTCTTTATACGACACTTGGGGTTTACCCACGTTCGCTTCAACGCCAAATTCTCTTTTCATACGGTCGTGAAGAATCTCTAAGTGGAGCTCGCCCATCCCAGCAATCAATGTTTGTCCTGTCTCTTCGTTAGTCGAAACACGGAAGGTAGGATCCTCTTCAGAGAGCGCCGAAAGAGCCATGGAGAGTTTTTCTCTATCTCCTTTAGACTTCGGTTCAATCGCCATCGAGATCACAGGCTCAGGGAATTCCATTTTCTCTAAGATCAATGGTTTTTCCGGAGTGCATAGAGTATCTCCTGTACTTGCCTTTTTCAAGCCGATACAAGCTGCGATATCACCCGCATGGAACTCATCCCGTTCTTCCCGTTTATTTGCGTGCATTTCCAAAAGACGAGAGATGCGCTCTTTCGAGTCTTTAGTACTATTGATGAGATTCATCCCTTTCGTTAAGGTACCGCTGTAAATGCGAATAAAAGTCAGACGACCCACATAAGGATCCGTCATGATTTTAAATGCCAATGCAGCAAAAGGGGCATCGTCATCAGGTTGAAGAAGAATCTCTTCGCCCGTTGTCAAATCATGCGCTTTAATCTCACCTCTATCAAGCGGCGATGGCATCCAGTTCACAACCGCATCGAGAAGCTGTTGCACCCCTTTGTTCTTAAATGCAGAACCACAAAGAACAGGATTGAACTTATTCGCACAGACACCCTTGCGGATCACAGCGTGAATTTCTTCCGGAGTCAAGGAATCTGGGTTTTCCAATACCTTCGTCATGAAGGCTTCATTGCTCTCATCGACAGTCGCCAATTCCTCAAGAAGCTCCGCACGCATCTGCTGGCAGCGTTCGAGGAGATCAGCAGGAATATCAGCTTCTTCCCAATCAGCACCAAGAGTTTCATCGTGGAAGAAGAGGGCACGCATTGTGATGAGATCAACCATCCCTTTGAATTCCGATTCCGCACCGATCGGACAATGTACTGGAATCGCATTCGCATGCAATTTCTCACGCATTGTTTTAATCGCATCAAAGAAGTCGGCACCGACGCGGTCCATTTTATTGACGAAGCAAATACGAGGCACCCCATATTTATCCGCCTGACGCCATACTGTTTCTGACTGTGGTTCTACGCCAGAGACGGAGCAGAACACTGCAACAGAACCATCGAGAACGCGAAGAGAACGCTCAACTTCAATTGTGAAGTCAACGTGTCCCGGAGTATCGATGATATTGATCTTGCAGTCTTTCCAGAACACTGTCGTCGCAGCTGAAGTGATCGTAATGCCGCGTTCCTGTTCCTGTTCCATCCAGTCCATCGTCGCAGCACCTTCGTGCACTTCACCCATGCGGTGAACACGACCGGTATAATACAAAATACGCTCTGTCGTTGTGGTTTTACCCGCATCGATGTGAGCCATAATTCCAATATTACGCACATTCTTAAGCTGTTCTTTAGCTGGTCTTGCCATACGCCTACTCTCCTTGTGTTACCACTTGTAGTGGGCGAAAGCTTTATTAGCCTCAGCCATACGGTGTGTGTCATCTTTTTTCTTAATAGTCGCACCTTGATTGTTGAAGCAATCAACTAGCTCACCAGCAAGACCATCTTCCATCGAACGACCTGTCTTAGCACGGGAGTGTGCAATAATCCAACGCATCGCCATAGAAAGACGGCGATTAGGTGGGATTTCGATTGGCACCTGGTAAGTAGCACCACCGATACGTCTCGATTTCACTTCAAGCGCTGGCTGTGCATTTTGCATCGCCTGCTCAAAAGCTTCGAGAGGATTTTCAGCCTTAACTTTCTGCGCAAACTTCTCTAGGGCATTGTAAATGATACGACGAGCGACAGTTTTTTTACCGCACTCCATCACTTTATTGATAAATTTAGCTAACAATGTGCTTTTGTAAACGGGATCTGGATCGATCTCTCGCTTTACTGCACGACGTCTTCTTGACATTTTGTCCTCACATAATATGACATTTTAAAAAAGAGGAAATCATTTTTCTTTTTCACCTGACCCCTTGGGATCGGTACGTGATGCACGTTTTCATCGTCAATGATGAAAGCGGGAATCGCGGACCAGGATACTCACCAGAGCATCCTAGTATTACTTAGGACGTTTCGCCCCGTACTTTGATCTTCCTTGTTTACGGTCTTTAACAGCCGCACAGTCTAATGTTCCACGAACAATGTGGTAACGCACCCCAGGTAAGTCCTTCACACGACCACCACGAACGAGTACGATACTGTGCTCTTGGAGGTTATGTCCCTCACCACCAATATAGGCAATGACTTCTTGTCCTGTAGATAAACGCACCCATGCCACTTTACGCAACGCCGAGTTCGGTTTCTTTGGTGTTTTTGTTTTTACCTGCAGACACACGCCTCGTCTTTGAGGGCACTTCTGCAGAGCAGGCGACTTACTGCGTTTCTTTTTTGGCACGCGAGGGTCCCTGACTAACTGGTTCATCGTCGGCATAGACGCCTTCTCCTTAAATTTTTTCTTTATATTAACAACAATCTTTTGCCGTTTAAGCAAAAGACATTCCAGCATTCTAAAAAATTGGCACAATAGAAGCAAGCATTTTGTTTGACTTGTAAAATATACCATCACGTGGTATATTTTACACCATATAACGGAAGGATATTTTTCATGTTCCAGAGGAACCTATTTTCTCACATTTTAGATGCTATTACGACAAGCTTTGTTGTCTTGTTGACTGGGGCGCGACAAACAGGAAAAACAACGTTAATGGAGATTTTAGCACAGGAACATGGCTATAATTATTCTACATTTGACGATATCCGAACTCTTGCGGCAGCAAAAGAAGACCCTATAGGATTTATTGCCGATTTAAAAAAACCAACAATTATTGATGAAGTTCAAAGGGTTCCTGAAATATTTTTACCTATTAAACAAGACGTCGATAAACATAAAAAAGCCGGAAGATATGTGTTAACCGGCTCCGCAAACCCTTTACTTATTCCACACCTATCGGATTCACTCGCCGGACGGATGGAAATACTCAATTTATGGCCCCTGTCACAAGGTGAACTTCACGGAATTCGGGAAATATTCATCGACCGTTTATTCTCCGATTCCTTCGAACATTTTGATTGCGATCCTTTGAGCAAAAATTCGCTTGCAGAAATCGTTGTACGCGGCGGCTATCCAGCAATGCAGCAAGTCAAAAGTGAAACACAAGTTAATTCATGGTGTAACTCCTATCTGACAACCATTCTTCAAAAAGATGTTCAAGAGCTGGCCAAAATTGAAGGATTATCGCAGCTTCCTAACCTAATGAGTTTGCTCGCCTGCCGATCCTCGGGGCTATTGAATGTAGCCGAACTCTCCAGAACAAGCGGGATTTCAACGACAACCTTACATCGATATTTACAGTTATTACAAACACTATTTCTAGTTGTTTTAACACCAGCCTGGAGCACCAACCTCAATAAACGTCTAGTTCGTTCCCCAAAAACTTATCTAGCCGATACAGGGCTTCTTGCTTATTTAATTGGTGCCAGTCAAAAACGCCTAATTACAGACACGAGATTAAACGGTGGGTTTTTAGAAAATTTTATTACAGGAGAATTCTATAAACAAGCCACTTGGTCTAATACAAGAGTTCGTGTATTCCACTATCGAACATCGCAAGGAAACTTTGAAGTTGATATTGTTTTAGAAGATGCAGAAGGACGCATTGTCGGCATCGAAGTAAAAAGTAGCGAAACAATTCAAGCTAGTGATTTCAAAGGATTAAAAAATTTACAAGAAACAGCTGGTAAAAAATTTATTCGTGGGATTTTACTTTACCCAGGCCCAAGACTTCCCTTTGGAAAAAATCTTTATGCAATGCCCATAAGCTCTCTATGGGCACGTTCATAAACATTTTCCAGCAGAGGTCGTCCAAAGGTTATTTGCAATATGAGCGCCTATGGCGCCATGAAGACCAAGTCTTGACTCTTGAAAAATACCAAATACAATTCCCGAAGTGAAAGCTGCGGCCACTTGATTGGTCATTGCCCCACCATTCCAAAGTAAATGACTGGCAGAAAAAACAGCAGCCGTGAATACAATCCGCGCCGCTTTAACAATCACGTGATCTAAAGGGATTTGACGATTGACCGATAATTTCTTATTAATCGATTTAATTGCATAAGTAAGAGCAATATTTTGAAAGCAATGACGAAAGAGAAATTCTTCTCCAATAGGCCCCATCAAACAGTTGTTATAAATGCCATTCGCCCTAGATCTAAAAAAGCTTAACTGACGCTCTGGCGGCAATTGAGCGTTATATTGAAGTAGCAAATTTTCACGAGGACAACTCGACTGCATCACAGCTTCGGCATCTAAAGTCACCCCCCATCCAGCCGCTTCGTCTATCAAACTTTGCTTAACTCGAAGTAATTGCTCCGCCATACTAGGAACTAAGCCTATTTTTTGAGCAAGGTAAGCAGCAGCATTTCCCAACGGGACGGTCGCAATTGCCCCAAACATGCCAAAAAGAGCAGATTTTAATCCTAGCTTTTCACATACCGATTTGGATTTAGGTGTTTGTTTAATTTCTGTCTGATAATCCGGTGTACCTGTTTTTTCAGACAACGCTACTCTTTCCATAAATTCCCCAATGTATAGTTTAATTAAAGACAGAATTATCATATGAAAATTAATAAAAGTCAATGACTTAATTCGTTGAACCCTTAGTTTTGAAAGAGGTCTATTAAATACTTTCGATTGGCAGAGGTTTTTTACCTTGACTGATGAACTTTAAATTCTCTTTTTCAAGCATTTCCTTACCTGCAAAAGAGACGGCAACAGCCTCACCTATTTTAGGGATGACATGCCGATTGATCGCATCGATCACACCCTTAGAATTGACCTTGAGAACGCGCTCGCGGAAATGGGTGCGCACCTGGTCATCCTTTCCTTCCGAAAGCCAACCATAGGCAACGACACCGCGACTTCCAGGGGCAACAGGTGTATCGAGAGCTTGAATCATCTCTAGTTTTGCCTCCTCGATATCAGAAAGAGTAAACTCCCCTTTTTGCAGTTTTTGAACTGACTCATCAAAAGCATCGAACGTAGAAACGATATTCGGGTCCCGATAGGAATAAAAATAGAAAATTCCCGACATCAAATTGCTAACGGCCCCACCTCCATACGCACCCCCTTTCTCTCGAATAGCGGTATGCAACGTTAAATTGTCGCAAAGAAAGGCGGCGATGTTAAGAGCGGCAGCGTCTGAATCGGTATACGAAACAGTCTTGAGGACTTTACCATTAAAAGCGATGGGAGAAGAGATCACCCTCCCCTGCGAATGACCTGGGTCCACTGGATAATTTGGCTGCCATTTCGAGAAAGGTTTACCGGAAATATCTTGAAGTCCATAAAAACGATGCCCTTTTATCTCTTTATACATTGCCCGATCACAGGTGATGATGAGATCAGGAGCATTAGAGGTAAAAATCTTCTCATAAAGAACTTTCAATTTTGCAATCAAAGCATCTGCATGTTGATCAAATTCCTGGACAAGTCGTTTGATCCGCCAAAAATACTCGAGTCCATACCAGCTATTGGCAATTTTCGAATGGACATCAAGCCCAGAAGAAGAGAGATTGATGGCATACCGCAATGCGTTCTGGTTCAAAGAACCTTGAAGGGAGGTGTACTGCTTGACGATAATCTCCTTTAACCTAGCGACGTCGCTAAAATCAACGGAATTGGCCATCTCTTGTAACAACTTAAGGAGATGAGGAACATTTCGATGCAAGGCCTTACCTCGGATCGAAAGAGCCGGAAAAAATAGATTATGATCAGAGGCTTGAGTGTTCAGCGATAATACACTCCCGACACCCCCCGTATAAGCTTGAATGTATTCAAGGTTTTGGATGTAACTGCGTCCGCCGCATCCCATTTGCCCCATCAAAGAGGAGAGAAGACTGACATAGGAGAGTTCCTCCTCGCTCAGTTGAGGAAAATGGTAGAAAAGATCGGCGTAGACAATTCCGTTTGTAAACGTCTCATGATGAAAAGCTTCTATATTGCCGATTTTTTCTCGTTCAAGGGAATAAAACCGAGGGGCATGAGGAATATCAGCCAGGGTGACCTTTGGCAAAATGTCAAGGTCGACATCTTCCTGCTTTGCTTGAAAAGCTGCAAGCTCAGCAGCTTTATCGACGATTATTTGTCTTTGTTCCTCCGAAAGAGTCGATTCAATCGCCGCAAGAGCCCCCTTTTCCTCCGCCAACTCCGCAGCAGCAAGCTCCTTGCTAGGGACCATCACAATGCGCACCATATGGGGATTATCGATAAAATATTTTGTGACGAGTCCTGTAAGGTAATGAGGGTCTTCCTGGTGCCGACGACGCACCTCATCGAAAAGAGTGTGAATGTGAAGTCCATTTGTAGGCTCCCCTCCATGCTGCTTCAGCAAAGCCGAACGCATAAATAAAGAAAGCCCAAACGGGGAACCATCACCAGTGATCTCGCTACGGTGGAACTCAAGCTGATGGATCGCATTTTCAAAGAGTTCGGGAGGGACCCCCTCCTTGGCAAATTCCTTAAGAGTCTTTCGAATCAATTCCTCAATCGAATCGGCATCTTGGGGGTTACATCCCTTGAGAAAAAGAATCAGAGGAACCTCCGAAAGTTCATCCTCCATGTAACAACCAACTTGCTTACAGAGTCCCGATTTCAACAGTTCAAGCTTCAACGGGGAGGCATCGGTATCCATCAGGATAATTTCTAGTATCGTTAACGCAAGGATCTCCACCTGTTCGAGAATATGGCATGTCAACCACCCAAAAGCTATTTGCGTTTTATCCTGAGTTTCCTCGTCGGCGGCAATGGGATACTCTTTTACAAGTCGTTTAGGAGCACTGAAGCGTGGCTGCAAAGGCAAAGGAGGAATAGGCGTTGCCGCCTGAGCTTTATTCAATACATGCTCCGCAATAAAGTCGAGATGCCCTTCCAAAGGCAAATTGCCATAAAAGAAAAATAGACAACGGCTGGGATGATAATACTTTTCATGAAATTCGCGTAACTCGCTATAAGTAAGCGTTGGAATCACCTTGGGATCCCCACCAGAATTAATCCCATAGGTCAAATCGGGAAAAAGAGCGTGGTTCATCGCTTCTGTTAGACGAGCGCTGGGAGATCCCAAAGCTCCTTTCATTTCATTGAATACAATCCCTTTATATTCGAGAGGCGACTGAGGGTCGGCGGGATCGGCAAATTCCAATCGGTGTCCTTCCTGTAAAAAACTCAATTCATCGAGTGTAGGATGGAAAACAGCATCCAAATAGACATCGAGTAAATTATAGAAATCTTTTGTCACCTGAGAAGCTGCCGGATAACAAGTAAAATCGGCACCTGTAAGGGCATTCATGAACGTATTCAGACTACGCCGCTGCATAGCAAAGAACGGATCTTTAACCGGAAATTTCTTCGATCCACAAAGGACAGTATGCTCGAGGATATGAGCGACTCCATTGGAACTATCGGGGATTGTTTGGAACGAGAGACAAAAGAGGTTCTCAGGGTCGTTATTCAAAATTGCCATCACGCGAGCCCCAGTAGGCACATGAATTAACTCCAACAACCGGCAATGCAATTCACCAATTTCCGAAAGGGCAATGAGTTGAAAATCATGGTACATCTCTCCAACAGTAGTAAAATGAGGGAATTTCGCTGAGCTCGACGACATTTCTTACCTAAACGTTAAAAGGTTATCGTCCATCGTAAGGCAATTGAGATTTCTAAACCAGCTCTATCTTAAGCTTTAGGTGAGAAAATGAAAGAAATCCTTGGAGACAATGTAGCAGTAAAATATAATTCTTTCTTTGCATCCGCAGCAATAGGTGCTTTAGCAGGACATGCTGCTGATAGCCCCCTTTCTCTTTGGCAAAATGGAAAAGTAATAGAAGGCTGGCAGCTAATGAAAAAAGGAGCTCCCATGCGGAGTGCCCTAGCACACTGGATTAAAGGATTTTGGTTTAAACTTTTTTCAAACAACAGGAAAAAAAAATGACAACTAAAGCAACTCACGAGAAACTAGCTTACCCGATACGCGCTTGGTCTATATGGTTCATCAGCGCATTTTTTATGTTCTATAAATACGCTATAGAAGTTTCACCTAGCGTGATGACAACAACGCTAATGCAAGCCTTCAATATTGGCGGGGCTGATCTTGGTAATTTAGCTGCCTGCTATTTTTATGCTTACATGATCCTGCAAATTCCGGCAGGACTCCTGCTGGATAAATTTGGCCCTAGAAAGATCACAACCCTTGCAATCACTTTATGTGCATTGGGCTCTCTTGTTTTTTCTCAGGCTGACTCATTATTTATAGCTGGTGTGGGGAGGTTTTTAACCGGGACTGGAGCCGCTTTTGCAGCTGTCAACTGCTTTAAACTCATTGCTAACTGGTTTCCATCGAGGACTTTTGCCTTTATGTCTGGCCTGATGATGACGATGGCAATGTTAGGGGCCGTCGGTGGACAAGCCCCTCTTGCTATTTTCATCGATAAGATGGAATGGCGCTATGCGATGCAAGTCCTTGGATTAGCCGGGCTGGTTTTAGCAGCGATTTTTTGGATTGTCGTGAGGGACAGATCGCCTCAACATACCAAAGAGAGCCATATTGTCTCGACAAAAATTGGCCTGGTAGAAAGTTTAAAATTGGTGTTAAAGAATCCACAATCGTGGTGGCTATCGATTTATAGTGGCCTTGCATTTGCTCCTGTAATGGTATTTGGAGGGATGTGGGGAGTCTCCTTCACCATGGATGCATTTAAGCTATCACAAAACATATCAGCGCAGCTAGTATCGCTTATTTTTATTGGCTTTGCGATTGGAGCCCCCTTTTTTGGTTGGTTTTCAGATTGGATTGAAAATAGACGAATCGTAATGTTTTGGGGGACGGTTGTCGGACTCCTAGCCATCTGCACAGTCATCTACGCTCCTGCAGTTTCCCAATCGATGCTTGCATTTTTGCTATTCACATTTGGATTTGCAATTAGTAGCTCGTTACTGGCATTTACGATGATTCGTGAGATCAATTTACCTATTCTGGCTGCCACAGCAGTGGGGTTTATGAATTCCTTCGATGCATTAATTGGGGCATTTTCAGATCCGCTGACTGGAAAAATCCTCGATTTATGGTGGGATGGGCAGCTGCTGGAAGGAGCGCGCGTGTTCTCGCTTAGTGCTTATAAGATTGCGTTTATCACCATTCCGATTTATTTAATTATTTCGTTGTGGACGTTGATGAAATCTAAAGAAACGCACTGCAAGCCTTCTTATCCAGCTTCTATGCCATAGTCGTTGGAATACTCAACACAAAGCGAGACAGTTCCGCCGCACCTGTAATTGTTGCACACTTCCTAAGCGAAAACAGGGCCCTACATATCCTGTTTTCGCTTATCCCAGAGGACTGCATCTTTCTTTGCGTTTTTGCGTTTAAAACCTTCCCATGCATAGCGTCATGATTGCGCGTTTTATCAAGCTCCATTTTTAATTGCACCCGAATTTTTCTATTTCTAATCATTTTTGATTTACTTAATGACTGTAATGTTATACAATAAGTAGTATAAGGACTAACATCATGAACGCTAAAAGTACTCCAATCCCAGTAAAAAGAGCTTTAAAAAAGTTAGGACAGGACATCTGCGATGCTAGAAAAAGGCGTCGAATTACTGTGCAACTAGCCGCAGAAAGAGCAGGAATTAGCCGTACGACACTAAGTAAGATTGAAGGTGGCAATGAAGGAGTCTCCTTAGGGGCTTATGCAAGAGTTCTATTTATTTTAGGGATGATTGAACGACTGATTGAACTAGCCGACCCTACGTTTGATATATTAGGTTTAGGATTAGAAGCCGACAACCTGCCAAAACGCATTCGCATTTCAAAGAAAGAACGTGGTTTAAATTAAATGGAACAAACAGTTTTAGTTTATGTAGACTTAATGGGTATTCCCATAAAAGCAGGCTGGCTTTGGTCCCGTTTTCGCAACGGACGAGAAAGCATGTCTTTTGAATATGATCGCGATTGGTTAAATCACCCAAAAAAATTCTCTCTGGATCCAGCTTTAAAGCTTATTGAAGGAACCTTTCACGCATCATCAGACAAACCTCTTTTTGGAGCTGTTGATGATTCTGCTCCCGATCGCTGGGGACGTTTGCTTATGCGTCGCTCTGAAAGAAAAAATGCTGAACGCGACCGCCGTGCTCCCCGGGCTTTAAAAGAAATCGACTTTTTATTAATGGTTGACGATGAGGGAAGACAAGGTGCATTGCGTTTTAAACACGATGAACAAGGACCTTTTTTAACAACTTACGACAATAATCATATTCCCCCATTGATCGCGATTGGGAAATTACTAACTGCAGCAAGTCATATCATGCAAGAATCAGAAACAGACGAAGACCTTCGGCTTTTGCTAGCTCCTGGGTCCTCTTTGGGAGGAGCTAGGCCAAAATCATCCGTAAGAGACAAAGATGGTCATTTAGCTATCGCCAAATTTCCAAGAAAAGATGATGAAATGAACGTCATTGCATGGGAGGCCGTTGCTCTTTCTCTGGCTAATAAAGCAGGAATTCAAGTACCAGAATGGCGAATTGAAACGATTGGGCGTCATCAAATACTATTATCTAGGAGATTTGATCGAAAAAAAAATATCCGTATCCCATTTCTTTCAGCTATGAGCGTTTTAGCCGCAAAGGACAATGAAATGCGTAGCTATCTTGAAATTGCGGATGCTATTCGGCAAATGAGTGTTTCGCCAAAAGAGGACCTAGAAGCCTTATGGCGTCGTATTGTTTTTAACATTCTTATCTCTAACGTGGACGATCATTTACGCAATCATGCGTTTATCTACTCCGACCTGCTCGGTTGGCATTTATCTCCTGCCTATGACTTAAATCCAACGCCAACAGATATCAAGCCAAGAATTCTATCCACCGCAATCGATCTAATAGACCCTAGTGCCTCTCTTGACATCGCAGCTGACGTGGCTGGCTATTTTGGTTTAAGCAATTTACAAGCAAAAAATATTTTTAATGAAGTCGGATCTATCACAACTTTATGGCGTGAAGAAGCTTTAAAATTTAAAATAAAAAAAGCAGAAATAGACCGAATGGCTTCTGCTTTCGAGCATGAAGACCTTCAAAAGGCGTTACACTCATAAAAAGGCTTGAATCTAATTCGATTGGGCCTCATACTGAAGAAAAATTTTACAGGTTTATCACGTGGCGCTGCCGATTATTAAACGTCTCTCTTCTTTCACTTATCTCAATACGACTCAGTTTCTCGCTGCCCTCAATGACAATATATATAAATTATTAATTATCTACTTCTTCATTCAACTTGATGGAATTGAAAATAGCCACCGTATCTTGGCAACGACAGGAGCGATCTTCGTTTTGCCGTTTCTTCTTTTCTCGGCCTCATCTGGATTTCTTGCCGATCGTTTTAGCAAACGGAATATCATCGTCATTACAAAAGCACTTGAATTAGCGACCCTTGCTTTGGGTGTTCTCGCTTTTTATCTCGAAAGCAAGGTAGGGTCCTACTGCGTTCTATTTCTAATGGCAACGCTAAGTGCTATTTTTGGTCCGTCGAAATACAGTATTCTACCTGAATTGGTCCCAACGGATAAGGTATCAAAAGCAAATGGCCTGATGACATCGTTTACCTTTCTTGCAATTATTTTAGGGACTTTCGCTGCCTCATTTTTCCTTGAAATAACAAACCGCCATTTTATTCTCTCTGCTATTTTTTGTACGCTCATGGCATTGGTTGCGATGAGCGCCAGCTTTTGTATTGAGTACACACCACCAGCAGATTCGACTAAGCGATTCAATGTTTTCTTTTTCTCCGAAATTGCTTCTACTTTGAAAAACGCAGCGCAGTACCCCTCGCTTCTTTCCGCTATGTTTGGCTCTGCCTTTTTCATGTTTCTTGGAGCTTTCGTCCAGCTGAATATGATCCCATTTGCAGTGCAGTCCCTTGGATTAAGTGACGTACAGGGAGGCTATCTATTTTTGCTAACTGCAATCGGAATTGGTTCAGGGTCGATGTTAGCCGGCAAAATCTCGGGTAAGACAGCCGAGCTTGGTCTTGTCCCCATAGCCGGTCTTGGTGTCATCATCAGCTGTTATATGCTCGATCTTTTTTCCGACCGTCTTTTTGTCGTCCTTCCATTCATCATGTCGATCGGTCTTTTTGGAGGTGTATACGAAATCCCGCTTGATTCCTATATTCAAATAGCAAGTCCCAACACATCGCGTGGACAAATCATTGCCGCAACGAATTTCTTTAGTTTTTGTGGGGTTTTGTGTGCTTCTGTTCTTCTCTATCTAAATACTGAGGTTTTTGGACTTAATGCCGATAAAGGATTTACCATCATCGGGTCGTTAACACTCGCCGTTACTGCCGTGCTGACCTTTCAATATTTTGATTACCTCACTCGGTTTATTGGAATGGTTTTATCTAAACTTCATTTTCAAACGACCTTGTCGGGAACGGAAAATATCCCCACAGATCTTCCAGCCATTTACGTTTGCACCCATACAGCGTGGAATGATGCGCTGTTAATGCTTGGAGCGCAGCGACGGAGGATGCGTTTCTTTATCGAGCAAGAACAAGGGCATAGTAAACGTTGGATTTATCGTTTGTATCGCATGCTACGCGTGATGCTAATCCCCGAGATAGAAACTTTAGAAAATAACCCCATTTGCCTGACCGTCATCAAAAATTGCCTTAAAAAAGGAATTTCTGTGTGCATTTTTGTTTCAAATGACGATTTAGAAAAAGAGATCGAAAAACTTAACCGATCTTATTCCTTTGTCGATATCTGTGATGGAACAAATTATCCTGTCATTCCTGTCATCATCGAAAAGGGGGAGAAAAAAAATTCTCAACCTCCATTCTTCACTCGTCTATTAAAAAAGTTCCGCATTCCCGCTGCTATCTCTTTTGGGTAAACATTGGATAAAAATCAATTGACATTAATAACCCTTTTATTATAAAATGAATTTTTAATCTTTAAGATTCAAACTAAAATTAAAGGTGTTCTTATGTCATCTAACATTACTAATCAAACAACGTTATCATGGAATTCGACAGCCGAAGATTTTAAAGGTGCAATTAATCACTACGGATTTAACACAAGCGACCCATTCCTTCAATCTATGTATAATACGACCGTGAGTCATTTTCCAGGTATGAAAGATTGCTTCACCAAAGTAGGGTTTCTTGGTTGCAGCGCAGAAAAATTAATCTATGGCCTACCAAAATTCATCATTGGATTAGGAGCTCAAACTCCAAGGATGGTTTATACTGGAACCAAGTGGCTTTGCACCACTTTTACTCCAAATGTGATTACAACTGAAGTCTCTAAATTCGCGCAACCACATAAAGCACTCACTGGGCTAGCAGATAACCTCATTAGTAATAATATTAATCTCGTTGCAACAGCAATGTTTTTTACCTATTCTACGGGCAAAGCGATTGACAATGGAATAGGCACTCTCAAGTCTATTAAAAGGTTTATCTGCTGCCGATTTAGGGAAACAACGCAATATCGAACAACTGATGGAGGGATTATGACTAGCATTAGTCGATCAGAACTGACGAAAGAATTATGTGGCAGTCGAATATGTGGTAACTTTAAAAAAGTTATGGTCAATGGAATTAAAACGGCAATGTGGGTGATAATCGCCTACTCCACCTACGAAGTCATCCAAGGGATGATGCCAACCGAACAAATTAATCAATCAATAATGAACAACCCTGCAATGGTGATCGGGGGTGGAAGCTTCGTCTTAAACCTCATGAGAAAAATAATTTTATGAAAACATATCCTCAAAATAATCTCTTTTATGGAATTTTCAGTTTAGTTCCCTTTATTTACAATAGAGGAAAACAGTTACTTTTAGGAGGAAATACCAAAGCTCCTGCAGCTGCAAAAGTTATCAATATTGGTCATTTAGCCCTAAAAAAAACGACGGGAACAGTACTTAATCCAGTAAGGGCCATTGTTGGTAAAGTCGTAAGTCCTATTGTCCCTCCAACCGCCCCCCCGCAAATGGCTCCTTTAAATCAGATTGGGATGCTTTTTAGCCATTTTTTCCCTGCTCTAGTCGCCTCTGAAGCTATTTCCAAGTTCAAATTATTGCTTCCACTTCTTCCTCTGCTTCCTTTAATTTCATCAAACATCGTCGATAAAGAAGTCCATGAAATCCAAGTTTTGATTCCAGCTGGCACTAGTCCAGTCAGTTATAAGATTGACTTCGGCCATGGGGATGCAGAAGTTAACCTCAATTTTACGGTTGAAGCTGGAAAGCCGTTGATGTTTCCCAAAAATCAAAAAACAGACTACATTTCCTCAAATGAATTTCCCCCCTTATACCCTTCAAGTTCACTGAAACAGCGATACACGACATGTAACGTCATCATTACAGACCCTTCTATAACAAAACCCGCCGTTCACATCATCCAAGCCACTGGACAGGATTTGATTCGGATTGTCCACTGCAGTCACGTAGATGAGAATTTTCCCTTCGGTCTTTTAGATGAAGAGGTCAAAAAGGGCAACACCGATGAAATCGATGTGCTACAAAAGACAGTGATCAGTGTTAATGATAATGTAAAACAGAGCTCAAAAGAGATTAAAATTCCGTGCGACCCAAAATCTTATGTGCGGATCACACAAAATAAATTGCGGGATGAAGAACCAACAATCTCAGATGACGAACTAAGCAATGATGGGACTAATTACAGCTTAGATGAGGCCTTGGAGCGATTTCCCTATTAATCGAGCAGACGATTTACAATAGCATGATAGTCTCACCGCCCCGCAATATAGGAATAGCTTGAAAACATATAGCTTGAAAATATAATGCATTAAATTGACATCTCTGTTCTAATGAAGATATATGTAAAATATTTCA
>JABDDS010000038.1:18725-21220 GCA_013287465.1 Chlamydiota bacterium | reverse complement strand
TTGGTATCTTGGGCTGATCACGTCGTTGCATTCCTTAAGGACTTAATTTCTACAATCGCAAATAAATCACATAGCTACTTGCCGCCAGTCGAACCTCAAAACAAGTAATTACTTGATGACATGGATGAAGACGTCAGCCTCTCCCCAGGCATAGGGGACGGTGAAACGCTTCATCACCTCAAACCATTTTTCTTTGGTATAATCGGCTAAAGAGTAACTCACCGTAATAATCTTTGTCCCTGAAGGAAGCACGGAGAATTCGTCGATTAAGGCTTTAATTTGAGCTTCTTTCAAGCATGTTCCATAAAGATAACAAACTGTGGCGCCTGTAAAGCTTGTGCGGCACATATCTCCGTTGATGAATTTAACTTCTTTCATGCCTGCAGAATTGGCGATTGCATTTCCTTGCTGCACAAATTCAGGAACCTGCTCAATGCCGATCACAGAACATCCTGTAAAACTATTTAACCAAAAGCAAGTTCTCCCTCTTCCTGCACCCAGCTCATACACACAGTCTTTTTTACTAATTTTAGCTTCACGCGCAATGATCTCCATAGAGGTTAGCGGGGTCTCCCCATAAACGTACACGTCCTCCTCCCCTCTTGCCACCAAAAATCGTTTACAAATAGAAAAAGGACTTTGAAAGATGTAAGCGGCGATTAAATGGATATCTGCCCTTAGGAAGGTAACGTTTTCGTAATAACGAATAATGATTCTGACATATTCGATGAGATTGCGGATAGAGCAAACTAAATTTATCCAAACAAGAGTGAGAAATTCCCACAAGATAACGAGATATTCTTTAATTTTTACTCTACAATCTGAGATAAACATTTTTTTAGCCTCTATTTAGGAGAAAAGAGTGGGTAAATCATATACGCAATAAGAAAGAACATTAGTGTTGAGAGAACATCGTTAAAAGCTGTGACAATGGGACCAGAAGCAACGGCGGGGTCAATTCGAAAACGGACAAAGAAAAGGGGAGAAAACGTGCCTAATATAGTCGCCACAGAGCAAGCGCCAAGTAAACCGACACCAACAGTGATCACAACAGCTAGAGGATCCCCCCCTACATGGTGAATTTCAAAATAATTGAGGAGGTAAACGGCGCATCCACAAGCGAGGCCAAAGACAGAACCGATGAGCAATCCGATCCAAAGCTCCTGGCTCACAGCTGCTGCGCGTGCTCCTGCGGATAAACTTCCAGTGGACATTCCCCTCACTAAAATGGTACTACACTGAATTCCTACGTTGCCAGACATTCCTGCGATAAGAGGAACGAAGAATGGGACGAACAAAAACCAAGGGCTATCTTTAAAATAGGCCATTGCCATGGCGGTGATAAGTCCGGCACAAAGGGTCACTAGCAGCCAAGGAGCTCTTCGGATAAAACGCTGAAAAATGGGAGATTCTTCACTTACATTTTCTGTTGTACCAGCAATATTGGCGATGGTTTCATCAGCGATATCTTCCATAGCCTCTACGATGTCCTCGTATGTGATGACTCCAACTAAAACGTCGTTTTCGTCGACGACCGGTAAAGCATCTATTTTGTATCTTTCTGCAAGATCGACAGCATCATCTCGTGAATCATTAACCGTTACTTTATGAAGAACTTGACGCATCACCTGGCGCAGAGGAAGATAGTGGGGGTTGACCATGAGGTTTCTTCCAGGGACAAATCCAGCAAGTTCTCCATCATCATTGACAACGAAAACACAGCTCGTAAGCTCTATGCCTGGGTTATCACGGATGTGGGCAGTGACTTCCCCTATCGTTGTGTTCATTTGAAAAACAAAAAATTCATTGGTCATCAGACGACCAGCACTATTGCGATCATGCTCTTGCAGTTCTTTAATACGTGTAGCTTTTTTGTAATCTAACAGCTCAAGAATGCGTTTGAGACGCCTATCTGACATATCGTCTAAGATCCACACAGCATCATCTGGAGGCATTTTCTCAATAAGCAATTTGATTTCATTATCATCGATTTGACGAAAAACTGAGTTTCGAGTTTTGCTACCCGTATTGATCATAAAAATAATTTTAGCATTGAGATCTGGCAAATTATCGTAAACGACAATACGTGCACTTGGAGGAAGACGACTCACTGCGTAAGCGAGATCTATAGGGTCGTATTCACTGGCGATCTTGGCAACATCATGGATCATTACTTGCGCTGTTTGCTTATGAAAAACATTTTCCAGTTTTTCATTGAGCACATCATCAAGTTGACTCATCTTTGAATCCATGGGGTTTCCAGTGAATTTCTCCTGCTGATTCTCCTCGTTGTAGTCTTTTTTAGGCTCAACTCGCACATCATCTCCTGCGTATTCTTGTATCCAGTATACTCAAGTCTCCATTTTTGTGCTTGAAATAAATTACTCTTTCAGGTACTATTCCATTAATTTAACCCAAAGGCGCTGCATGTCAGAAACAACACATTGCCCCCCCCCCCTTTGGTCGCTGGAGAAATGCTTTATGGCCAGTTCATC
>JABDDS010000038.1:0-18715 GCA_013287465.1 Chlamydiota bacterium | reverse complement strand
AAAAGCTTATTCCAATGCTTTTAATCTTCTTTCTACTTTTTTTCAACTACAATCTCCTGCGAATCATGAAAGACACCATGGTTGTCACTGCGAAGTCTTCAGGTGCGGAGGTGATTCCCTTCATCAAAGTATGGGTGATGTTCCCAGCAGCTATCTTACTCACCTATGTCTTTACTCGAATGTCTAATCGTTTTAAACGAGAGACTGTCTTTTATGGGATGCTGGCAATTTTCCTTTCTTATTTTTTCGTTTTTGTCACTGTCCTTTATCCTGCGAGAGATTTTCTTCATCCAAATGAAACTGCCGATTTCTTAGAGTCTCTTCTTCCTGGTGGTTTCAAAGGGATGATTGCTATGTTTCGCAATTGGACTCTTACGATTTTTTATGTGATGGCAGAGCTGTGGAGCAATATTATCTTGTCGCTCCTTTTCTGGGGCTTTGCAAATCAGGTCACACGTCTTGGTGAAGCTAAACGTTTTTATGGATTGTTCGGCATAGGAGCAAATTTTTCCGGAGTTGCAGCAGGAGCCACATCGGTATGGTTTTCGAGTCATAAGTTTAATCCCAATCTTCCTTTCGGGTCTGATGCTTGGGATCAATCAATGACTATGTTGTTAGGTTTTGTATTCCTCGCTGGTGGTAGCGCTATTCTGATTTTTCGTTGGTTTAATAAAAAAGTTCTTACCGACTCTCGTTTTTGTGATTTAAGTGAACAGAAAAAAGCGACTGAGGTGCGTGGTAAACTATCGATGAGAGAGAGCATCAGTTATTTGATGAGATCTCGTTATATGATTTGCATTGCTGTTATTGTCATTGCATACAACATAGTAATCAACCTTGTTGAAGTTGTATGGAAGCATCAGATGAAAGAGCTTTACCCTTCTCCAATTGAATACAACCTTTACATGAGTCATGTGACGACTATTATTGGGGTTGTGGCCACACTGACAGCTTTGTTTGTTTCGGGAAATTCTTTGCGAAAAGGTGGCTGGACATTCACGGCTATGATTACCCCTGCGATTCTGTTTTTTACTAGCATCGGTTTTTTTGCCTTCTTTTTTGCTAAGGGAGATATGGCTACTATCGTCTTGCAAATCTTTGGAGCAACTCCATTAGCAATCGTTGTGTTCTTTGGATCGGCTCAAAACATCCTTAGCCGTGCCGCTAAATACACGGTTTTTGATGCCACAAAGGAAATGGCATTTGTTCCGCTAACTCCAGAAGACCAGCTCAAGGGAAAACCAATTATTGACGGTGTTTGTTCTCGCCTTGGAAAGTCTGGCGGATCTGTTGTCCATCAAGCACTACTGTTGACATTTACAACAATTACGGCAAGCGCTCCTTATGTCGCTGGTATTCTTTTCCTCATTATTGGAGTTTGGACCTTAGCCATCCGTTTATTGGGTAAAGAGTTCAATGAGCTCACCAAAGTCACCTCTAGCACCCCTCTGAAACAGACAGAAACTATCGTTAATCCAACATAATCCTTTTTTGTGGGATAATCTATGATCGATCTTCGTAGAATTGGAATTCAAAATCCTATTACAACGGCCGCTCTACTCATCGCAGGAAGTGCAACGGGATGTCAAAAAGAAGCAATTTGCGGGTGTTTGTGTCAAACAATTTTCAACACGGTTTTTCACATTTCTGAATTTAAGTCGTTTAGAGCTGTGATTTTAGACTTAATCATCATCGGATTGACTTTAAAAATTGGCTATCATACGGAACATAAAATCTATGTGATCGACTCGATTAAAGCGCTATTCATAACGGCAATAAAAATCTTGTGGCTATTCGGCGCTTTTAACATCATTTTAACAAAAATTACCCACGGCATAGATGAGTGGAAAGAGACCTATTTAACTCGAGTCTGCACTCAACTAGAAATGGCCTCGATAGAAAGGGGTTGTACACTTAAAGATAGGAAAATATATTTAACTAAAGTTCGTGGACCAAGAAATATTCCCCTTGCTCGAGTCTTAATAGCTTTAGGGGCAAATATCAACCATAAAAATTCAATTCACAAGACCCCCTTAGATCTGGTATATGACAACTATTATTGTACTCTTATAAACAACCCTCCTTTATCACAGGAATTCATACAGGTGTATGGCGAAGATTATTGTACTCTTGTAAACACCCTTCCTTTATCAGAGGAACACAAAGCTGATTATATAAAAATGATCAATTTTTTGATTAAACACGGAGGACAACGTTCCAAAACTTTGTCAGGTCCTACACCTGTTCATCAAATATTTTTCAAAAGAGAGCTATCACAGATCTTTAATGAAATACACTTATTAGGCATTTTATGTAAATTTTATTCTTTTTAACGGATAAAAAACACATAACGTTTTCTTTAAAATTATTTAACACGTCGATTTTTCACTCACATCATATCTTGAGCGTACCTTTTAAGGCTCAAGCTTGGTTCAAAAAACAATCCAAAATGGGTAATAATTTCTTGTTCTATCTCCCCTCCGTGTTCTCTGTGCCTCTGTGTTTCTATCTTTTGAAACACAGAGGCACAGAGAACACAGAAGGGTAAATTAAATAACCAAATGACCGGTAGTTTCCTTGTACAAATGAACAGGGCCCCTTTTTACAACCTAATTAACTAGCTTTTTGAATGAGTGATATTCGGCGGCCTCTTTACGGATCTCTCGAACTTTTGCTTCATAGAATCCGTTACAGCAATTCTCCCATAAAATCTTAGCTGCAATCACTCCTGCGCAGATAGTAACACCACAGATGCCCACGTTATGCAAGGAATCAAAATTCCTCACCATTAACTCTGGAAGACACCTAACAACAGCAGGTAAAGTAAGAATAGGCTTAAGGAGGCAAAGAGAGGCAGCCCCAGTTGTAGAAATAGCGATTTTCTCTAAAATAGATCTTTTGCGTTCGCTATAAATATCAACTTGCAGATCCCCAATCCTTTGCGCCGTCCGCCGTATCTCAAATTCAATTGTATCTGGATCACATGGTTTTTTCGTACATTCCGTCCTCAAGTTATTCTGAAGCGCCCTCGTATTATCGACTCCCCATTTAGCTCTCGGACATTGCATGAAAACCTGATAGGCCGCGTATGACAAGCAAGCGACGATACCAATTCCAATCATAACTGCCGCATAGCTATCCTTATCATCCTTTTTATCATCACTACAAGAGACTACCCCACCCCTACGATACCTTCTTGAAAGACAATACACCTGATCATCATCGTCAATGTTGTTATCACACACAATAAAAGTCCGTGAAGCTCTCGGCTGCTTAATTGGACTAATCTCGTCTGCAAGACTTATTCCGTTTTTAACAATTTGATCTGCGATCACAAGAGCTGATTGATTCACTGGCTGCATAACATCCCCTTTTATTCATTCTTTTGCATTATCCTAATCTAATCAGAATTTAAAAATCAACTAAAAAAAAAAAATAAAAGTAAAAGCAACAGATACTAATAAATTATTTTTAATTTATTATTTTAAATCATAAAAAAAACGTACGGTATTGGGAGTCAGGCTTGTTAGTTTTATTTAACCACTTCGTGGTAAAGCCCCAAATTTGAGTTGCTTATCCAAAAGAACTCGCGTTATCAATGCAATCTACCATTTTGTTTTGCTTCGTAAAGTACCACCATCATCTGCTCGCCCATGCCCAACTGCTCTACTTAACAAAGGTCTATTGGCTTCTCGTTCTCGCTCTGCAAGTTTTTTTGCTATCTTGGCTTCGACCCGATCTTTCATGTTAAGAGGACGAATTTCGACAGAACCTGGATGGTGATCATCCTCATCTTCATCCTCAACGTCAAAACCCACGCTTTCATTCTTTAAATTGAATATGACAAATTTACCATTTAAAGATGGTTTATCAGAGCTAAAAACACTCATCACCTTGTCAAAAAATACCTAGCTTTTTACTGGGTTTTTGAGCAAGCTCTTCTATACATCGCAACGCTTCTTTTACAAAATAATCGATTCTCTCTTCAGTCAATTTTTCGTGGTTTCCTTTAACCAAAATATTGATACCCCCTTCTGTGCGAAAACAAACGTTTTCCGGAGCTGAATTACTTCGAGCACTTTGAATATTCATAATAAACCTCACTTAAGTATAAATATTAGTAAACAAACTACAATTCTAATTATAGCATTAAACTAAATTATCGTACAAAAAAATAGTTAAATTTTACTTGATCTAGAATTATGATGAACTTTCCTGATTCTGTACATTCACAAAAAGAATGGTTAAGAGACTTTTTAGCTCTTTTGTATCCTGGCTTTGCAAGTAGCGCAGAGGAACCTAAGGTTAGTTCTGATGGGAGCTTTTCTCCAGCCGCTGCCGTTCCCAAAAGTAAAGAAGAACTCGCATCAAAAATAGCCCTATTTAACCCATGCGAACTCAATGCTCTTGATTTTCAAAAAAAAATCACCCAAGCTAATTCAGAAACAACAATGTGTGTCGTACGAGAAATCCTATCCAATGAAATCCCTGAACTCACAGGGATTAAAGGTGTTGTTGTTTCATTAACTGGCAGTGATGGAAGAACTGAAAAACTAAGCTCTGAGTCCTCTAATGTGGAATTAGAAATTATTTTGGATAGAAAGGAATTATTAGAATCTGGGATTTTAGAGAAATTCAAACAATTAGTTTCTTCAAATTCAAAACATCCCAACGTTTTTTATCCCGAAATTAGAGTCTATTCTTTAGATGTTGATTCTTTGATTCACTTTAATCGAAATTCCGACTGGACTCAAAAAAAAAACTTGCTTCCATTTCCAACTCGAGCTTTAGACGGCCTATACGTCATCGGAGATCCCGAAACTTTTCATGGATTTAAAAAATTACTTTTCTCCCAAATTGGTAATCCCTCTAACCAAAAACCTCTGGAAAAGTTTAGAAATGATAGGGTCAGGCCAACTTTAAATTTGCTTCGTGCTTTGGTTAAGCAATTAGCAGAAGACAAATTAACCGGCTGTGAAGCCCCAGTAGCGGCGGAGCCGGCCCCAATAGCAACAGAGGCAGCCGTAACAGCTGCAGCAGGAGCAAAAGACCATGCAGCCGAAGGGGAACAAGAAGCTCAAGCAATGGCAGATATCGATATCGCTAATGGTGTTCTCCGTTACGATGGAGACAGAGTCAAAGCCACTAAATACCCATTGCTAAGACCTGTTCAGTATCAGCTAGCTCAACATGTTATCAGGCTAATCAAGAATAAAAAAATAAGAGAAGATGTCTTCTTACAAATGCCTGCTACAATAGTTGAACGAATCGAATGGTTAGCACAAAATAAACTGATTAACATCTCAAGTGCTCAGGTACAAAACGTACAAAAAGCATACATTATCTCTTTGGCCTGGTGCGGCATAGCAACCAAAAGATTCGAAGTCTTGCATGAAACACAAACTCAAGTGCCTGTAAAGGATCTACAAATCGTTGTTAAGGCAATTGCAGAATTTTGCCTAACAGAAAGCATATTCGCTCCTGCAAACCCAGGAAAACATTAGACTTCTTTCGAAACTGCAATCCCGTGCCTTTGCCTGTGCCTGTGCCCGCCCTTCCCCGATTATTTTTTTCGTTGAGCCATTTTGACCAGAAAGGAGTCTAGCTTAATTTCTTTTAAAGTTTAATCGGGAAAGGGCGGGCACGGGCACAGGCAAAGGCACGGGATTACAGTTTCGAAAAAGGTTTATTACCCTTTCCTCTATCCATCAAAAAAATCATATTCTAAATAAAAGGAAAAAAGCTATAAGTAATTTCTAGTACATACACCTCGGTAGGGAATGGCCAACATCAACTTAACAATTAACAGCCAATCGATCACTGTTCCTAAGGGAACCACCGTTTACCAAGCGTGCAAACAACTTGGCATCGAGCTCCCTATCTTTTGCTATCAGGACCGAATGCCCCCCTTTGGCGCTTGCCGTGTCTGTATGGTCGAAGTGGAAAAAATGGGGAAGCCACAAACTTCGTGCACGCTCGAAGCAACAGAAGGAATGATCGTCCACACCGATAGTAAACTAGCTGTCGATGCGCGAAAAGGGATTTTAGAGCTCCTTTTGATTAACCACCCTCTCGATTGCCCCATCTGCGACCGTGGGGGGGAGTGCCCACTACAAGACCAAACAGTGAAGTATGGACCTGGGTTAAGTCGCTTTTTTGAAGAAAAAAGACACTTCAAAAAACAGCTGCCATTGGGTCCTGTGCTGATGCTCGACCGTGAGCGTTGCATCGCCTGTGCACGTTGCACTCGCTTTGGAGATGTTGTCGCTGGGGACCATGCTCTTGAGTTTAAAGAACGTGGATATAAAATCGAAGTAGGCACCCCTGATAATGTCCAGGCACAATCCAAATTCATTGGAAATACAATCATGATTTGCCCTGTAGGGGCGCTAACAAGCCAGGTATATCGCTTTCGTGCCCGTCCCTGGGATAACGACTCCACCCCAACAACATGCACGTTATGCCCTGTAGGATGTAGCTCCATTTTTGACTCTCGCGATGGAGAAATCATGCGAACGCGTTCTCAAGAAAACCGCGATGTCAACGATATCTGGATGTGCGATAAGGGGTGGTTTGGATATGAATTTGTCTCTCATCCCGACCGTTTAAAAACGCCTTTGATTCGTCGCAACGGAATCCTTAAACCTGCTACCTTTGAAGAGGCTCTCGACCTCATCGCCACCAAAATGCGAGAAGCAAAACCTAATAAAAAGCTCGCTGCTCTTGGTGGTAATCCCCTCACCATCGAAGAAAACTATCTTTTCCAGAAGCTCTTTCGCGATTTTGGAAATGTCAATCACATTGACCACAGAGTGGGGATGCCGATTATTCCTCTTAAAGAGGAAGGGATAGCGTCCGGAATGGAAATCACCATCGGCGAGTGTGAGAACCTCTCTTCGATCCTTCTTTTAGGGATCGACCTCACAGAGGAGTTTCCAGTCATCTGGTTAAGAATTAAGCAAGCGATCAATAAAGGGGCTAAAGCCATTTTTATCGGCCACTTCTCCCCTGAAATCGCCCAGCACCTCTCTTCTGTGATCACACATACTCCCGGAGAAGAAATCGATCTATTACATCGACATGCCTCACAACTGGAAGAACTGTTTAAAAACTCTCCGGGAGCTATTTTTGTCGGTCGTCAGTATTTGAATTCCTCTCATCGACAAATAATTTTATCTGAATTGCTCAAATGGAAAGGAAAAGGACAAAACCTATCTCTCAACCTTCTCGAAGGACGCAATAACAGCATGGGAGCACGTTTTGCTGGGGTCCATCCCGAACTTGGTCCTATGGGAGAGCGACTCGCTCAACCAGGACTCAATGCAACACAAATTCTAGAGACAGCAGCAGAAAATGGGTGGGATTTCCTCCATGTTGCCGGTGCAGACCCAGCAGTGAAATATCCAACTTCTTTGTGGAACGACGCTAGAAGTAAACTAAACTTCCTCGTCGTCCAAGATATTTTCTTAACGGCAACGGCACAGCAGGCCGATGTCGTCCTTCCGACCTTATGTTATGCAGAAAAACAGGGGCATTTCATGAATATTGAAGGGAGACTTCAACCCCTTTTGCCTGGCAAAGAACTCCCTGAAGAAATCTATAGCGACGGAGAGATCTTTGCTCTTCTTGCACAAAAACTAGGCGTCTCAGCGACCATTCCCTCTTCTCTCATATCGAATAGAGTCAATTTTACTAGACCTGCCCAACTCCCCTCTTTATCAAAACAACAAATCAATCATAATCCGAACTCACTTACGGCCACTTTCACCCACACACTTTTCGACCATGGCAACAGGATGAAACACAACAAACATCTCGTCCAAATGGCAAAAGAACCCTGCGTCCGAATCAACCCAATAGAAGGGATGAAAAGGGAGATTCGAAACAACGACTGGGTAGATTTAAGTGCACATGAAGGTTCTTTTATCAAAGCAAAGGTCGAACTCGATGAACGAGTTCCCACAGGCACCATCGTCCTCCCACTGGGATTTGAGAGCTTCCCTGTTTACCAGCTAGCCTCAAACCTGACTAATGGCCTCTCTATAAAAATTGAAAAAACGAGGACTCATGCCATCTGATGTAATGGAAGTCCTTATCAAAGGCCTTATTGTCGTATTAGTTCTCATGGGAGCTGCAGCTTATATGACGTTCTGTGAACGCGTTGTCATGGCAAAAATGCAATTGAGAATCGGTCCCAACAGAGTAGGTCCATTGGGTCTACTGCAACCTATTGCTGATGGAATCAAACTGCTATGCAAAGAGAGTTTTCGACCAACAGGAGCAGAAATGTTGACCTACTGGCTAGCACCAGGAATTTCTCTCTTCACCGCTTTGGCTGCTTTTGTGCTGATTCCTATTGGAGGTTCTGTGGTCCTCTGGGGGCATCCAGTCACTCTTTACATTGCTGACATCAATGCAGGCATCGTCTTTCTTTTAGCCTTTTCCTCATTGGCTGTTTATGGAGTCGTTTTGGCCGGCTGGGGATCGGATAATCGCTATTCTCTTCTTGGAGGACTTCGAAGCACAGCGCAAATCATTAGTTATGAAATTCCGATGGGGATATCGCTCCTCACTGTTATTCTTGCAGCAGGTACTCTTAGTCTTCCTAAAATCGTCGAAGCCCAAAGCAACTACTGGTTTGTCTTGACCAACCCGATCAGCTTTATCATCTATGTCATCACCGCCTTTGCAGAAACGAATAGAGCCCCCTTTGACCTTCCAGAAGCTGAACAAGAACTTACAGGTGGCTACCATACTGAATACGGAGGGATGAAGTTCGCCATGTTTTTCCTTGCCGAGTATGTCAACATCCTCGCTGTATCTTCCATTGCCATCACTCTTTTTTTGGGCGGATGGCATGGTCCTGGGGACATTCCAGTTGTTTGGTTTTTTCTTAAGCTCGCAGCTTTTGTCTTTTTTTTCATCCTAGTGCGTTCCACCATGGCTCGTCTAAGATATGATCAGCTAATGAGTTTTGGGTGGAAAGTGCTCACCCCTATTGCAATTGTGAATTTAATTGTAACGGCCTACTTTATTCTGGTGGTACAATGAAGAAAAAATGGAAAGGGACAACCGCCTCAAAAGTCATTGCGATGCTAAAAGGGCTTCTTATCGTCTTCAAATATGGTTTTAAAAAGCCTGCCACCATCCGTTATCCTGAGGAAAGAAGGAAGCTCCCCTCGCGTTCACGTGGACGCCACTACCTCACCAAATGGAACGATGGGAAGGAACGATGTGTTGGCTGTGAACTATGCGCCATCGTGTGTCCCTCGCAAGCCATCTATGTCAAACCAGCGAACAACACCCCTCAAGAGCAGCATTCACATGGAGAGCGTTATGCTGCCGATTTTCAAATTAACATGCTCAGGTGCATCTACTGCGGCTACTGCGAAGAGGCGTGTCCTACAGGAGCTATCATCTTGAGCAATGAATTTGAACTTGCTGGCTACACGAGAGAATCGCTTATTTTCGATAAAGAAAAGCTGACGGAAAAACAACCCGGAGATTCCGGACGCGATCCCAATAGGGAGATTTAAGATGGATTGGGATGAAAATATGATACAGTGGATAACAGGGTTTATTTTACTTCTTTCCTCGTTAGGGATGATCATCACCAAAAATCCCGTCCATTCATGTCTTTCATTTCTCCTTTCTCTTTTAGCTCTTGCGACCCTATATCTTGAACTCTCAGCATCCTTCATCGCCGTGATGCAAATCCTCGTCTATGCCGGCGCGATTTTAGTTCTTTTCATGTTTGTCATCATCCTATTTCAAGATGCCTATCCCAAAATAGAAATGGTCAAAGCCCGCAATTGCCCCGTCTTTCTTTTGGGTACTGGAACTGCTTTTATTTTGACATTATTTTCTATCGGGAAAAAAATGGTCAGTCTTACCCCCTCTGAAACGCATTTACCGAAAGATTTTGGCACTGTGGAGACTCTTGGCAAGGCTCTTTACCTCGATTTTTTCTTTCCTTTTGAAGCGGTGATCTTACTTTTCTTAGTTGCTCTCATCGGCTCTTTATACATTGGAAAAAAGGCGACTTGATATGGAAGCTCCTCTTATGATTTTTATCAGTATGGCGATGTTTGCAATAGGGATTTTGGGAGTCCTTACGAGACGAAATGCATTGATTTTTTTTCTTTCGATAGAACTCATGCTCAATGCCTCCAACCTTCTTTTTGTCTCTTTTGCCAATGACTGGGGAGATATCACCGGCCTTGTATGGGTATTTTTTGTCCTTGTTGTCGCAGCCGCTGAAGCCGCTGTTGGACTTGCCATCACTGTTAATTTATTTCGTTCCAAAGAACAAGTCGACGTCGATCAATTCAATGATTTGAAGGGTTATTAATATGGATTACACAACCTATACCGGACTTTTTCTTCCCTTACTCGGGTTTCTATTCCTCCTTGCCACCTCTGATTTCTTGGGTCGCAAATCCACTGCCATTGTAGGATGTGGAACGGTCTTTTTCTCCTTCTGCTGCTTTTCCTCTTTGTTAATCTCATACATAAATGAATCACTTGTTCAAGAGAGCTTTACCCTTTTTCATTGGATCCCGATCGAAGGAATCAACGCCGACTTCACGTTACACCTCGACCCTCTGTCTCTTCTCATGACATTAATTATCACTGGAGTGGGTTTCCTCATCCATCTTTACTCAGTGGGTTATATGGAGCATGACCCCGATGTTAACCGCTATTTTGCATGCCTGAATTTCTTTATCTTTGCCATGCTACTGCTAGTGCTTTCAGGAGATCTTTTACTTCTTTTTGTAGGCTGGGAAGGAGTGGGACTAGCCTCGTATTTACTCATCGGATTTTGGTATGAAAAACCCATTGCAGCAGCAGCTGCGGTCAAAGCTTTCGTCGTTAATCGCGTTGGAGATCTTGGCTTCTTACTGGCATTACTACTAACATTTCATCTTTTTGGCACTAGCAACATCGCAGAAATTACTCATCGAGCATCGATAGAATTTACTTTAGGAGCCCCAATAGTCACAGTGCTTACGCTCCTTTATTTTATCGGAGCGATCGGTAAGTCGGCGCAATTCCCCTTACACACATGGCTTGCCGATGCAATGGCGGGTCCGACTCCGGTCTCTGCACTGATCCACGCAGCCACAATGGTGACTGCTGGAGTCTACCTAATCGTTCGCCTGCATGAACTCTTTGTCTTAGCACCCACAACCCTTGAAATCATTGGCGTCATTGGCGGAGGGACAGCTCTTTTCGCCGCCCTTGCAGCCCTTGCTCAGACAGAACTCAAAAAAGTCTTAGCTTATTCAACGATGAGTCAACTAGGTTTTATGTTCCTCGCCTGCGGTATCGCCGATTTTTACGGTGCGATGTTTCATCTTACCATGCACGCGTTTGTCAAAGGCCTTCTTTTCCTCGCCGCTGGAAACGTCCTACATATGGCGCATGAAATCACCGATATGAGGGAAATGGGAGGACTGACAAAAAAACTTCCCAAAACCCATATCCTCTTTTTAATTGGAGCCTTAGCCCTGTCGGGAATTCCCCCTTTAGCCGCTTTTTTCAGCAAAGACCTCGTCCTCGAGCAAGAATATCTCCTCGGACACTACACCCTATTCTACATTGGACTTGCAGCCTCAATCTGCACTGGAGCTTATCTCACACGTGCTTATTGCATGACATTTTTGGGACCTTCCCACACTCCAAAAAAGATCTACGATGCAATCAAAGAAGCTCCTATGATCATGATTTTCCCCATGATCCTTTTGGCTTTATTGTCGATAGGAGGAGGCTTCATCGGTTTTGCTTCGGGGCATCTTTCATTTTTAGAGGAGTTTCTGGGACAGGTAGGAGTTACCCTTGCAGATCTTTCACATCGAGGAGAATCGCTCTTCACCCCTCAAACGATACAAGCGATCAGTGGAGCATTTACAGCTGTGATTGCCACTTGGGCCCTCTACACCTATTTTGGAGGAATCCCTGAAAATAAATTTAAATCTCTGAAATATCTATTGAGAAATGCCTTTTATATCGATGCCATTTATTTTTTCTGCATCACTCGTCCTGTGAGGGGCATTTCGAGATTGATCGCCAACGTGTTAGAACCCAAAATTTTTGAGCAATCGATCGGATGTACCGTTGATGGAATAGAAAGAACAGCCCAACGTCTGCAGTATTTCCAAAATGGACAGATCCGGTCATATACCGCTTGGATTGTTGTTGGGGTTGTATTCACACTTATTTATATAACCCTATGAACGGATACCATACTTTCTATGCATGAGAATAGAAACGCAAAGGCGCAAAGACGCAAAGGCGCAGAGGAAAGAGCGTTTCTTCGATTGAGAGAAATACTTCTCTTTGCATCTTTGCGCCTTTGCGTCTTTGCGTTTCTATTCTCATGCATAGCATCACATTTACAAGGATTGTTATGCCCGATTTGCTGATTTTATTTACGATACCATTTGTGATGGCAGTGCTTCTTTCCATCCTGCCTATATCCTCAGAAAAAATTCTAAAAAAGATCGCCGTTGGATTCAGCACCATCCCTTTACTGATCTTACTTAGTCAACACACCCACTTGGTTGGAGCTAACATTGATTATAATTGGATACCAACGCTGTCAATTCGCTTCCATCTCAATGTTGATGCTTTATCCCTAATTTTCCTCTATATCACCTGCTTCATCATCCCAATAAGCCTCACAATCGCTCCTGTATCGCGTCTTTTTTACTCGTTAGTATTCATCTTGCAGGGACTTTTAATCGGTTTTTTCACAGCGGCGGATCTAGCTCTCTTTACAATTTTTTGGGAAGCGATGCTCCTTCCTCTTTATTTTATCATCAATTTATGGAGAGAAAAAAAACACTCATCAGCTGCAATGCAGTTTCTTATCTACATGATTGCAGGATCTGTCTTTATGATCGCAGCGGTACTTTCACTCTATTTCAGCGCCACCACATTTGACATCAAATCTCTAGCGACAATCGCACAAAACGTTCCGCATGCAGCTTTGATAGGAGCAGTGTTTTTCCTTGCCTTTGCCGTAAAAGCTCCTCTTTTCCCTTTTCACGCATGGTTACCAGATGCCTACTGTGCAGCTCCTGCCTCAGGAACGATTCTCCTCTCTGCAATCCTTTCGAAAGCCGGAATCTACGGAATTTTGCGGGTTGGAATCCCATTTTTCCCCATGTTGATCCAGCAATGGGGGCCAGTACTGCTTGGACTCTCGATCACAGGTGTTCTCTATGGAGCCCTTGCTGCCTGGGCTCAAAATGATTTCAAACGCCTTTTAGCCTACTCGAGTTTTTCCCATGTTAACTTCATTCTCGTCGGTCTTTTTATCTGGAGCGATCTCGCGCATACAGGAGCTATCATCCAAACTGTTAACCATGCCGTTGTCATCACCGGACTCTTTATGATGGGGAGTTATCTAGAAAGAGAAATTAAAACGACATCGATTACAGAGATGTCTGGAGTTGCTTCTTTTCTTCCCAAGCTGTGTTGGCTGACCCTGTTTTTTGTCTTAGCTTCTGTAGCAGTTCCAGGGACCAATAATTTCGTTGGAGAACTGCTCATTTTTCTTGCTCTTTTTAACCAAAATATTCCGTGGCTCACTCCTCTTTTGGGACTCTCCATCATCCTATCGGTCATTTATATGCTCCAATGGATGAAAAAGTCTTTTTTTGGTCCTGCTGCCCCTCCAGATAAAAACTACACCGATATCAAAGCAAAACAAATGCTCGTTGCATTGCCACTCGTCATTTTAATTTTATGGATAGGGATCTACCCAGCACCACTGATCTCAACAGCGCAAAACGCACTTGCGGCTATTATGGAGGCAAAATGAATCAATTACTCACGGTCGTTGATATCCTGGCGATCTCCCCGATGCTTATATTGCTTACAGGTCTTGTGTTGGTCCTACTCGTAGAAAGTTTTAGCAAAGCCCCGAAACGGTATGTCTTTCCACTTACTGTAGCGACTTTATCAATCGCATTGATTGCTTCTTTTTATGCTCCTGTCAGCGATCATGCCCTTCTTACTCACTGGATAAGGTTTGATCCACCAGGAGAATTTTTCACCCGTTTTTTTATTTTCATCGGACTTGGAACCGCATTTCTCGCCTCTTCCTTTTTTCGACAAGTTAAGACAAGTGAAGGGGAATATTATTTTTTACTTCTCAGTTCATTGATTGGATTGATTCTTATCGGCATTGCAGCTGACTTTTTGACTCTGTTCATCGGATTAGAAACCCTTTCGATTTCACTGTATATTTTGTGTGGTTACATTAAGGGATGGAAGCTCTCTCACGAGGCAGCTATTAAATATTTTCTGATCGGCGCCCTAGCTGCGGCCATTCTTCTTTATGGAATTGCATTGATTTATGGAGCTATAGGCACCACCCGATTTGCTTTGATGCTAGAGGGATATAAACACATCAGCACGACAGCTCACACAACTTTATTCTTAAGCGGTATAGCACTTGTAACAGCAGGTCTTGCTTTCAAAGCGGCAATCGTCCCTTTTCACGCATGGGCTCCTGACGTCTATGCCGGCTCACCAACCCCTGTGACTGCGTTTATGTCGACAGGAACTAAAGTTGGAGCCTTTGCTGCTTTTATCATTGTTTTTACAATCGCTTTACCTAACTTCCATCCACTATGGAATCAATGTGTTGCGTTACTTGCCTATCCGACAATCGTTTTTGCCAATATCGTCGCATTGCGTCAAACGCATTTACGTCGTTTCTTTGCTTATTCGGGAATTTCTCATGCAGGATTCCTGCTTATTCCACTTGCTTCTGGTGGTCCTGACGCTCTTTCTTCGCTCCTTTTTTATCTTGTCGTCTATGCAACAGCCACATTTGGAGCTTTTGCGACGATCACTTTCTTAGATCATCATGAAGGAGAAGATATTTCGATCAAGAGCCTAACTGGACTTTTCTACCGTTCTCCATTTCTTGGGTGCATCATGGGCATCTGCCTACTCACCCTTGCGGGACTCCCCCCTACAGCTGGTTTTTTAGCTAAATTTTATATCTTTAAAGTTGCTTTTGAAGCTGATAACTATGCCCTTGTAATCGTCGGACTCCTGATGAGTGTGCTATCCGTTTTTTATTACACGCGCATAGTTGGCCTTATCTTCTCAAAAGAAAATGGAGAACGGGAGTCTCTTTCTCCCTTATGGATGACGAGCACAGTGGCGATTGCGGCTCTCTTCGGCGTGATTGCCCTTTCTGTTAACCCAGAGATGATTTTGATGGCAATTCAGTTTATAAACAGGCGCAATTAAAATATGGATTAATCACGTAACGTGATCCAGAAATTGTATTGCTACGCGAAGCGTTTGGAAAACCCCCTTTCGCTTTCACAACAAAGCGAAAGGGACTTTCGCACTTCTCATTACAAGTTTTGTTCTAAATCAATAAGAATTGTGCGCATTTCTTTTATGTCAATTAAAATTCCAGTCAGATGCGCATCTTGTTGGCTTTGTTGGGGCTTGTTGCATAAATGCCCGCTAGGACATTTATGCAACAAGCCGCTGAACAATAAATCACCTCTTGACTTTTAAATAATATATAATGTATCATGTATCATGACCTCAATAAATTAATAAATCATTTACACCATCATTGGTGATTATTAAAAAAAAGGAAATCAAAATGGTAAAAATTCTTGAGTCACAAGCAATGGATCCCAACAAATGGGAAATGGTATGTCAGAATAGTCAAAACAATGGGATTTTAAGCAAAGAATATGTAAATCAAAACTCCAACCAGAAAGAATTGATTTCGAAACTTGGAAACTCTATTCTAAGCTCAAGCGACGACCTTGGTAGTGTTAAGATTGTGGTAGATCCTAATTTAAAGAAACCTATAGAGCTGAGTGTAAGTACGATCGGCTGGCCTTGTTGCGGTCAGTCTGCTTTAAAATTATCTATTCATCCGCTCACTTTGCTTAGTTGTAATCTAAACCAAGAAAAAATGGTTCTAGAACAGCAATTATTTTACACTCGTTTAAGCGAAATTCTGTCTAAATCTCCAGATCAACTAGCAACTGGTCATGAAGATATGAAAGAACTTAATCGCAAGTATCAATTTATTCTTCCTACCGGAGAGCTAGTAGGCTATATCAATGAGCAAATTATCGCTACGACAGCACAAAAAACGATACAAAAAGTCAATGCATTTCAGACAATAGTAGCTACGGCGGGTGCATTACTAACAATGGGAATAGGAAACTGGGTCGGTCAGGACATTCTCGCAGAACCTTCATGGCATACATGGGCCTTTTTTCCAATTTTTGCATTGGGCGTAGGGCTCAAAGCCAGTGATGCATATCAAGGTCTATGCGGGTTGACATCTAATGCAATAGCAGCCGTAAATCTGCAGGCTTTAAGATTGATGAATCCCCCGCTAGAGAGAATGGCAAAAGGACTTCTTTCTGCGCCAAGATCCGCCCAAATGTAGGCAATAAATTATTCTTAAAAATGGGTAGATTAAAATGGTAAGAACTGTTGAGTCACGAGCAATGGCCCCAAGCCAATGGAACATGGTCTGTCAGAACAGCCAGAAAACTGATGTTTTAAGCAACGAATATGTGAATCAAAATTCCGATCAGGAAAAATTAATTACGGCACTTGGAAGCTCTATTTTAAGCTCACATAAAAAGTTGGATAGCGTTAAGATTATAGTCGATCCTAATTTAGAGGAACCTACGAAATTGACTATCAACGCAAGTTGGCCTTGTTGCGGTAGTTCTATTTTAAAACGCTCTATGTTAAAACTATCTATTCATCCGTTAACCTTGCTCAGTTCTAATCTAACTCTAGAAAGAATGGTCCCAGAACAGCAATTATTTTACATACGTTTGTTAGAGAATTCTTATAAATCTCCAGATCAATTAGCAACCGGTCATGACGATATGAAAAAGCTTAACTACAAGTATCAATTTGTTCTTCCTATCAAAGAGCTAAAAGAATCTATCAATAAACAAATCATCGATGTGATAAGACAAGAAAGGATACAAGGAGTCAACAGACTTCAAACAAAAGCAACTATAGTAGGTGCATTACTAACGATGGGAATAGGAAACAGGGTCGGTCAGGATATTCTCGCAGAACCCTCATGGCATACATGGGTCTTTTTTTCAGCTTTTATCTTAAGCATACCACTGTGGGCTGCTCTTGCACACCAAAGTCTGTGCAATTGGACATCTCGTTTAAAAGAAAGGATAAATCTTGAGGCTTCAAAAAAATTAATGACCCCCCTACCGCAAATAAAAACAAAAATAAATCTTGGCATGCCAAGTCCCGCCCAGGCGCAGACAATAAATTATTCTTAAAAATGGGTAACTATTCAGGTGATATAACCCAGGCCTTCAGCCTGAATGGATTCGTTGTATTACCTGAATAGTTACCAAAATACTAAACGAAAAGCCGTGAACACGACGACAGAACTTGTGTCCGGTATACAATAATATAAAACACATCCCCTCTAAACGATTTGCTATCTTTGGGATACCTGGAAGCGGTAAATCAACCTTTGCCAACAAATTGGGAAGAAAGCTCAATATTGCCGTCCATCACCTGGACAAGCACTATTTCGTAGCGAAATGGAAGACCCGAGATCGAAATGAATTTTTAGTGGCTCAACAAGCGATGCTCGATAAGGAAACAAATAAGGAAACAATTAAGAAACAATTCGTTGACTATTTTTATCATATTTTGTAGGATGCTGTCTATGAAAACAATCAAGTATCTCCCAAAATTTGAACGCAGCGCGATGCTTATTCGTCATTTGACGCACGCAACAACTTTAATGTCTTGGATTAATCACCAGACCACAGATGTCTCATGGATTGCAAAATGTCAAAGAGATTCGTTAATTCGGCAGGCACACTTTTCAACTGCCATTGAAGGTAATCCATTAACGCTACAAGAAGTAGCGGCTCTAGCAGAGGGTAAAGAAATAGTTGCTTCAGATCAATCTCGCCTGGAAGTATTAAACTACTTTGCTTCTCTACGATTAATATGGAGCAAATTACCTGCACACATTACAGAACGTCAGCTCTTATATTTACATAAAGTCTTAACAAAAGGTGTTTTACAACATAGTGATGTAGGTAAATATAAAACGCGTCCTAATGCGATTGTTGGTAATGGTAAGATAATATATAGACCTCCACCGCCGGAAGTTGCACCTATGCTTACACAATCTTTGATTAATTGGATTAACACAGACTCTCAAAAAGAACACGCTGTTATAGCTGCTGCCATTGCCCATCATAGACTTCTGTCAATTCACCCATTTGCTGACGGCAATGGCAGAACGTCCAGACTCCTTGAGTCTTGGATTTTGTTCAATCGTAACTTTGACAGTCAGCATATTTTTTCTTTGGATGAATTCTTTGAAATTGACAGAGCTCGTTATTATCGCGAAATTCAAGATGCTAGAGATAATGGAGACGATCTTTCTTGTTGGATCACATATGTTGCTGAGGGGGTTGTTGAAACATTGCAAAAGACTAAAATTCGCATTCAAGCGCTTGGAGCTAACGTATCAGCTACTAAAATTTCGCTTAACGCTAAACAGGAACGCATTCTTCATATTTTAGCCCAACAACCATGCGCAAATGGGAGTGATCTCGCAAAAAAATTAGGAATTGGTAGAAGTTTTCTCAGCAAACTATTAAAGACATTAATAGACTCTGGACTAATAATTCGTGATGGGTCT
>JABDDS010000037.1 GCA_013287465.1 Chlamydiota bacterium | reverse complement strand
TCAGGTGATTTTAATTTTTTCCTTTTTTCGCCAAAAACTAAATTTTTTATTTGGTTTTGTGTGCATGGAATCTTATATTTTTTTTGCAAGGTACTGCAAATTATTGTCCAAGAATATTTTCCGATTTTTTTATGTACCTTGAGAATCGCGATTGCAATTGGATTCAAATCTTCAGGGGAAATAGGGCCCTTTTTTGTTATTGTATTTCGAAAACATTCGCGTAATTGCTTCGATGTACGCTCTGAAAAAGAGATTTTTTCTGAAGTGTTGTGAGCTAAAATTGATTCATTGTAATTTATGGTGATGTCTTTCCAACTACCAAAAGGTATCTCCACAAATTCTTCGCTGAAGTTGATCTGCCTACCTAATGAATGACAAATAGCTTCTTTAAATAAGTTTAATTCTTCTTGGCTCCAATGCACTTTTAGTGGATGAGCTGCTTCCGAACTAGCAGAAGAAATTTTAATTTTTTTAGACTCTTCTTTAGTAGATTTTACCGAAATAGATCTCTTTTTTGGTTTTGTTTTTTGGATAACAAGGGAATGCTCTGGAGCTGCTTGACTGCAAGGGCTTTCATCTATATAGCGTTCATAACAAACCTGCAAAGCTGGGGCGGTGCGCTCTAAGAAAGGGCTCTCTGGCCGACATATATCATTAAGCTTGGGAATTGATTCATTGTAAAAATTTCTAAGATTGGACCATTGCCTCTGTGTTAAAACCAATTTTTCTGTCTTGAAATCAATACGATCTCTGTTTAGTGTGCGGAGAAAAATTTTTTTTAATAATTCTAATTCTGGATCCCTCCATCCACTGGAATTTAAAGAAACGCCGGAAACTTGACTCGAAGAGGACTGAAGCACTACAGGCTGAACTAAAGATAAAGATATATTAAAATCCATAAGATCAATAATACCAAAAATCGAAATATTTTGCAAATCAAAATCAACAATCAACAATCAAAACTTCAGATAAATAAATAAGGTCATTCAACATTTGTTGCATCACAAATAAAATTGTATATCCTTTAGCCAAGATAGCTTTACCTAAAGTTGAGTGCGTTAATATTGAGCAAATAGCATAGGCTCCGGCGAAGCCAATCCTATGTATCCTGTTAAATTATTATTGATTTGTTGCTAAAAATCAGCAGCTTAAACGAAAATAGGAACATAAAAAGGATTACCATTTATGAAAACAACACAAATATGTCTCTTGCTAATCTTATTGACTATAACAAAATTAGCAATAGCCCAAACGACTCATAAACAAGAGGGGATGCTCAACGATCTTAAGTTTATTGAATCTATATTTCAAGATTTCTATGCGACAACACATTGGAAAAAGGAATATTCAGGATGGAATTTAGAAGCTGAAACGAATCCAATTAGACAAGCAATTATCAATAATCCGAACATTCAACTTAAAGAATTTCATTGTTTAATAAAAAATTTATTTATGTCACCCAAAGATTATCACGTGTCTATCGATTTTTATTCCACTGAACTAGCTTCATTACCTTTCCAAGTTAAAGGTGTTGACGGACGTTATTTCTTTTCTTATATCAGTGAAAGTACTTTAGCCTCCAAAAGTTTTCCTTTTGTAAAAGGGGATGAACTCCTCTCTTTTAATGATGTTGCCATCCACGATGTCGTGACAACAATCAAAAATGAAGATGTCGGAAATAATAATGACCAAACAGACTATGCATTAGCAGAGATCTTCTTGACCAGTAGATTGGGGATGCTAGGACATGTGATTCCCAACGGGGCTGTCAAACTTACCGGACGTAAAAAAGGGTCTACAAAGGAGCTTTCGTGCACATTAGAATGGGATTATGAGCCAGAAAAAATCACGATGCCACCAAAAGCACATGTAAGGGCACACGGTTTAAAATTACCTGAAAAAATCAACCCTTTTGCCAACTCTAAATTTTTTAAGAAACAATTTGTTTGTCATCACTATAAAGCGATGTCTGCATTGTCCCTTAAAGCTGAAGAGGGGAGTGACGTGCTAGGATCTAAAAAAAGTTTCTTACCTTCTATTGGCCGCGTGATATGGGAAAGCGATGAAGATGCTATTTTTCATTCTTATGTCTCAACCATCCCAGGAGGGAAATTTATAGGATATATAAGAATCCCTTCTTATACTCCTGAAAACCTTGACAACGCTCTTGCTGAATTTTTAGCGTTAATTCAGATCTTTAATACAGAAACAGACGCCCTAGTCATTGACCAAGTAAACAATCCAGGTGGATACTTACTATACGTTTATGCCCTTGCCTCAATGTTGACAGACAAACCAATGTCTGTACCAAAGCATAGAATAATGCTCACTCAATCAGACATTTTTCTCGCCCATACATTTATCGATGTCTTGAAGGACATAGAGTCCGATGAAGCAGCTGTCGAGGCTTTTGAGATGCCTTTTCTTCAAGGGATGTCCGTCGACTATCAATTTGTACAATCTCTTACAAACCATTTTGAATTCATTATTAATGAGTGGGATGTAGGAAACCGACTCACTCAACCTTGCTATTTTCATGGAATAGGTCCATTACAGCCACATAAGGAAGCTAATTACACCAAACCTATTTTGGTTCTTGTAAATAGCCTCGATTTTTCAGGAGGAGATTTCTTTCCCGCCATTTTGCAAGATAATAAGCGAGCCAAAATCTTTGGAACTCGAACTGCAGGTGCGGGAGGCGTCCTTGAAGAAATTTCATTTCCGAATCTTAGAGGAATTGCTTCGATTCAATATACGGCTTCAATCGCAGAGCGTGATGGGGAATTTTTAATTGAAAACAGGGGAGTCACCCCCGACATTCCATATAAAGTTAGCGCCTATGACTTGCAGAATGATTACGCTGAATATATAAGGGAAGTTGTGAAAGCTTTGCAGAGCCTTTAACTGCATGCGTTCACTAGCTAGTGAACGAGTACTTATCATCTTCTAGGGCTAAAAAAAAATAATTCTCATCTGTTAATCATGTCTAGTCTTTGCTGTTCACATAAATGAGCTTGTAGGAAAAGCAGGAAATTGGGAATTGATGTTGCTTCCAGGAGAAACAGCCCCGCAAAAACTAAAAAAATCGTAACTATTCACGTGGTATAACCCAGGCTGAAGGCCTGGGTTATACCACGTGAATAGTTACAAAAAATCATCCTTAGGCGGAGGAAAGTTACCTTCAGGCAAGGAAAAGTCACCTTCAAGTAAGGGAAAATCACCTTCAGGCAAGGAAAAGTCACCTTCAGGTAAGGGAAAATCACCTTCAGGTAAGGAAAAGTCACCTTCAGGCAAGGAAAAATCACCTTCAAGCAAGGGAAGATCTTCACTGAGCAAAAGGCCAAAATCACCTGGAAGGCCATCCGCAGGAGCTGTATTGGGTATGTGAGTTGACCGCTGTAAAGGCTCTATTGGTTGTGGTAGAGGCTTTATTTCATGTCTTGTCAACGACGTTGAAGAAGCTATTGCTGAGGATACTTGAAAATAAAGATCGTCATCTGCTTTCTCTAAGAGTTTCGTTAAAATGTTTTCCATTGACGGGTTTGGATCGCCACGTTTAACGAGTTTTGTTTTTGTAGCTGTAATTAAATTTGAGATTTGTTGAGTTGTATAGAAGATTTTTTCTATCTTTTCTAAACGCACACAAACTTCCTTTACAGAATATTTGTTTAAGTCTTTAAATACTTCACGCATTTTCTCTACGATTTTATGGAAATCCGTTTTTTGGACACTTTCATTTTCTTTTATTATATTAAATCGATAATATTTACTTAATTCTTTAGCATTACGTTGTTGAAAGTGTTTTCCTTCATTAATATTAAGCTCCAAAATTGATTTGTTGTAATTTACTTCTACTTCTACCCATCTCCATTTTTTGGAAGGCAATCTTTTTGTTTTTAAGTCAATATCTCCTAAATCTAAGGCCTCACACAGTGTTTTTTTTAACAACTCTGTTTCTATAAGTGTCCAAGTTTGGTTTTTTATTGAAAAACTGTCGGAAGTTTGAAGTTTTCTGAAAGACGAAGATGATTGAGGGGTTTCAATTTCATCATCATCTTCTTCCGGTAAATTGCAAGAAAGTTTCGTTTTTTTAAATGGATTTGCAGTTGATTCTTCCAATATAGATCTTTTGGTCGCTACTGCTTTTTGGATGAGAGCACTAGAGGGTGAATTATCTTCCAAAGGAAATGACAATTGAGCTGCTTCACCGCTATCCACTTCAAAATGATTCAACGGAAGCTGAGACGCTAATGGTTGGGTTGAAAGTAAAGGTATGCTAGAAGCCATAAAGTTAACCTATCAAAAATAATGTATTTAAAAATTAAAAACAAAAATTGGGTGTCGATACTTCTCCAATAAGAGAAGATTTTCCAATGTTCATAACATCAGTCTATCAAAAAATAAATTACTTTTCAACCCTAAAAATTAACACCCTAAAAATTAACATTTTCAATCAAGTTGGGCCTGCAATTTGCGATGGACCTGATATTATCAACGGCGTATTAGTCTTGGTAATTTCACTCGTCAGTCAATAATGCAGGTTGATCAAACACCTGCTCATCTGTTCTTTTCATCAAAGAACTTTCTGCAAGACTGGGAAATTGGGCATAAAACTGTTCAGGGGAATCATCTAGGAAAGAAGAATGGTCGGTGTGAGGAGAAGCGGAATGATCAATACGAGGAGAATTAGCTGGAGAAAGAGGATGGTTCGAGTGAGGAGAGGAATCGAAAGGAGGGAAATAATCGAATGGGGGGAAATTATCTATCGAAAATGGCTGTAATTCAGATGATATTGGGGGACTCTCGATAGAAATTAATTGCTGTGCAGACCCTGAAAAGTCCGTGGAAGAAGATTTTTTTATTTTTTTTGAGCTTTTTTGAACTACTTGTTCTAATTCAAGTTCGTTTGTCGATATTGTTTTTTGAAAAGAAGCAAAAGTTTCTTGAGTTATTTGATTGGAAAACCGTTCTTCTATTTTTTGTAGAACACTTTCTATTGACGGGTTTTGATTTATTTTTTTTTTTAATAGAGAAGTTCTTGCTTGATAATATAAATTCGAAATTTGATTGGGTGTATAACAAGAGATGCCTACATCTTTCAAGCGGTTATAGACAAGCTCGGAAGAATGGCGCTTTTTTTCAATATATGCTTCACGGATTGTATTTATGATTGGACTAAAATGCTCAGGTCGAATTCCCTGTTGTTGTTTTAGTATTGTGTTTCTATAATGATGAGACAGAACTTCGCCCATGCGTTCTGTGTAAGGGGTTTCTCCTTCCCGTGAACGATTAAGTTCTAAAATCGATTGGTTATAAAGCAGTTTAATTTCGTTCCATGCCCAAGTTCTTGAAGGCAATGATTCTGTTATGAAGTCAACTTTTCTCTTTAATGAATTACAAAGAATTTGTTTTAATAAATTTGTTTCTTCTAAGCTCCATTGGGGTCTTAGTTTACTACTAGCACTTGAATTGCCCCTAGAGCGCTTGCGACTTTTAGAAGAAGGTTGAGCCGTTTCAGCGCAGTCTTCTTTTTGTTGGTTCGAAGAGAACTGCTCTACTCGCGGCCGAGTTAAGGATGAAGATATATTATAAGTCATATAACCGAATTCTAACAAAAAAAGAAAATAAAAAGCAATAGATTTCCGAAAGCAATAGATTTTTGTAACATTGATTTTTGTAACTAATGCGGACAGGTCCGCGAAATACAACGTCTGATAATTCTTGTTATATTGATTAATAGCCAAGCAACAGCAAAGCGCCCATTGTAGGAGCTAGTACGCTAAATACAGCAATACCGCAAAAAAGACCTAGGAGATCCTCGTTATAGAATCCTTGAGCCAAAAGAATTCCAAAAACAATCAAGGCGACTGGACTAGTAAACGTTCCAAGCGCCAGTAAGACACCCAACGAGCCAGCAGTTGTTCCTCCGAATATGCTTACCAATAGACTAGCTACACCTACAATATTATTAGTAGGATCATCGTCTTGATCGCATTTTTTTGCAATATGTGCGGATTCATCTCTTACTTTTTGATCGACATTATTTATGTCGAATTCAAATTTTAACTCATCTACTGATGGCGGCTGAGGAACATTGCTTTCTAGAGAAATTTCTTCGCGTATTGAGGAAATCGGATTAATACTTTCACTGAAACCAGTTAATTGAGTTGACGCGAGCATATAAAGTCCTTGTTTAAAATAAATATAAAGCATGATCATACAAACTATATTCATTTAAATCAACGATTTTTTTTTGAAGTGTGTAAAACAACAACAAACACTTAAGGTGATTGGAGATTTCACAAGAAAAACAAAAAATCTTAACATAAACCTCCAAAATAATTGGAGGTTCTGCTAAAATAAAGAAAAGAGGAAAATTCATGCACTCTATCCTAAATTTTGCTCAAACAGCATATATAGAAAGCCAAAATCTTAAGCCGTTGCTCACTGATTATACAAACCCGGATGATTTCATTTCGCGAATGGTGAAATCGGGTAAGCTAGTACGTCTAAAAAACGGTTTCTTCTTAATAACCGAAAAAATAGCGAACTCTCCTGTTCCTTATGAACAAATAGCTAATTTGCTTTATGGTCCCTCTTACATCAGTTTTGAATGGGCTTTGTCTTTTTATAAAATGATTCCAGAGGGAGTTTTTGTTGTAACAAGCACCTCTAGCTCCCAATCTAAAGTTTTCAATACCCAAGTGGGTACGTTTGAATATATTTATTTAAGTCACTCTCGATATGCTATAGGCATCGACCAAAAAGAAAATAAATTGGGAAGATTTCTAATTGCAACGCCGGAAAAAGCTCTAGCAGACTTAATTCACATGAAAAGCAAAGGACTTGAAGGCAGAGATTTATTGATCGATCTAATTGAGGCGAGAAGAATCGATGAAGAACGATTGAAAGATTTAGATAAAAAATTATTGTTAGAGATAGCTGATAATTACCGCTCAAAGGTGGTCACAAACCTTGTTAATATTTTGGGGATGCTATGATAAACTCAAACATTAAAACCATCTTTGATCGGTATGATCAATCTAAAGTTAGCGAACAAACGAAAGTACGAGAAGTATTACAACAAGCTGCTCTTTTAGGACTTGAGAGGCAAGGTTTCTTTGAAAAGGCGGCTTTTTATGGTGGAACAGCCTTACGGATTCTTTATGGTTTAGATCGCTTTAGTGAAGATTTGGATTTCACCCTTTTAAAACCAAATAACGAGTTTGACTTTACACCATTTTTAGAGGGTCTGAAAAAAGAGCTTTTTTCGTTGGGATTTAGTATGGAAGTGACTAAAAAAACCAAGAGTGTTGAGACAAGTATTGTTTCAGCATTTATGAAAATGAATACAATTGAGTTTTATTTGGCAATTGACGAAGAAAAAAAAGCAAAAAAAACTATCCATAACGAGAAAATTCAAATCAAACTAGAAGTAGATATAGATCCTCCCGGATATGCCCGCGTTGAAAATCAACTTGTCTTGAACCCTGTGACATTTTATGTGTTAACCTTACATAAGAGTGACTTATTTGCAGGAACAATGTCTGCGATTTTATACCGATCATGGAAAGGCAGAGTCAAAGGAAGGGATTGGTACGATTTGATATGGTACATTCAAAATCAAATACCACTCAGCCTTCCTTATTTAGAAGCTTGCATGAGGCAGTTAGGACATCTCAAATCTGATGCTAATCTCACTAAAGATCAATTAATTGAATTATTAAATACAAAGATTCAGTTGTTTGACTGGGAAAGTGCAAAACTAGACATGAGACCTTTTATAGCCGATCCACAAAAGCTTGATATCTGGTCCCCGCAGTTTTTTTCAAATCTTATTAATCACATCCGGATTGAAACAAGACATCCTTAACACAAAAGATTCCAAAGGAGTTATAAGATAGCGATCCATAGTCTCAACTACAGGCGTTAGATCATAACCTATTGCCCCGGCCACCAAAAATATAATCCATGGTAAATAAAAATTCATTGATCATGCTATTAAAGGACAAACGACGCCAAGGACACCAAGGACCTTAAGGACGCCAAGGACTTTCTAGGGGCTTCTTAGAGGATATACAGCATTTTTTGTCCTTGGCGTCCTTAAGGTCCTTGGTGTCCTTGGCGTCGTTTGTCCTTTTTTTTATTTTTTTTCTGTTTCACTTTGACAAAAATTCCAAGAACAGAGTCAAACAGGTCATCCATTTTCTGAGCTCTTGGTGATTGGGCGTAATTTTCGCTGTCTTGTCTATCCCCTGCAAGCAGCAGGTTATTTAAGACTACGCTACGATCTTACACATTTTAAAAATCTTCAAGATCAACTGAATTTCCTCATTCAACCAACAGCTGAACATTCGGGCCACAGTACCACTGAGAAATGGAGGGAATCGATTGACAACACCATTAATGATTATCTTAATCGCAATAAAATCAACCTTCAGGCGGTCACTACAAAGCAAAAGAGGGAAATTATCTCAATATTACAAGATCAAGGATTGTTTGATTTTAAGGAATCTTCTGTCTATGTGGCATCAAAACTACAAATAGCCCGAGCAACAGTTTACAATTATTTAAAAACGACTGCCAACTTCAAAAAAGTACATATCCACCAGGTTGATGCCTTTACTGATAAACAATTTGGAGGTAATCCCGCAGGAGTTGTTTTAGACGCCGATGAACTAGACGAGTCGATGATGCGTAAAATTACTCGTGAGTTGAATTTGTCTGAAACGGCATTTATTTTGCCGAGTGAAAAAGGAGATTTTCAAATCCGCTACTTCACTCCTACGGGGCATGAAATCAGTTTTTGTGGACACTCTACAGTCGGTTCTCTCTATATGATTGCCAAAGAAAAGCGTTTTGGTATTGAAAAAACAGGGAAATATACATTTAATGTAGAAACCCCCTGCGGGATTCTAAAGATGGAAACGGTTATTGACGATAACGGAGAGATTAAAGTCGCCTATGAAACGCCTGCAATCAAATTGAGAAAAATAGAAATCACCCATGAAATGGTTGCAAAAGCCGTTGGTCTTGATTTGCAATCGATCGATCAGTCGCTTCCTGTAATGTATGAAGAGACGAATAAGGATCTTTTCATCGTTACTCGATCCATCGAAGATTTAAAAAATATCGAATGCGATCAGAAATCGCTGACAGCGTTTTCCAAACAACATAACGTCGTTGCTTTATGCCTATTCTCCAAAGGCGCTTTGGACAGGAAAAATCAATTCCACATGCGCTGCTATGCATAAACACGGAAACGCAAAGACGCAGAGACGCTAAGGCGCAAAGCCTTCGGTTCCCTCAGAGTAAAAGAGCATTATTTCAGGTTAAATTTTTTAAGTTCCTTGCAAGCCATGATTTTTTAAAAATCTGAGAATCCTGGGACTTCTGACCACTCCGCTGGAAGTCCCCTTTTTTTACCAATAGCATGTAAAGCATCGTTTTCTGCACTTGATTGCCTCCAAGATGGAAAAAAGATAACAGGAACCTCCGCTCCAAAGTTCTCGTTGCACTTTTTTTGAAACCTTTCTTGAGATTGTTGATCCAACTCCGGGCTAGCATTGATAATGAAGGCTAAGGTCTTTTTATTCACTGGAATCTCTTTAGAAAAACCTATCCATCCCCTTTCAGCATATTTAACTTTTGGTTTGCTTGAGTAATGAATATCTGGTGTAAAACCCAAAACAAAAAGTCCATAGTTGTAAAATTCTGGATATGTGGAAGCAAAAACCGCATTGTAAGAAGAGGTAATTTTTGAAAAATTTTTCACTCCTTTTGTTTTTAAAATTTTCATCAATCTATCTTCCGTTTGAGTCGCATGAAATAGAGAAGCTCTGCTAATAAGATTTATATTGGTTATATTGAATGGAGCTGCTAATTCTGATTTTAATTCGCTACTGATTTCTTCCGAAGTTTTCCATGTTCCATTGTTATAGATTACTGGAGATAAAACTTTACGAACTAAACAATCCTCCGTATTTTCACTGTTGCAAAAGGATATAAATTCTCCCTTCACCGAAAGTGGACTTTCTTGCCAAATTTTCTTAAATTTTTCAATAACAGATGTTTGTGGTTGCTCTGATTGACCTGTTTCGATAAATTCTTTCTTGATTGAGATCAGTTTATCATAAAAAATTCTCTTCAATTCGTTTTCTTTTCTTATATTGTATTTTTCAATTTGATTATCAATGATTTTATAAATGGTATAGCAACTACCACAACCTATAGCTCCTGGAGTGGAAAAAACTCCAAAAGTTAAAATCAATCCAGCAACTGCAAGCTCTTTTGTAGTCCTAGGTTTAAAGATAGATAAAACCTGACAAACAGGCATTTTACAAATCGATTCTACCGACATTCAGTACCTTTAAATTGAATTTACTGCATTTTTTATACTATTCACTTTTAATTTCTCTGATTATATGATAAATTATTTTTTACTTCAACATAAAACCAATACATCAACTATCATTGAATAAAATATTTTTTCAATTCAAGCATGACAAAAAAATGAAAAAAAATGAAAAAAATAAACTAGACGAATAAAATATAATTATTATATAATCACAATCAATAGTCCTTTAATAACTATGGAGGTATTATGCTATCACTTAATTTATCAGATTTTAGAATTTCTGGGATTGAACGTTTTTATACATTTGATCAACAATGTCCTAGAAGATTTAAAACATTTGATGTAAACTCAATTCAAAGTGCGGATATAGAACATATCCTTAAATCGCTACAACGTGAGTTATTTGCTTATCAAAAGACTGGCGAAAGCAAAGTTTATGTGAGCCATAAATCGGCTGTTATTATTAAAGAGACCGCTAACTCCCCTTCTGCGAATAATAAAACAGTCTCTCCTTCCGAAGATAGCACAACAGACGTATCTTCTCTTGAAATTACAGAAGTCGATGAAGAGACATACAACAAGATCGCGAAGTTGTTGGAAAAAGTTTTGACTGGACAAAATGAAAAAATAAAAGAGAAAGAGGCTACGCATCATCATCAAGGAGCTGAAATCAAAGTTCTCCAACAACAAAAACCAGTTGAAGGCACCGATCCAAAAACTACTGCTCGTTCCGAAATGACTTCGAAAAGACAAGAGACAGTAGCGTCAACTAAAAGAGCTTCATCAAAATCTGATGAGAACAAAGATGCTGTCTTAGAAGAAAAACGCTTAGAAGAAAAAAAGGAAAAAGAGAAAGGAATCTTACAAAAAGAAATTTTAAAGACTGAGATTAAGCGCGAGGCTGTTAAACACGATACGCTCAAAACTGAACAATCGAAGAAGTGATTACTTCGCACGCTTAGTAATCAATTCATTCTTCTCAATGAGGCCTCGAGCCTCATTGAGAATGGTTTTTTTAAGATCCGAGCTTGCGAGGAACTTAAAAACCTACTTTTTAATCTACCTATGACTGAGTCTAGCAATAACGATCCTACATATCCTCCCTGATCCTTTATATCCTGCTTCTCGTTTATCTCTGAGGTCAGAAACCGCTTTTCCTATCTTTGCGCCTCTGCACCTCCTCTGCGTTTAAACCATTCTCATGCAAAGTGTTTGAATTCTGAGGATCGTGTGCTTTATCAACCTACACTTTTAGTTGCACCCCTTATCTTGTTAAATTTTCATTTTTATTGCTTATATAGGGGCTAAGTGTTACTCTGTGGGACAAATTCAACTATATCTTTTATCCCCGGTTGCAAATGTTAAAAAGTATGACGGCGTATGCCAGAGCTTCCATTAGTTCTTCTTTAGGCCATTTCTCTGTCGAGCTCCATTGCGTGAATCGCAAACACCTAGAAATTAACACATCTCTCCCTTCTACACTACTCCGTTACGACAGCGATATCAAAAAATGGATTTCTGCCGTAATAGGAAGAGGGCAGGTCAATGTAAAAATCCTAGCTTCTTTCAATGATAACTCCCCTCTTGTCGTTAATCCCGATTTGGCTCTTGCAAAACAGATAAAAAAAGCTTGGGAACAAATTTCCAATGAGCTTTGCTGTATAATTTCTGATGAACAACTTTTGGAAATTATCTCTCGAGAAGAGGGATTGCTAATTTTTGATGAAGAAATTGCAGATGAAGAGCTTTATAAAACGACATTACAACAACTTATCAATGAAGCGCTTAAGCAGCTTATTGCAATGAAAACCTATGAAGGCAAAGTCCTTTACGACGATATTCAATCTCGGTTCGCCAAATTAACTGGCCTTATCAGTAATATTGAAGTCAAAGCCCCTGCTGCCATCGAAAAATATCGCCTTCGACTTGAAGAGCGTTTAAAAGAGGTCTTGGGCATTAATAACGAAAATGAAGAACGCATTTTGCGCGAAGTTTTCCTTTATGCCGATCGCATCGATATCACAGAAGAGATTGTCCGTTTTAAATCTCATCTAGAACAAGTTAACAAGATGTTGACATTAGATCTGCAAGCAAATAAGCATGGGATTAGCAAACATCTTGAATTTTTTATTCAAGAGCTGAACCGTGAAGTGAATACGATCAACTCTAAGGCCTCTGATGTGGAAATCTCTCACATGGCAATAGAAATCAAAACAGAATTAGAAAAAATTCGCGAACAAATTCAAAATATTGAATAATCCTGGAAACTGCAGTTCAAGGTAATAAAGTGATGCAAGATTTTGAGTTAGAATCACCTCCGATGGGGGTTGATCATTCCCAAAAGGCGAAGGCAACCCCCATCGGAAGTGATTATAACTCAAAAGATTGTATCAATTTATTGCCTTCAACTGCCGTTTCTAGGATAATTCGGAAAACGGGATCCCCATTAAAAGGTAATCGAATGACACAGAAGCCTGGGTTATTATTTATTTTAAGCGCCCCTGCAGGGACGGGTAAGACGACGCTTTCTCAAATGCTTGTCAGGGAGTTTCCCTCTTGCGTTGCCAGTGTTTCTTATACGACAAGACCTAAACGTCCAAGGGAAATCGATGGAGTGCACTACCACTTTGTCTCTGAAGAGGATTTTTTACATCGTTTGGCAGCTGGAGAATTTTTAGAGCATGCTTCTCTCTATGGATATTACTACGGAACATCGCGCTTTTGGGTTGAAAAGCAATTGGTTAGGGGGGCCCACGTTCTTCTAGTGATTGACACTCAGGGAGCAGCTCAAATTCGCAAAAAAATCCCAAATATTTCAATCTTTATTTCCCCCCCCTCACTTGAAGCGTTAGAGCAACGTTTGATAAAACGAAATACAGAATCTGCTGTCGATTTGCAAAAAAGATTAGAGTGGGCAAAAGAAGAAATGTTACACTGTAATGAGTATGATTATTCAATCATCAATGAAGATTTAGCTGCAGCATATGAATCTTTACGAAGTATTCTTATTGCAGAAGAACACCGCTTGCGATAGAATTGCACAAAATCGAGAAACTATAGAAATAGGAGAATCCCAATGGATCTGCGTAGTTATTTAACTAATGAGTTAATGAGAAAGAAATTCTCTAGTCAATTTGAATTGGTCAATTATGCAATTAAACTCGCAGCCAACATGATCCACACAGGTAGAGAAGAGGCTAGAGTCAAAATAGATTCACAAAATCGCGCAATGCAAATTCTAAGCGAAATTCTTAATGGCAAAGATCGTTTTGATGAAATTATTATCGAGGTTGCAGCGCCAGCCACCTATCGAACCTCTAACAGAGGATCTAATGAAGAGTTTGAAGAGAAAGAAACCTTCTCTGAAGGACCGGCCAAAGTTAAAGCTAAAGACAAAAAGAAAAAGTTAAAAACCTCTTTATAAACCAGAGAAAAGGCTGTATACCGAAATGGATTTTTTTTGAATGCGTTTCGGTATATACTCCCGCGTGGAGCCAACATGGTACTATTTAAAATTGCTGATATAAATAGCGGAACCTGGGTGGTTGGGAATATCAACTCCCCTGATGTGGCCCTCGTTGGCATTCTTATCCTGTTCCTCTTTCTTCTCGTGATCGCTATATTTGGGTATAGCATTTATCTCGATCGTCAACCGAATAGCGTCAGCCCTTACTCAGGTCTTCCAATGCGATTTGGATCAGAAGTTTCTTATGGAAGCACAAAAAAAATCCTCTCTTTTCTTTATAATAAATTTGAATATAACAATCGCATTTTTCCGATGAAAAAAGCTGCTGTCTGCAGAGAGACAGGGAGAATATTTCCCAATGCCATCACCTGGTATGGAAAAATTGTTGTCGATTGGACTTTTTTGCAAAAACGACATCCTGGTCATTATGTTTCTTGGGGTAGCTTATCAGAGGAACAACAACGATTAATCCGATTAGATCATGAATCTCTGGAAAAGTTTCAAACGGATTACTCCTCTCCCACTTCAAACCCCAGTAAAATAGAACCCGAATATGCCTTCACAACGCCCGGGCCTCTTTATGTCGATATCAATAGCAATACCCTTCTTGGATGGCAGGAAGTACCTGAAACAGAATTTGAGGTCCTTATCGTGCAAAAGCCAATTCAGCTTCATCGTAGCAAGGCATTATGATTGCCGATCAACTTGAAAATAGTGCTGCAGGTGCACAATGGAAGATTGTTGGAGCGCGAAATCACCATGGAATCGCCCTTCCGCTTTTTTCTCTTCACAGCAAAACTAGCTGTGGCATTGGAGAATATCCTGATTTAATACAACTATTTCCCTGGTGCCGTAAAATAGGTTTTGATGTCATTCAATTACTTCCTTTAAATGATACCGGGTTAGAGACAAGCCCTTACAGTGCTCTATCAGCACATGCTCTTAACCCCATACACTTGGGTTTAAGTCAACTTCCTTATGTACTTGAAGACGTTATCTTAAAAAAACATTGGCAATCCCTAACATCTCTCAATAGTACAAATAGGGTTTCTTATAAAGAGGTACAAAAAGGCAAAGCGTCTTTTCTGCGAGCCTACTACAAACAGTATTATTCAACTATAGCCACTACCCTCCCCTATCAAAAATTTAAAGAAGAGCATTCTGCGTGGCTGCCTGATTACGCCGTTTTTAAGTCTTTAAAAATTCTTACCAATTGGCAACCTTGGAGTTGCTGGTCGGAGGAATTGTTTAAAACACGATCAAGTGATATCGCTGCAGAAGCTGAATATCACACCTTCATTCAATATCTCTGCTTTCAACAGTTCCAAGAGGTCAAAAAGAGAGCTTCTGAACAAGGTATTTTTATCAAAGGAGACCTTCCTATTCTCATCGATAGAGAAAGCGCTGATGTATGGAGCCGCAATGATCTTTTTATTCTAGATATTGTTGCTGGTGCTCCTCCTGATATGTATGCTCCAAAGGGACAAAAATGGGGATTTCCCATTTATAATTGGTCGACGTTTGAAAGGGATAGATATCAATGGTGGGTCAATCGGCTTTCTACCGCAGGATGTCTCTATCATCTTTATCGACTTGACCATGTCGTTGGTTTTTTTCGCATCTGGGGCATTCCATTACCCAAAGAATCTAAAGATGGTTTTTTCGTTCCTTGCGATCCTTCGCTATGGATTCCTCAAGGGGAGAAATTGATGCATATGATGCTCCGTTCTTCTCTAATGCTTCCAATCGGAGAGGATCTAGGGGTCATTCCTCTTGAAGTTCGGCAATCTCTCAAGACTCTTGGAATCTGCGGCACCAAGGTGATGCGTTGGGAAAGAGATTGGAATGGAGATCGAAGCTTCATTGATCCAAAAAAATACCAAGCGGAAAGCATGACAACAGTTTCAACACATGATTCAGAGCCGTTAGCATTGTGGTGGCACGATCAACAGGAGGAAGCGCGCCTTTACGCGGCGACACAAGGGTGGAATTATACTCCAGAGCTTACCCAGGAGCAACGCATGGCTATTTTGTCTGCAAGCCACCATTCTGGTAGTCTTTTTCATGTAAATCTTTTACAAGAATATCTAGCGTTGATTCCGGAAATGATAGCCCCCTCTTCTAGGTTAGAGGAGGAAAGAATTAATATTCCTGGAACTATCTCTCAAAGCAATTGGACCTATAAATTCTATCCTTCCGTTGAAGAAATCGTCAATCACAACGAACTTGCACGATTGATGACAGCGCTTAGAAAAGAATAAGGTTTTAAACGCAAAGACGCGAAGGCGCAAAGAGAGCAATCTTCAGTCACCGGTTATCAAGGTAGCCAAAGGTTGCCTTCTCTTTGCGCCTTCGCGTCTTTGCGTTTAAACCCCATATGCTCAATGGAGGTAGATTTAATATTTTGGAGTTTTCTTACGCAACAAAATGTAATCCTCTGTTAATGAGAGAATTAGCATTATTTACAGTCTATAACGTAAAATGCTTGACGAATTTCACCCTTATAAGGCACAATGCTGCTTTCACATGTTGTGGTGGCATGGCCAAGTGGTAAGGCAGAAGCCTGCAAAGCTTCCATTCCCCAGTTCGAATCTGGGTGCCACCTTCTTTTTTATAATTTTATGTTGTATGTAGTCGCTACACCGATAGGTAATCTTTCCGACATCACTTACCGAGCGGTTGAGACCTTGCGTTCATGTGACTATATTCTTTGCGAAGACACTAGACACAGTCTTCCCCTTCTAAAGCATTACGATGTCAACGTCTCATTAAAAAGTTTCCACAAATTCAGTGAATCCTCAAAGGAATCAGGCATTCTCCGCGATTTGCACCAAGGGATGAAAATCGGCCTGATTTCAGATGCTGGCACACCCGGAATTTCTGACCCAGGCGCACAGCTTATCCAAGCTTGTGTGGAACAAGGGATTCAAGTAAGTGCAATTCCTGGAGCATGTGCAGCCATCACTGCTTTATGTTGTTCTGGACTAGGGACTGACCGTTTTCAATTTTTTGGATTTCTTCCCCGCAAAGGAGGAGAGCTGCGCCGCTCCATTCAAGAAATTTTGATGTACTCAGGAACTACGATTTGTTACGAATCCCCCAACCGTCTAAAAGAAACTCTTGATGTTTTACACGAACTTTCTCCTCGAAGAAAAATTGTTATTGCGCGCGAACTCACAAAAAAATTTGAGGAGATAAAGCGTGGCACTTCTCAAGAACTGATTGATTATTGGGGAAAGACTCAAATTAAAGGGGAAATTGTATTAATGATAGCAGGAGATATACACCCCCAAAACTACACATGGAATAACCTTACCCCTCAGGAACATGTTGCAATTGTCCAGTCTGAATATGGTCTTTCCAAACAAGAAGCCATCTGCACTGTTGCCAAAATGAGAGATGTTAGTAAACGAGATGTTTACAACATGGTCAATAAGGACCAATCTAATGAAGATTCTTGAAAAAACACAGTGAGAATGATTCTTGGTATAAATCGATTGCAAAATAATCTGAAATTAGCTATCAATGTTGCATAGCTAATTTTATATAGCTTCGTTATACACCGAATATGACTCAAAATTTGCGTTTATTCGATATAACCTGTAAATTTTTGAACCTATTGATAAGGAGCCTCTTTTAATGAAATCTCGTTTCTTAAACACACTTGCATTCACTGGGACATTAGTCTCTCTATGTCTACATTCCTCATCTGCTGATGCCATTTTTGCTAGCGTTAAATCGACAGGAATGGCAGCGACCTGTATTTCTTATCCTATCGATACCCTTGCCGGGGCATATAACCCAGCTGGCATGACTGATGTTGGAGATCGTTTTGACGCCGAAGTAGGCTGGGTCTACGATACTGGCCACGCCGATGTGAAAGGCAATATTTTGGGAGATCTTGTCGATGGAAAATTTGACGGTATGCGCACTAAAAACGTAGTTCCCTTCTCCTTCGGTTTGAATAAAGTTTGGGCGATTAATTGTGATTGGGAAATTTCTACAGGAGTGATTCTTTACAACCGCAACTATCAAAAGACAACATATAAACATGCTTTGCCTTTGTTAGGAACGACAAAAGCAGGTTTAGAATATCTTAACGAAACTGTATCACCAATCGTAGCTGTTAAGTGGTGCGATAGCCATACAATCGGTGTATCGTTGGATTATCAACTTGAGCGTTTGAAAGTTAATGGGCTTCAAAATTTTAAAGGGGCATCTGTTTCCCCAAATAATGTAACTAACCGCGGTTATGATTATTCCTCAGGATGGGGTGTAACGGTCGGGTATCACGGTCAAATTACTGACAGCTTAAGCATTGGAGTCACTTATCAACCTAAAACATCAATGAACCGCTTAAGTAAATATAAGGGCTTTTTAGCCGATCATGGTAAGCTAGACATTCCACGCAAGATTGGAGCTGGTATTTCTTATCGTTTTATTCCTTGTTTTATTGTAGCTTTCGATGTGGAGCAAATCCAATGGAGTGGCGTACATGCTTTCCATCATCCATTCCCTAACCATGGTGCACCATTAGGTTCTAATAAAGGTCCTGGATTCGGATTCTGCGATCAATGGTACTACAGAGCTGGTGCTGAATGGCAAATCGATGAGTGCTGGACAGTACGTGCTGGTTACCGTTTTGCAAATACTCCTGTGAGAAAAAGTCAGACAGCTGTTAACGTGTTATCACTTGATACAGTAGAAAACTTTATGACTCTTGGTGCCACATGGAGTGCAACAGAGTGTAACGAACTTTCAATTATGTTTGCTTATGGCTTTGAAAACACTGTGGAAGGAAAGCATTCGATCCCAGCGCCTCTTGGTGGTGGTAATGTAGATCTCGAAGAGCAAAAACTCGCTTTAGGCCTTGCTTGGGGATTAAAGTTTTAATCTGTTATAACCCGGAGAAGAGGGATTTTCCTCTTCTCCCTTTGGAATTATTATTATGTCAGAAAATCCAAACAACCAGCATCTTAGATCTCTGGTATATCCCTATACCTTTGTTTTGCAAGAAGGCAAACGCATCAAAAAAAACCTTCTTGACTACTCTTTAATGATCATGCTGAGTGAACCTTCTGAGATTATTCGTTCTCCAGAGTTTGATTTCAAAAAGAACGATATTGAAATCGAACAATAACATGAACGATGTTGTCATCAAAACAAATCAACTGACTCGCAATTACCTAACTTCTCATAAGGAAGCTGGTCTTTTGGCTGCAATGAAAGGATTGTTTTTTAAGACATCGGAAGTTAAGCACGCTTTATTTCCGACTAATCTAGAAATTACTCGTGGTCAGATTGTAGGTCTTGTTGGTTCTAATGGTGCCGGCAAAACCACACTACTTAAGCTTCTTTCTGGATTGATTTTTCCTACCAACGGGACAGCAACAGTTTTGGGGTATACACCCTGGGAACGCCCTAATTGTTTTTTAAAGCAAATCAGTTTGCTTTTAGGACAAAAAAACCAACTGTGGTGGGATATTCCAGCCTGGGACAGTTTTCACCTATTAATCACTATCTACGACCTCGACAAGAGCAAAACGCTTAAGCACGTTGACGAACTGGCAACTCGTTTAAACTGTCAACATGTGTTAAAAACACCTTTGCGTCGTCTTAGCTTAGGCGAACGCATGAAAATGGAACTTATTGGTTGCCTTCTCCATTCTCCAAAAATCCTTTTTCTCGATGAACCCACTATCGGACTAGATGTTGTTGCGCAAACAAACATACGCCAATTTATTCTAGAAGAATTAAAAGGCACCGACGTTACAATCATTCTTACAAGCCATTACATGGATGACATCGCGTTACTTGCAGATCGCCTTCTCCTAATGAGTCATGGAGCTATCGCCTATGATGGCACTGTCGATGATTTCATGTCTTTAACGCCATCGACGAAACGTTTAATCGCCGACTTTACAACACCATTACCTGAAGAGTTAATCATTTCACCGAACTTAAAAATCCCTGTTGGCGCTCTTTCATTTGATCATTCATTGTCATCTACCGAACTTTTCAATGTCTTGAGGATCATTACTTCCAAGATCCCTATTCGGGATCTAAAAATAGAGGAACCAGATTTTGAAGACGTCATGCGTATCTTTCTTGAAAAAGAATCTAGCTTGCATAAAGCTCGGAATATCGTCTAGAACTACCTATCCCATGGACTTTTTTATGGGGATTGTAGTTGTTCCTGTCTGCTATTTTTTAGTTGAAGCAGCCTTCTGGACTGGTTTGATTAAAGCTTCTGGAGATGAGCTTTTGGGCGGCTTTTCAGCGCGCTATTATTTGGGCTATTTTCTTTATTTAATCTTACAATTGGGAAGTATGAACTGGCGTTTTGAACGCGCTATGATAGCTGAAATTAACAATGGGGCTGTGAATGCTTTATTGTTAAGACCTAGTTCTTTTTTTGAATATCACATGGGGCAGCTATTGGGACAAAAATTAATTACGGCTTTGGCGATGCTTCCGATTATATCGTTTATTGCGTGGAGATGGGATCTCCCTTTTCATGCGGAGAGGCTTCCAATGGTTTTTTTAATGGGAATTTGCTATGTGATCCTCCTCTTCTCACTACATTTTGCAGTTGCTTCAATGGCGTTTTTTTTCGACAATGTCTATAGCCTTAACAACTCTAAAAACATGATTATCTGGATTCTCACCGGTGAATTGATGCCTTTGGATTTATTGCCATCTCCAATACGCGAGTGGATCATCGCTCTTCCATTTAGTTGTGGGTTTTACATTCCTGCAGCATATCTTTCAGGACGCATTGAGATCGATGTTTTTTTAAGAGGATTCATCAGCCTTGCAATCGGTGGGGTTGCTTTTGGTTTGCTCGCTCAATTTGTGTGGAAGCGAGGAGTGCGTCGCTATAGCGGAACAGGAGCCTAGAATCATGATAGCATCACTTAAAAAAATGTTGAATTTGGAATGGACCTTTTTCAAATTAAGCGCTATAGCCGATTTGCAAGTCCCCTTTAATCTGGGGCTTCAATTCACAAATGATATTCTATGGTATTCGATGCAAATCATTCTTTTTGAATCTCTTTATCTTCATATCGATAGCTTAGGTGGATGGGGTATTGCTGAAATGCGCGTCTTCTTAGGGGTATTGTTTCTTGTCGATGCATTTCAAATGATCTTATTTGCCTATAACTTTGATGTCTTCTCTGAAAAGATAGCACGCAATGAGCTAGATCTTCTTTTATTACGTCCGGTAAGCTCGCAACAGTTAATGACGTCGCAAAAACTCCAATGTGGTTTTCTGCTAAACGCCGTTTTTGCTCTTTCGTGGTTATTATGGAGTCTTTCACTATTGCCTGAGGGGTTCCCTTGGATTCGTTCTTTGTTAATCCTTATTGTTGTGCCAGCAGCCCTCTCTATCTTCTATTCAACTCGACTCATTTTTTGTTCGTTTGCATTGTTAATCACTCGAGCGGAACATTTTCATGACCTTTATTTTACTTTCTTTAAAATGGGTCAGAGACCCGATCATCTTTATGGACCTGGTATTCGCTATATTATCTTATTACTCGTTCCCGTAGGGATGATCACCAGTTTTCCAACCAAAGTGCTCGTTGATCCGACAAACAGTTGGGCATTACCAGCTCTTTTGACAGTAGCTGCAAGCTATCTGTTTGCAACAAATCTTTTTTGGCGATGGTCCGTTAAACGCTACATGACTATTGGCTAATTTTATTTCGAGTGTTATTCAAGCAACGCATGCACCTTCGCACCAACATCAACCAAAGGACAATGCAGACGGATAATATCAGAATGATGATAAAACGCATTTGTCTGGGGCCCTAACTCAAAAAATGAAGGATCTTCAGCGTGAAGGAAGATTTTTTTTCCTTTTGCAAGTGCAAATCCAAGTTCTAAGTGGGTTCCATTTCCCCCAGGAAGAAGTACAACAACAAAATCTGCCTCTAAGAGACCATTTAGTTCAAGCGATGCCACATCTTGTAGGCGTTCTTTGCTCACAGACTTCACACTGCCATGCGAAGTCCAATCATCCTAGAAACGGCAGTTGAAGGCAATAAATTGATACAATCTTTTGAGCTATAATCACTTCCGATGGGGGTTGCCTTCACCTTTTGGGAATGATCAACCCCCATCGGAGGTGATTCTAACTCAAAATCTTGCATCACTTTATTACCTTGAACTG
>JABDDS010000036.1 GCA_013287465.1 Chlamydiota bacterium | reverse complement strand
AAATTGTTCAGCGGTGATGAGCAAGCTACGCTTATCGTAGCTAAACAGGCGAGATTGTCCATCGACATGTTCTTCTATTAATCGCGAAAGTGCATCGTAGGTATAGGTATGTGTGCGGTTCAGTGGGTCTATAGATGAAGTTAACCTTCCGCCTTCATAGTGATATTCTTTTTTCTGGGTCGATTGTCTGTCAGCTTGCACCTCTTCTGCACATTTTCTTCCCATCAGGTCATAAGAGGCTTTCCATATAATATCCCCCGGCATATGAGAGGCTATTAAATTTGAATCTTCATCATAGTCATAAGTAATGACAGTTCCATCGGGAAGTGTTTTTTTAACAAGACGTTTTAGAGAATCTAGTTTTTGAGTGGTTATTCTGCCTTCTCCGTCAGTTGTCGAGATGCAATTACCACAGGCATCATATTGACAAATGGTCTTAAGAGTGTCTTTTTGAACAATGATGGGTAGTCCGAATGTGTTGTAACATGTGTAAGTAGTGATGTCTCCATGTACTTCTTCTCGAATGCTAGATTCTGGATGAATTTTTATTGTGGTATGGTTCAAGAGAACGCTTTCTGAAGATAACAGACTGCTTTCAACAACTTCTCCAGCTTCAAAACGCTGTATTTGCATCTCTCCATTTGACAGATGAGAAATCACAGTGTCGCCAAGATAACTCCAAGTGGTTTTACGTCCATCAGGGGCTGTCTCACTAATCATCCGATTGAGTCCATCATATTCTTTGGTCCATACATAGCCTTCTCCATCGACAGAACGAATACAGTTTCCTCTCTGATCAAAGGTTTGCACTTCAGTGATTCCTGTTGCTATATGAGTACGCGTATGTTGATGCATTGCATCGTCATAAGTAATGCTCCAAGAAACAGATCCATAAGTTTCTGTAATGGGACGTCCAGAAAAATCATAAGTGACTGTGCTTTCAGTGCCATCTGGATAAGTTTCTTTTTTCAATAGGCCATTAGTTGTATAGAAGGACGATTTTTTTCCTCCTTTTGGAGAAATAACCTCTGCAGTTAATCCTCCGGCTTCGTAGGAAATGGAAGTGGTGAGTCCTTGTTTTGTAGAATGAATGACCCGACCAAGACGATCGAATTCACGAATCATGGAGTTGCCAAGTGGGTCAGTTTCTCTTATGGGAAGTCCCCGTAAATCATAATCAAAAAGGGTATAAGCAACTCCTGCATCTTCGCTACCAAGCTGATCACTTATGGTCGCCTTGCTTAATCCTTTTCTGATGGCTTTGATAGTTCCAAAGGCATTGTAATCAAAATAGCAGGTATTCAAAGAATTAGTCTCTTGATTCCAAATCAGCTGATTGTTGAGATTGTACTGACAGAAGTTTGCTGACAGTAACTTGCCGGATGGACTATAGACATACGAACGGAATGGATTCCCCATAATATCGTAGTCAGTCTGTTGAAGAGCATCTGCTGTTTTGATTTCAACGCATTGACCTTGGTCGTTATATCGGTAATAGGTCACAACATCGGGATCTTGAGTACCTGTTTCTCTGATTTTTTGTGTGGGAAATCCGCGCGAATCATAATTCCAATGAGTGATTGCACCCGAGTAATTTTCGATGCTAATTGCTCCTGTATTTGTATAGGCAAAGTCTGCAAATGAGATGCAAACTCCATCACACTGCTTTTCAATATGTTTAGGGAGATAAAGGAAACGATCATCATAAGTAATTGTTGTGGTTTTGTTTAAAGTTTTTTCAGATGTACAGAGATTGAGTGTGTTGTAGGTTAGTTCCTTTGCAACCTGTTTATCCCCATTTCCTGTAAGATCATCTCCAATAAGTGCAATTGTTGTTGGATTGCCTTGTAAATCATAACGGTATTGTGTGATTAGTCCACGTTTGTCTTGAGTTTCTTTTAAGCTTCTCATCCATCCGCCGGATCGGTTCCAAGGTTGAATAGAAGCAGTTTCTGCATCAAACCATGTATAATCATCAATGAACCACGACTGAAGGGTCTGATATCCGTTTGGATCTATTGTTTTGTAGATTTGTTTCTGAAAGATATGGTACTCAACAATGGATCCTGCGGCATCTTTGGCTATTGTCAATCCATCGAAATAGTCGAATGTGGCGCTGCTCAGCATTTCTTGCTGAGGACCAACAGGGGAGTACTGTTTATCTACACGCCCTTGATCATCATAATGATTTATTAATACACGTCCATGTGGCTTGGTCTCTTTAACAACTCGGTGAGCATGATCATAGTCATAAACAATTGTTGCATCATTTGGCAACGTCACTTTGGTTAGATTCCCTCGAGAATCATAGCTGTAGTAGACTCGTCTTCCATCTTTGGCATAAGCTTCAGAGATCAGTCCTTCATGATTGTGGCAGAAACCTAGATATCCTCCATTTGAATTTTCAATTCGGGATAGGTATCCATTTTTATAGGAGAAAGCAAGAGCATTGCCCGCATGATCAATCCATTTTTGAAGCCGATAATTGTCAAAAATGCGCTTGGAGCCATCAGAACCGTGAAGAGTATAAAAATCCCCATGCTCGATATAAGCATGGAATGGGTTCGCAGTTCCTCCAATTCCTTTTTTGCTGTGGTTACGAAGTTCTGGATTATCTTCCGGAAAGACTTCCCATCTAGAGGTGTCAGGATTGAATCGATAGACAATGACAGTTCCATCTTCCTCCGCTGCAAGAAGTGTATCCTCTTCTTCAACAAGCTCAGGATTTAATCCTAGCTTCCATCCAAATCCAAGAGATGAATAGACTGGACTTTGGCTGTTGTAATTGCGGCGTATTTCAAGAGGGAATGGTCCCGGTAAGCTAAGATCGATTTCATCGATATAAAAAGCTCCCGAAACGACATCGACAGGATCAGCAAAAAAATCTCCTAGCCCTTTATGTTCTAATCTAACTTCAGCTTTCCATGTCGAAGAGAGCACATCCGTGCCGACGTCAAATTTTTGATGGGAAAAAGCATTTGATCTCTCTAGTTTCATTCCCGGCAAGAGTGGAATCGGAGTATTTTTATCAGAGGGGGGTGCAAACACCAATGTAAGGTTGTTGTTATACGGAACCAGTTCTAACTCTCCTGCTGCCATTGCGTCAATGCATCCATCGGGAAGCCTTGATCCAAACCCACCATTAAGAATTCGAGAATTATCTGAAATCATTGCAATCTGTTCTCTAGGGGCTTGAAGAAGAGTTCCCATTCCTTTATAAGACGAATAAGTAAGGGCATTTCCATCTCGACTACATACAGGACCAGGGGTCATATAGGCGTAAGAAAAACTCTGATTTAAGCTGACTCGTTTGTTGTTGCCTTTTCGGCACCCCAACAACTTTCTTGTAGTGGCCCATTGACCACCCGCAGAGGCTTTGACTTTTCTTAGGTTAAGATTTTTTAGATGAGGAAAATGAATCCATTGAGCCAGTTCTGGAAAGTCTTCAGCATCGGAAAAGCTCTGTTTGGTAAAGACGAGAAAACCTATGCCTTCTAGTCCCTTGTCTTGGTGTTCTTGATGAGCTATTTGAAGAAGTTTTACTGTTGAAATAGCATAAGGATCTTGAAAAACCTCCCGCAATACTTGATGTTCATTTGAGAAAAAATCGACATTGATGAGCGCTGCGTACTGCTTATCATTAAAATGTTTTTCTTGATGCCATGCAAATGGATATTTAGCATTAAAATCATTTGATGGCCTGTTGACAACAAGCAATCGCTTTTTCCAGAAGAGCAATTTTTTCTTCCATATGTGTTTGAGGAACCAAGCTACAACTATTCATTAAGACATTTGACTGTTCTAACTGCGTTTGAGCTTTGGTTAAATACTCTTTGAATAGTGTGTTGGTGTCTGGCTTGCTCGCATGGATGAAGCCGATATTTACAACAAATAGGATGAAAAATAAACAAGGTAGATAGCGTCCAAGCTTCATTTATGACCTCAAAAGAATATGTCGAAATTGAGACTTTAGCAAAGATAGGCTTCCAAGTACAGATAAATTTATCGCTAGTCTATGCGAAGCCGGGTTTTCCGAGGTGCCATTTGAGGCTGGCAACGGCGAAGGGGACTATCTGTTGATTGGAATTGCGAATTGTCTTTATCGCCCGTGCAGCTTCTCTGATCGTATTTCCCGAGCCTACATAGTCGTCGAATAGAATTAAATTTCCTTTGGGAAGGTGTTGAAGACTTTTTACTCCCATCCGCAAATGGACATTGTCATGTCGTTGATCGTTGTTGAGAAGCTCTCCCTGACGTTTTGGTGGCAATTCATTCCACTCCAAGATATCTAAAACGGGGATTTTTATAAATTCTGCCAACGCTGCAGCTAAAGAGAGGCGCCCTTGCCATGTTCTTGAAGGAATAGGAATTAACCCTGTGAAGTTGTACTTTTTAGATAATATCTTAATGTGCTCTTTTAAGATCTCAAGCAACTCTTCATCCATTCCTAAAGGACCAATCGTTGAATTCATCCTGTTGTGCATAAAACGCATAAACAGGGGGGAGCGCATTTTACTGTCGAGAGCGCTGATGCCATCGGTAATTTGCTCTCTGACACTTCCCTGAATGGGCAAAGGACGTTTATCTATCCAAAGATTAATGTTTTCTGTCTTCTGGGGTAAGGAAACAATTTCCGATGCTACTTCACCTTGACACAGGTCACAACAGCCACATCGATTTGCGTTTTCATCCCCAAGAGCCAATCGTAGAATCTCCATGCGGCATCTTTGTTCTGCTTCACCGTAATTGAGTATTTGTGTCAGCTCTTGCAATTTCACTTCTCGTTGTGTGTCATAGCGACTAAGGTCGGGGCGTCCTTGCTTACCAAAGAGGTGATAAACCTGTTTGCGATCGAGCATTTTCTTTGTGATAAACCCTTGCTCTGCAAGCTCTGCTACAATGATCGTTACTCGCGTAGGGTGGAGCCCAGTGATCGTTTTTATTTTGAGGAGTCCAGGGGGAGGATTAGTATGGGCGATTGCATCGATCACTTTTTGGAAGTCATCATGGGTGGGGACGGCAGAAAAGATAAAATAATCGTGAACTCGTTTGTCGGCTTTATCATAAATGAGAATACCTTCAGCTTTTTTTCCATCGCGTCCGCAACGTCCCACTTCCTGATAATAGGCGGTAATAGATCCCGGGACATCGAAATGGATGATAAACCGCAAGTTCCCTTTATCTATTCCCATGCCTAGGGCGTTAGTTGCCACTAAGGCCTTATAGGTATCAGCTATAAATTCTTCTTGTAGCTGCCGTTTCTGGCTGGTTTCAAATCCGGCATGGTAAGCGGCGACATTGAAATGGTTATCTTTGAGATATTCCGCCACTAGTTCGGTGTTTTCCCGAGTGGAACAGTAGATCAACCCACATCCTTCTAACTTACGCAACAGCCCTTCACAGATAGCTAGCTTATGAGCTATTCCATGTGCTTTTATCACGGAAAGGTGGATGTTAGGACGGTTCATCGTCTGGCGCAATACTTTTGTTTCTTGTCCGCTAAGAAGAAGCTGCTTACGTATATCGTTTTCTACACGTCTATTAGCCGTTGCTGTTAGCGCTAAAATCTTGATATCCCGTTTTTTTTTATTGATTGCGTGTAGAAAATTCAAGATTTGACGGTAGCTAGGACGGAAATCATGTCCCCAAGTGGAGATGCAATGGGCTTCATCGACAACGACAAGCTCAATGTCGAGGTTAAGCAGGAATTCGAAGCGATCGATGTTATCAAGTTGTTCTGGAGCAATAAAAAGGATTTTAATGGTCCCTTGGATGGCCGCTTGATAGGCTGCTTGGTTTTCTTCTTCGCTTTGATCACTGTTGATTGCTGCAGCTGCGATATGGAATCGTTTATTTAGGTGCGATATCTGATCGCGCATGAGGGCTAGAAGGGGGGAGATCACGATTGTCATTCCATCGAGTAAGCACGCGGGAAGTTGATAGAGGAGTGATTTACCATACCCTGTGGGAAGGATACATAGGAGGCGTTTCTCTGTCATTAAAGAGAGGATAGCCTCTTCCTGCCCCTCACGAAAAGAGTCGAACCCAAAAACTTTCTTCAGTGTGGTTTTTAAATGAGTTGCGACTGTGTTGGTAGAATTGAGTGTCATTTGTGTTGTTTGATTACCTTGGCAATGTTTCGTTTTTCGTCACGAGCCTTAATCGTTTCTCTTTTATCAAAGCTTTTTTTCCCTTTTGCCGTGGCTAATTTCACTTTAACGCGTCCCTCTTTTAAATAAAAGCTTAGGGGGATGAGAGACAGACCTTTTTCTTGCGTGGCAATTCTGAGTTTGGCAATCTCTCTTTTATGCATGAGGAGTTTGCGGTCACGCCTCTCTTCATGGTTATGGATGTTACCAAAGCTATAGGGGGCAATATGACAACCAATTAGCCATAACTCATCTCCGATGACTTTGACATAGGCTTCTTGTAAGCTGCCACCATTGTTACGGAGCGATTTGATTTCGGTGCCTTGAAGGACAATACCGGCTTCAAATGTATTGAGAATTTCGTAATTATAAGTGGCTCGTCGGTTGGAAACGAGATCGCCGCTTGTCTTTGTATTCATGAGGATTTACTTTATTCTTGTAGTTGTCGATATTATAGCTGAAATAATAGTTTTTGATGAGATGTTTTTTATTAAAATCGTGCCCGTGCCCGTGTGCGCATCCTATTACCCATAACTTTTGGCTAAATAGTTGTTGATATTTTTTTAACGCAAAGACGCAAAGGCGCAAAGAGGGCAAGCCTTCGGTTCCTCAAGTCGATAGCCCTAGAATAATAAAGAAGTAATTGCTTCGCAAGCTCAGCAATTAATTTCTCTTCTAAATGGGGCCCCAGGGGCCCCATTTAGAATGTTTTTTTTAAAGTTCCGAGCTTGCGAGGAACTTTAAAAGTTCATTAAATGTAAATAACTACTACCCTTTTGAGAAACCGAAGGCTTGCCCTCTTTGCGCCTTTGCGTCTTTGCGTTAAAAAAATATTAACAACTATTTAGCCAAAAGTTATGGGTAATAGGATGCGCACACGGGCACGAAAATGTGATTATAGTATAGGCAATAAAAAACTGTCTACTAGATCCAAGAAATATGCGGGTTGTTGCCAGGGAGCTCTATGCCCTGCATCTGGGATACGGCAAATTTTGGAAAGGGGATTTTTCAGCGTTAGCTGGTTGAGATAGGAGAGTTTTGGATCTTTATCTCCAACAATCCAGAGAATCGGTTGTGATAAGGTAGCAATTTTTGACGTGAGGTTTTCCTGAGAGTCTAAAGACCAGTTACGTAGGGCAGCAGCGAGGGCTGATCGGCTATAGTCTTTTTCCCTGCGCTCAAATGTAAAGCTCTCTTTGAAGACTCCTTGCTCATTCCACTCCTTCATGAGCTGTTCCCATGCTTCATTTTCAAAGCGGTGGGCCCACCGCTCATTTTCTTGAGATTTTTTTAGTTTTTCTTCTTGCGAGGTTAGGCCTGGGTTGGCCGAGATAATAATGGCTGCATTCCATAAGGAGGGATTTTGCAGAAGCGCATGGAGGGCTAGACGTCCTCCTAAGGAATACCCCATTAAGTAGCGTTTGCCTTTAAAGTTAGCAGCTTCCTGATTGAAATCTTTGGCCCAGGATAGAAGCGTTGAGGAGGGGGACTTCTCGAATAAATTAGGAGCCTTGAGAGCATACTTTAATTCATTTTTTTTCAGAAGTGCATCCCAGTCTGCTGGGGTACCGAGAAATCCGTGGAGGGCGTAGAGTGTTGTTGTCATTTTATATCGTTAAGTGAGTTGTTTGTATTTGTTCCAGAATCGCTTGGTTGCTGAATCATCAGGGACGATTTCTATTAATCTATCTTTGTCATTAGGGGGTATTGTTGGTATTTTCTCCCAATGGTGATATGTCAATCCCCACATTTTTGCTAGTGGCTCAAAGCTTAAGTTGTGGCTATTGAGCATCTCTTTATGAGTAGAAAACCTTTCAAAAAGCTTTCCTCCTCCATTATTAATGATGGCAATGGTGGTGCGGAGAGGGGGGAGCTGAGAGAGTATCCAAGGACCTACCAGATCATAAAGAACAGTGAGATCTCCTAGAAGAGCCCAATTTTCTTTTTCTGGCTGGCACATCCCCAGGAATGTGGAGATTTGTCCATCGATTCCGTTGAGGCTGCCCCGTGTTGCAGTAATAGACAGCCCCCTTGCCGCAGAGGTCGCTGCCATATCCCATTCTCTTACGGGCAAGCTATTACCCAAATAGAGGTGGGAGTGGGATGGGATTGCCTTTGAAAGTTGATGGACGAGAGCTGTTTCTGCAGTTGGTTCTTCTTCGAATAAACGGATGAGTTTTTTTTCGAATTCGAGTTCTGATGTCAGCCACAGAAAGCTATTTTCCGGAGTGAAATGCACTTTTTTACGACAAGAGGACTGATAATTCAAAATGAATTGTTTAATAGGAGTGCAGATGAGAGAGCGGTGCCAGCTTAGTCCAGAAAATGGAGATTCCGTAATGTGGCATAGTGCTATTTGATTTTTAAGGTATTCAAGATCACGCCAGATGCGGTGTGTGGGTATTCCTCCAATGCGCAGGATTCCATCAATGGGATAGCCTGCCTCTTTAGCTGCCTCTAGGATTTTATCTGTACGGCGGATCCGCAAGTGCTGCAAGCGTGGTTCTTCTCTCAAACCAGAGATTCCTTCAAGGAAAAGAGGAGCTCCTAAATCGATTAAAAACGGGATTAAAGCCTCATGGGATTCTTCTGGAAGTGTTGAAATGATGACTAAAGGTTTTTTCGTTTGAGAAAAAAAATGATTAAGTTCATCAATTCCTTCTGTAGAATCGATGTCCAATTGTTTTGTGTTTTTTGGATCCGTCTGTAGTTGATACAGTCCACGATAAGGCTGGCTTTGTGGCTCCTCTAAGCAGACATTGAGATGGGCTGTTCCTCGTTGATCCCATTTTGACAAATCGCATGAAGGGCCGATGACATCTTGTGCAAAAGAGGTATATCTTCCGAAAAGCCCCACCTGCTCGGCGCTCTGAGGAGCACCACTACCACGAAATGATTGAGGACGGTCAGCAGTGATGAGAAGGAGCGGAAGGGAAAGATAATGAGCATTCATAGCGGCGGGAAGAAGTTCTGCTGCCGCTGTTCCGGATGTGACAATGACGGCTGTCGGACGTTTTGTTTGACAGGTTCTGCCGAAAGCGAAAAAACCTGCTGAGCGTTCTTCTGGCCAATAGTAAGTGGTAAAGCGTTTTTCGAGTCTAAGAACCTCAACAAATGGGCTGTTGCGCATCCCTGCACACACAACGAATTCTACGACTCCGCAGTCTAATGCTGCCTGTAATACATGGTTGACGATAGTTTCATTCATAATGAGAGGGTTTTCTTGATTGTTTGTAATTTGAGGTTCATTTCATTCCACTCGTGTTCACATTGACTTTCGGCAATGACTCCGCAGCCGGCGCCTATTTTGAGTTGAGTGGTGTTCCATTGGACATTGCGAATAGCAACATAGCATAAACTGTTTGCAATTGTCGAATGGAAATATCCCACAGGGGCTCCAAAGCGTTGTCTATTGATTTTTTTTTCATATTCGAGCAACCACGTCTTTCCATTTTCTTTTGGGATGGCTCCGAGAGCAGGGGTGGGGTGTAAGGCATTGACAACAGTAGAGAATGAAGGTGTTGTTTCGAAGTCGATAAAGATTGGAGTGATGAGATGGGCGAGGTAAGGAGATTTAAGAACTTTCAGATCATCGATTGTTACATTTCCATAGGGAGTGAGAGACTCTGTAATTCCCTTGACCACCAGCTGGTGTTCTTCTAACTCTTTCGGGTCATGAAGCAGGCTTTCTTCATTATGTTTTGTCGATATCGTCCCTGCACAGGCTACCGTTTCTAGGGAGTGTTCCCCTGTGAAGCGAAAAAGAATTTCAGGGGTGACTCCCAATATCCCTTCTTCTTCGGACCAAAAGCCATAAAGATGTTTTGCTAATGACAGAGGTGTATTCATCTGCACATGACGTAGCGCTGACAAAAGAGAGGTGATTAGTTGATTTCGCGACATTGTCCCCGTAGAGGTTTCAAAGACGAAGGGAACGGCTTTTTTCAACTGCTGAGAATGAAAGGCTTTTTGTAGGTCTGTAAACACATTTTCAAATAGTAGTCGATTAGAATTCGACCAGTTAAGTTTTGGCGGGGGAGAGGTATCTATACCCTCTAAGAATTTGATAAGGGTTTTTACATCTATTTTAGTGTAATGTTCATGTGTGAACCATGGATCTATGCTGAAGAAAAAATCGGGAAAATAGAAGAAGGGAGTGTCATGTGCAGCGATTGGATGGGCGTACCACTGCCGTTTTCCCCATCCGATCAGCACTTCGTCTGCGGTGCAGCTCATAATCGTGCCGGAGTCAAGCCAGTGGTTGATAGGTAGTGATGCATGGCCCATGTCTAATTTGCTTGTCCTTCATTCGCCAATTTTCGAAACTGTAATCCGTGCCTCTGCCTGTGCCCGCCCTTCCCCGGTTAGGATGGGCAGGGACACAGGCACGGATACAGTTTCGAAAGAAGTCTATTCAACGCCACGCAGTGTAACATGCAAATTTTTTACCTACAAGGTAATTGCTCACGTCAGCTGAATGCGGGTGCAATAAAAACTTTAGGTTGATAAAGCACACGATCCCCAGAATTCAAACATTTTGCATGAGAATGGTTTAAACGCAGGTGCAGAGGCGCAAAGATAGGAAAAGGGGTTTCTGACCTCAGAGATAAACGAGAACAGGATATAAAGGATCAGGGAGGATATGTAGGATCGTTATTGCTAGACTCAGTCATGCATATATTAAGATAGAGAAGTGATTATTTCGCACGTTCAGTAATCAATTCATTCTTCTTAATGAGGCCTCGAGGCTTTATTGAGAATGGTTTTTTTTAAGATCCAAGCTTGCGAAGAACTTAAAAACCTACTTTTTAATCTACCTATGACTGAGTCTAGCAATAACGATCCTACATATCCTCCCTGATCCTTTATATCCTGTTCTCGTTTATCTCTGAGGTCAGAAACCCCTTTTTCTATCTTTGCGCCTCTGCACCTGCGTTTAAACCATTCTCATGCAAAGTGTTTGAATTCTGGGGATCGTGTGCTTTATCAACCTACACTTTTAATCGTATCGGCTGAGCTCTGCAATTGCCTGATCGTAGGTCCAGCGCTTCTCTTCGTCTACTGCTGTCAACCCATCAATGAGTGGTTGGTATTTTGGGTCTAGCTTTCCGTTACCGTAATTGATGAGTAAGTCTTTTAAAACAACGCCGATTGCATTAACAGTAAATTTTTAAATAAACGTTTTTTTTATTGAATATAATTAATGATTGATATTAAAATGCAGACGTTGCGATTGCGACTTTGTTATAGATGCTAAACACAATCAATTATGAGGTTTTTTTATGGCTGCTGTTACTAATAATAAATGTCCGGTTTGTCCTCACTCAATGTACATGAATACAATAGAGAACCTTAAAATAAAGGGCATTATTGACAATATTGCACAATACGGTTCGGAATTTATCTTGGATTGTGGACATCGCATTCATGAAACTTGTGTTCAAGATCGGTGGTCTCGACACAAAGTTCTTTGCCCTGTTTGTAAAACCCTCCTTAGTGGACCAGTTAATATTTTTATATCAACTATTGGAAGTAATGGTAGTTTGGAGGTTCCTAATGGGCATATGAGGACGACTATTGGAGAGATCAAACAATATATCAAACAACACATAATGCGTGATAGTGATGACAGACAACCAATATTATTTCGAAATTTAGAACCAGTATCAAATAGTGATTTGACCACTATGTCTGGGCTAGACATTCCACCGAGTGGTTTAATTCATTTTGTCTATGGCTTCTATTTAGATTAAAACTTGAAAAAAAGGTAACTATTTAACGCAAGTTTTGGATAACCAGCACTGAGGTCAGGCTTGGTATTCTGGTATTTTGGTGTCCATCGTTATAGACTAGACGATGGACACCAAAATATCAGAATACCAAGCCTGACCTCAGTGCCCCCCCCCACATTTTCGGTCATCTTTCCGTGTTCTCTGTGTGTTCTAATTTCCCTGGGAGGGTAAGCATGATGAGGGCCCCTAGAATAAATAGAAGGATAATAGTGCTCATTCCAAGGCGCAAGCTATCTGTTAGGTAAGCGACCCACCCATAGAGTAACGGCCCGAAGAAGGCGGTAGCTTTACCAGATAGCATGTAAAAACCAAACATTTGTCTTCGCATGTGGACGGGAGACATCCGTGCCATTAGGGCTCGACTTGAAGATTGCACTGGCCCGACGAAGAGACAGATGGAGAGTCCTAAAATCCAAAATTGCCATTTTTCAACAACGATCAGTGAGAGGGAACCAGGGATGATCATTCCGATCAATGAGTAGAGAATGACTTTTTTGCTTCCAATATTGTCATCGAGGGATGCAAATGCCGCGGCACCTATTCCTGCGATGACATTCATCCCAATTCCAAATAAAAGAACTTCATGTTGCTCCATTCCAAAAACGGAAGCTGCATAGATTCCGCCAAAAGCGAAAAGGGTGGCTAGTCCATCGATATAGAAAACTTTAGCGATGAGGAATTTGACTATTGTTTTGTAACGTTTGATCTCTTTTAATGTCGTCCATAGTTGATGCATCCCATCGATTGATGCCTGGTATAAGTTTTTTTTGTTGGAAGGAGATTTAGGTGTGAATAAAAAAAGTGGTAGTGAGAATAATGCGTACCATAGCGCCGTAAGGATAAAAGTAGCCCGAACAGCCCCTGCTGATTCCGTTTCGAATGAGAACCAAGAATTTTCTCCATTGATAAATGCAAGTAGGCTAAGGACGAGCGCTGCCATTCCTCCTGCATATCCCATTCCCCATCCCCATCCAGACCAGCGTCCTAGCTGAGAGGGAGCGGCTAATTCAGGGAGCATTGCGTTGTAAAAAATATAGGCCCCCTCGGCACCAATAGCTCCGATACCCACGCACCAGAGTGCCATCCAGGTATAATCAGGAGACGGTTTAACAAACCATAGCATCGCCGTAGGGATAACACATAAGACAGTAAAAGTTGCTAGCCATAATTTTCGTGCTCCGCATTGGTCGGCGATAGCACCTAAAAAAGGGCTAAGCAGGGCAACAACCAAGGCTGAAAGGCCCGTAATGGTTCCCCAGGTTGCAGATCCGATAGTTTCATTCACAGCCACGCTGTTGACAAAGTAAGTTGCAAAAATAAATGTTTGAATGACCGCGGGGAAGGCGCTGTTTGCCCAGTCGTAAAGAGCCCATGAAAAAAGGCTGACAAAGGAGGATGTCCCTTCGGAATTTCCAATCCCATCGTTTTCATTTTCAGTGAGAGTAGGGATATTTTCCATTTGGCTTGGCCTTTGTTTTTAACGGAAGTTCCACTTTTTGACGGAGTGCTTTTTGCATCTTTTTGATTCTAAGTGGATTGCAATTTTCTTTTAGTGTCTACAAACACAAATGCGAAAATTGCAACGCACTTAGAATCAAAAATCTAACAAAAATCACCCGGTCAAAAAGTGGAACTTCCGTTTTAATATAAGAAAATTGAGTCTAATAATTTTGTTTTTTTTATACTACTTTTTTCGCGAGGATTGATTTCTCCTTTGCGCTTTTAATGGAAATCTTCTATCTTTATGGGAATGTGAGAAACAGGATTAAACCAAATCGAGTGTCGGGCTCGGGCTCGCACGCGGGCTCGGGCTCGGATGAGGACATCGAGCACGATGTGTATAACTTAACATACGAGGAATATTTTTAATGTCGTACATTTATGAATTTATTATCGCTTCAGGTTTGCTGGCGGTTCTTTATGGCGTGTTAATGGCACGTTCTATTTTGTCTCTGAGTCCAGGGAATGAGGAAATGCAGAAGATCGCCATTGCGATTCAAGAGGGCGCTCGAGCTTACTTGAACCGTCAATATCAAGTCATTACCATTGTGGGGATTGTGATCTGTGCATTCCTTACTTGGCTTCTTGGTATTTATGTCGGTATTGGATTTCTTATCGGTTCAATTTTATCGGGAGTGGCAGGCTATATTGGAATGAACGTTTCCGTCCGTGCCAATGTACGCACTAGTGAAGCAGCTCGATCTGGTTTGCAACCTGCTTTAGATGTTTCTTTCAAAGCTGGAGCTATCACAGGACTTCTCGTCGTAGGACTTGGAATCTTAGGGGTGACGGGATATTACATGTATTTACAGAGTTTAAAGTTGCCAATTCGCGTCATCTTAGAGGCTTTGGTCTCGCTTGGTTTCGGAGCTTCTCTAATCTCGATCTTTGCTCGTTTGGGAGGAGGAATTTTCACTAAAGGGGCAGATGTTGGTGCTGATCTCGTAGGTAAAATTGAAGCAGGCATTCCTGAAGATGATCCACGTAACCCAGCTGTAATCGCCGACAACGTTGGCGATAATGTTGGCGATTGCGCAGGAATGGCGGCTGATCTCTTCGAAACATATGTCATCTCAATAGTAGGTACGATGTTGATGGTCGGTGTTTATTTCACCGGACATGTTCTCGATATTATGATGGCCTATCCTCTCCTCATTTGCGGAGCATGCACCATCGCTTCAATCATTGGAACGTTCTTTGTACGCCTTGGGAAGAGTCAAGATATCATGAATGCTTTATATAAAGGATTTATAGCAACAGCTGTTTTATCTGCAGTTGCCATCGTCTTTATTACAAAATTCCTTCTTGGATTTGACACCGTATACTCCATTAATAAAACAACATTTACAGGATTAAATCTCCTTTGGTGCTGCTTCACAGGTCTCGCCGTCACAGGCTTGTTAATGAAAATTACAGAATACTATACACTGACGAAATATCGTCCAGTACGAAGCATAGCTTCTTCATCGACGACAGGACATGGGACGAATATCATTCAGGGATTAGCTGTTTCAATGGAAGCGACGGCACTGCCAGTCATTGTCATTTGTGCTGGTATTCTTGTGGCATATATCAATGCTAATTTATTTGGTATTGCTATTGCAGCAACATCAATGCTTGCTCTTGCTGGAATGGTCATCGCATTAGATGCTTATGGCCCTGTGACCGATAATGCTGGTGGAATCGCCGAAATGTCGAACATGCCTAAAGAAGTTCGTAAAACTACTGATGCTCTCGATGCTGTAGGAAATACAACTAAAGCTGTAACTAAAGGATATGCTATCGGATCTGCCGGTTTTGCCTCCCTCGTCCTTTTTGCCGCCTACATGGAAGACCTACGCCATTACTTCGGAGCGAGTGAATGCAATTTTACATTGGAAAATGCTTACGTTGTCATCGGCCTTTTTATTGGTGGTCTGCTTCCCTACTTGTTTGGTGCTTTGAGTATGATGGCCGTCGGACGAGCAGCTGGTTCTGTCGTCGTTGAGGTGCGTCGTCAATTTAAAGAAATTCCAGGAATCATGGCCGGGACTGCACGTCCTGATTATGGTCGTGCTGTCGATCTGTTGACAAGAGCTGCAATTAAAGAAATGATCCTTCCTTCTTTATTACCAGTATGCGCTCCAGTCCTTCTTTACTTTGTCATTTATTTCGTTGCTGGTCAATCAGAGGCGTTTGTTGCTTTAGGTTCAATGTTGCTAGGCGTCGTTGTGACAGGACTTTTTGTCGGTCTTTCGATGACTTCTGGCGGTGGCGCTTGGGATAATGCAAAAAAATTAATTGAAGAAGGGTGTCATGGTGGCAAGGGATCTGATGCTCACCATGCAGCCATTACAGGCGACACGGTCGGCGATCCTTATAAGGACACTGCTGGGCCTGCGATTAACCCCATGATCAAGATCACAAACATTGTGGCCTTGCTTCTACTTGCAATTATCTATGCGGTAACGCATTAATTTACCTTTAAGTTGACGTAGCATGAAAGGGTTGAACCGCAGAGGCGCAGGGATGCAGGAGGGGCGCTAAAGTGGAATTTCTGTTTTAAAGCAGCGAAGCTGCAAAAGCATGTACCCCCACGTGTAAACGTGGGGTCATTTGATTGAATACATAAAGCCGTGAACACGGCGACAGAGTCTATTGTGGGCTCAGTGTTTCTCTTTCTTGTTTATCCAACACACCTCCTAAGGGCTTGCTGATGCCTGCGGTTTTGGTTCCACTGCTGCTGCTGCTGCTGCCGATTGTGATTCTATTGATGCCTGCGGTTTTGGCTCCACTGCTGCTGATTGTGGTTCTACTTTCAAATGGAATACCTGGTGCTCAAGAAGATTTTTTAATCTTTTTTCAGGGTCCACTCGAAGAGTTGCACAGATGAAGTCCCTTATACGATAATCTAGCTCTGAGAGGCTAGAGTTATGACATTGTTCTTTACGGCATAATTTGGCTAGTTTTAAAAATTTTGATGGTGTTTTTGGGCGGACACAAGCCTCTCGTAAAGCGAATTTATCCGAGGAAAAGCACCCCTGGTCAAAAAGTTCTTCCGGGATAGGCTCAACATTTTTGGCAATAACCATCAGTATTCTCATTGCCTGAGATTGAGCTCTCTCTTGTAAATGAGTATGAGGGGCAGCTATTACTTCGTTGTCAGTGATAAGGTATTCACCGCGATACGCTTCAGTTAGGGTACAACCTAATGCCCAAACGTCTAGAGCTGGGGTCATTTGCTTATTACGGAAGGCTTGATGCTGTTCTGTCGGATGATCGTTAAGGATACTTGAGCAGATAAGCTCTGGAGCTAGATAACGGGGCGTTCCAAATTGTGAAGTAGGGGAATGTGGTGTTTTTAGATTAAAAGACTCCCCAAAGTCAATTAGGTAGAAACGACGTCCTTTGATCCCAACATTTTCAGGTTTAAGATCTCCATGGACAAATCCTTGTTGATGGACAAAACTGATAGCCTGAGACAATTGGTTAGTGATATAAAAGAGATCAGGAAGAGAGGGGGGACCTTTTTTTAAATAGGCCCTTAAATCGTAATCGAATCGTTCATAGATGGAGCATTTTCTCCTATCTACCTCAAATCCTGTACACCATTTAATGACATATCCCTTTTTATCCACAGCATTCAGTTGTTGAAGTATATTTTCCTCATTAATAGCGTATTTATGTGATACTTCTTTTTTGTTTACTTTGGCCACTAGTCTGAGCTCTTGGTTGGATTTTAAGATGATTTTTATTATCTTTGAGGAGCCTCCCTCTCCAATCAATCTACCGTAACTATAACAGTGAGGGTCATTGGGAAAAACAGGTGTCTGCGGAGCAGAGGGTGCAACTGGGTGTTCTAAAGGGGTGCTCATTGTTGAAGGCTCAGAGCTGCAAGCTGCAGCACCAGAAACTTCCCCTGGCCATTGGGTGACAGTGGATACAGAACTTTGTGAGGGGGACATAAAAAAAAACTCCTTATTAAATTAAAATTCAACGCCACGCAGTATAGTATTAGGGCTTTGGCTTAACCACTTTTAGGTGGAATAATGGATGCTTGAGAGGGTCTTTAAGTCTCATTTCGGGGTCAACTCGGAGAGTATCTTTGATGAATTGCTTTATTTGATAGTCTAGCCCAAAGTCACCCGAACTGAGAAGCTCTTCTTTCGCTTTTTTTGCCGCTCTTATTAAAGGTTTTGGTGGCGTTTGAGGATTTAAATAATCCTCTCTTAGAGAGAGCCTGTCAGCAAATAAATGTCCTTGGTCGAACAGTGTTGCAGGTATCGGTTCGACATTTTTGGCAATAACCATAAGCACTTGTAGGAACAAGTGTTGAACTTTATTTTGCGTACCAGGAGCCTCTGGTATGGGTGGTAATTCTTTATCATCGATAAAATGTTGACCAGAATACATTTCAGCAGCGATCACTCCTAATGCCCAGATGTCGATGTTAGGTGTCATCTGTTTATTGCGAAATTCTATGTATTTCTCTTCGGCAGGGGTAGTAGTAATCGCTGAGCAAATGGCCTCAGGGGCAGTGTAAGCGAGCGTTCCAAATGATTTATAGGGTGGAGGTAGAGCACCCGTATGAAAAGAAAGGCCAAAATCGAGTAAACAGATGCGGCGCCCTTTGGCGGTTCCTTTTATTCCAATATTTTCAGGTTTAAGATCCCCATGAACAAATCCGTTTTCTGCCAAAAAAGCAACTGCGCAGGATGTTTGGTCCATGATAGTAAGAATGCTAGAAAGAGAAGGATTATGCCGCTTTAAGTAAGAAGCTAAGTCCTCAGTGATTTGCTCGATGATCGACCAAGCGCATCCGTCTACTTTAAACTCTGCATACCATTTGATGACGCGTTCTTCGCGATCTATTTTATTTAGTTGTTTGAGTATGCTCGCCTCATGTTCAATGGATTCATTGAATTTTGGGCCTTTACTCATTTTGACGACTAATTGCATCTCTTCGTTTGAGTTCAAAGTGATTTTTGCAACAGAAGAAAAATGTCCTTTCCCAATGACTTTACCTAAAGAGTAATCTCTTGGGTCTATAGTCGGTTGTTTTGAGGCTGTGTGAAGCTGGGGAAGAGTTTCTTGAGGTTTTTTTTTCTTTAAAACTGGCTGGGCGCACTCTTGCAGATCGCGTCTAGCAGCAGCCGAGACTGAAGCGTTGTCATTTTCAAAGACCGTAGATTTACCGTCGGAATGGGCAAAATTTTGCGGCCGTAAAGGGGGGAGGATACTAGGAAATGTAAGCATAATAATACCATATAATATATAACAACTAAGACAATTTTAATATATAAATGATTTTTTTGTAAAGTTATTATTTACAATTTTACGGAATGTAAAATATACTTGATTTATTATTTGACTTTTGTATAAAATGCGTTTTATCTTGTATTGTAGCTTTTTTCTATAGATTAATAAAATAAAGAGGTTTTTTATGAATAGTCCTAATGTATCTGGTGATCCCCCACGCGTTTCTTCTTGCAGTGCTTTTTACCGGTCTGGAGGGATAGGTGCTACAATAGATGGTTTCGGAGCACTTTGGAATCCTGTGGGGAAACTTACTGGTTACATGATTCAACAGGTGCCAGGGGTAAAGCTCGTGATTGCAGGCACCACAAAAATTTTTGGATGTCTTGTGAGGCCATGTCTCTGGTGTACAACAAGGAGATTGGCTGATTCCGAGGCTAGAAGAATGACAAAAAACACTTTAAGTTTTGCTCAACAGGAAATGCAGAGAATTGCCAATGCACTATTCAAGCGAGGTATGGAACTTGTTACAGAGAAGGCACTTCAAATGCAGCATGATCGAGTTTTAGAAGAGATAAAGACCCTAAAGCAGATTCAAAATGAATTTGGTAACCCCGCGGATTTTACAGAGAGAGTAAGGGCTTTAAATAACGAATTATCGACAACTTTGCCGGCTAAATTGGAGGGTTACAGTAAGGGAATAGAAGAAAATCAAGCCGCAATTAATAAAATTGAAAACGATACGATTACTTCAAAAGGAACCTTGTGGAATAATTATCGCGAGTTAACTAAAGAAGAAAAAGATAAGATAGGAAAGTTTCAATCCGAAATTTCTGCCCTAAAGGAAAAAATTCGACAACATCCAGCAGCAATAGAAGCTGAGAAGAAAAAACAACTAGAGTTGTGTGAAAAATTTAAAGGTTTTAAAAAATTATATACGAAATATCAGAAATGCATTACTAGTCCAAAAAAACCTGAGGAAAGTTCTCCTTCTGCAGTTCTAAGTAGTCCTTCTTCCGACGAAGTAAAAAGTAGTTCTTCTTCTGCAGATGCAGTTTCAGCTCCTTCTTCTGCAGTTTTGGCTTCTTCTTCTTCTTCTTTAGTGAAAGATATTTGCGACCCTACTCAATATGAGGCAGCAATAGATAGCATGGGGATTAAGGCGCCGTGGTTGGAGTCGCTGACGTCTCGTTTGCCTTCTATACATGTATCCGGACTTATGGAAGCAAGTGCTACGGTAACGATGGCTGCTATCGATGAAGATGATATTAACAGAGCTGTCGAAGAGATAATGGATAGAGTTGAAGAAACTAAGGCGTTTGAGTCTTTTATTGAGATTTTCAGTGGATTTTTATACGGTCAATTTTCTGAGAATGGACAAGAAGGGTTCGGTAAAGCTGTGATGAAAACGTTAGAGTTTGGGGTCAATTGTGTCGTGGGTTCTTACGTGTGGACGTATCTAATCCCCCCTTTTACTTCTGATGCTATAACTGTTTATAATGCACTTGATCAAGTACCTGAGGAGCTAGTTTCTAATGCCGGTACTGCGCTCCGCTCCTTTACAGTCTCTAATTTAACAGTATCTTTAGGAGCTATCTTTAATGCGACCCTGCCGATTGGTTGTGTAGTTGCTGAATCAATTTCTGCCGTAGGCCCTTGTGAGGATCCAACTTCAGTTATTTTCACAGCTAAGGTAATGTTGGCTTCTGGCGTCCTTGCACATACTGCTTATAAAGTTTATGGTAAGTATAAGGATTATAAAGCCGCAGCAGAGCGAGAGAAGTTAAAGGGAGAGCATGCCGTTGAGAATTTCCTGAAATCGGCGATCAAAGTGGTGCTTGATGTTGGGGATACCGCAGGAGAGGGATTGACTATACTTGTTATTGATAAAATCAAAGAAAAGCTACGTAATCTAGCAAATGGCACTGATAAAGGGCTTGAACGTAAAATTAAGGAATTACTTAAGCCCGTTGAAAACGCGCTTGGGCAAAAGCAAGCTGAAGCTCTGTATAACGGAGTAAAAAAACTTTGTAATAATTTAATTAACATTTCCCCTCAGAATCTTAGAAGATTTAATAAGGTTATGGCGGCTGCTCAACAGCTAGGATTGTTGGACCCAAAGCTATACAGTAAAGTGACTAATGCTGCAGCTGCTGTACAAACCGCTAGAAAAGACGGTGAAAATTTGATTAGCCTGGCTACTCGATAAAGCGCGTTTTGGATAAGCAACTCAAGTTTGGCTCTTTACCACGAAGTGGTTAAAGATAGCTAGCCTGGGGTCATTTTAGACTACGTTTCAACATTTTTCTATTGCCACGCGAAGCGTTTGGAGTGCGAAAGTCCTCTTTCGCTTTGCCTTAAATAACAAAGCGAAAGGGGACTTTCGCACTCCAAACGCTTCGCGTAGTATTAAGGCAGGGGTTCTTTAGGTTACATCTTTGGATCACGTTAGTATTTAATCAACCCTCATTTTTAATCACACCTATTTTCTTTTATTATCTCGACATTGTAAGGTCAATCTGCTAGGATGATTTTGTTTTTAAGGGGAACCGAACATATGGCGCATATAAGAGCAGAAGATCTTCTTATTGGAGCACACACATCGGCTGCCGGCGGGGCCTATCGGGCTCTCCTGGAAGGAAAGGAAATCGGGGCGACGACGATCCAATTCTTCACTGCCAATCAGAAACGATGGCAAAATAAGCCTCTCGACGAAGCTGCAATTGACAAGTGGAAAGAGACCCTAGCTGAAACGCGCATTCAAAAGGTGATGAGCCACGATAGTTATTTGATCAATTTGGGAGCGCCAAATCCGGAAAATCTAGAGAAAAGCCGTGCAGCATTTAAAGAAGAGCTCCATCGATGCCATCAGCTAGAGCTCACATTTTTGAATTTTCATCCCGGCTCCGCCTTAGAATCGACTCCAGAGCAATGCCTAGACACAATTGTCGAAAGTCTGCTGTTGATGGAAAAAGCCGTTGCGAATGGTTCTACGCGAATCCTTCTCGAAGCGACGGCAGGGCAGGGATCAAGTGTCGGTTACCGCTTTGAACATCTGGCTTATATCATCGATAAAGTCCATACTCGTCTTCCCATAGGCGTTTGCATTGACACCTGCCATATCTTTGCCGCTGGGTATGATCTGTGCACCGACATTGCCTGTGATGCCACATTAAAAGAATTTGATAAAGTTGTTGGGTTAAAGCACCTGTATGCTTTTCACCTAAATGATTCAATGAAAGGATTAGGATCCCGCGTCGACCGTCATGCCTCTTTGGGAAAGGGGATGATCGGACTGGAGTGCTTTCGCTTTTTGATGACCGATCCACGCACTCGGAATATCCCCAAATATCTCGAAACCCCGGAAGGTCCTTCTGTTTGGAAGGAGGAAATCGCCCTTCTTAGGGGGTATGCAAGCAAAATGGAGAAATGATCATGCGTACGCGAATTAAGGAATTGAAAAAAAACAATGGAGAGAAAAGCTCTTTCGTTGGAAAAGAAATTGTTATTAAAGGGTGGGCTAGGACGGTTCGCAATCAGAAGTCGTTTGCTTTTGTGGAGGTTAATGACGGTTCCACTCTCTCTAACTTTCAAGTTGTTGTGAATGCCGATCTTCCCAATTATGAGGAAATCATCGCTCAGCTTTCCACTGGGGCTTCTCTGGTGGCCAAAGGAACTATCGTAGAGAGTCCAGGGCAAAATCAAGCGATTGAAATGCATGCCAAGGAAATTCAAGTCATTGGTACATGTCCTGAGACGTATCCAATGCAAAAGAAAAGACACACCCTTGAGTTTTTGCGTTCCATCGCTCATTTGCGTCCAAGGACAAATACGATTGGAGCCGTGATGAGAGTGCGCAATGCTTTGGGATATGCCACCCATCGGTTTTTTCAGGAAAATGGCTTTATGTGGGTCCACACGCCCATTATCACAGGATCTGACTGCGAAGGTGCTGGCAAGATGTTTCGCGTCACGACGCTTGATCTAGATAAGGCACCTCGTAGTAAAGAGGGTGCAGTCGATTTTTCGCAAGATTTCTTTTCACATCCTTCCTACCTCACGGTGTCTGGACAGCTCAATGGAGAGGCCTATGCATGTGCTTTTTCTGATATTTACACTTTTGGTCCCACATTTCGGGCTGAAAACTCAAACACATCGCGCCATTTGGCTGAATTTTGGATGATAGAGCCTGAGATGGCCTTTGCCGATATTGTCGATAACATGGACTGTGCTGAGTCTTATTTAAAGTATGTGTTGAAGTATGCATTGGAAAATTGTGCAGAAGATCTAGAGTTTTTTGATAAATTCGTCTCCAACGGGTTGATAGAGCGGCTGCAGAAGGTTGCCGACACCCCATTTGAGCGTCTCACATATACCGCTGCTGTCAGTATATTGGAGAAATCGGGAAAGACATTTGAGTATCCCGTCGCTTGGGGCGTTGATTTGCAGTCCGAGCATGAGCGTTTTCTTGCTGAAGAATACTTTTTAAAACCTGTTATTTTGACCGATTACCCAAGTAAGATCAAATCGTTTTACATGCGTGAGAACGCAGATGGCAAGACCGTTGCCGCGATGGATATCCTCGTTCCTAAAATAGGGGAAATCGTCGGAGGAAGCCAGCGTGAAGAGCGGTTGGATGTCCTCGTAGAGAAAATTCGGGCTAACAACCTCAAAGAAGAAGATTACTGGTGGTACCTTGAATTGCGTAAATATGGGTCGGTTCCCCATGCAGGGTACGGCGTTGGATTTGAGCGCTTGATCCAATTTGTTACAGGGGTGGAGAACATTCGCGATGTGATCCCATTCC
>JABDDS010000035.1 GCA_013287465.1 Chlamydiota bacterium | reverse complement strand
CTGAGGATTGAGTGTTTTATCAAGTTACACTTTTAATTGCACCCAATCACACTCCCTCAGTGGTAAATAGTTGCATTTCGAATTGTGTTTGGTGTATTTTGTATCTATTTTAAAATGCATTTACCTCGTATTTGTTAATTATTTATTTATTTTTCTTGATGGTTAATTATTAATTTATATATAATATATTCTTTAGGTTGTGTGTGTTATATTTTATTAATAAAAAACAAAGGAGTGTTAAATATGAACCTTATTACTAACAATGAAGCAAATCCAAACGTAGCGTATGCGGCGGCTCCGGAGGATCAAGTTCCGGCCGCAGCAGGCCAAGGTCCTGGGACTCCAGAGCCTGTTGTTGAAAGAGAACCAGAACTCGTTGCTCCGAAATCAATAGACTATAGAGCCCATGCAACTCAGCTTTCTGCGGTTGCTAGTGGATTTGTTCTTGGACTTGGACTTGGGATTCTAGTGTTGGCTGTGAGCAATCCTATCGGCTGGGGACTTCTTGTCTGCGGAATTGCCTTTGCTGCGATAGTTATGGGTATTGAGGCTAAATTTGGTGAACTTAAGAATTTACCAGCGTTAGCCTTATTCGTGATTGGTGGGGCACTTGCAGGCGTTGCTGCTGGCATGATCTTACCACTTGTTTCTTCAGCAGCAGGTGCTAGCCTTGCATGGTTCGTATCTGCATATACATCTGTTACAATTGCTGAATCTAAAGGTTCCGCTGCAGTTGCATCTGTTTGATGTTAGTACTTTTCTTAAAGAACTATTTAGTTCTTTAAGATGAATGTAAGTCCCTAAAGGACAAACGACGCCAAGGACACCAAGGACCTTAAAGACACCAAGGACAAGAGGTGCTACAGCACCTAAAGAGGATTCCAGAATCCCTTTTTTGTCCTTGGTGTCTTTAAGGTCCTTGGTGTCCTTGGCGTCGTTTGTCCTTTTTGTTTTTAATATGGATTTTATTCTTTGAATCATGCGCGCACTCTATCAACCGATTCTTTTGTGATCACTTCTTTTTTATTTTTTTTAGTCATATTTAATTGATTAACTAATGCCGGTTTCTGTTATTTTACTAGAATAACAGTGTATGATTCGTCATTTTTCATCTTATCATGCATGTTTTGTTTGATAATTAAATGTTGATTGTGTATGATATCGATTTTATTTGCTTAATAAATTGTATTAATAAAAAGGAGTGTTAAATATGAATTTACAAGAAGTTAGTATTTATGGTCGTTCTTATCCTATATGTCAACCTGTTGATGACTATGAGCCCGGTGCGCCTTCTCTACTCTTAAGTTCCGATGCTTACGAAGAAGAGCCAAAGGAAAAAGTTGAAGGCAACGCACCTATGCCGATTTGTCTGCCAGAGCCAAGTTATCAGATGGTTCCTTATTCTCATCCGGACTTATTAGTTCGGGAAGATGTGAGCACACAATTGGAGTCCGCCGAAGGGTGCGACTGCAAAGCTGCTTTAACAAAGGCATATGATTTTCTTGCAACGACCATGTCTGCAGCTCGTAGCACAGTGTATAACATCCATTCTTCAATTGATTATCAAGATGTAGCTGTTAAAGCGTCTGGTGTTACTGTTGGAATTGCACTTGGAGTTTTAGGTTTCCTTCCTTCCTTAACTGCATTTATAGCGACTCTTGGAATAGGAGCCTTTTTATATGTAGGTAGTTTTATTGCTGAAATGGGATTCGGTAAAAAAGAGTTTGCTGCACTCTATGGATGTTTCCTTCTGGGATCGCAGATCGGTCTCGTTCTTGCTCTTACAGTGTCGACCGCAAAAATAGCTTTTGTGGCAGGGGCTGCTATCCTTGCTAGCGCAGCTTTTCTTGGTTATGGCATCTATGCAAATGAAGAGATGTCAACTAAAGTAAAAGCAATGTTTATGCAACTAAAAGCAGGTGCTGAATCTGTTGCGACAAAAGTTGGAGCAGCAGCAAATGTTGCGTTCACAAAACTAGGAAAAGTTGCGGATGTTGTAGGTACAAAACTTGAAGCAGGATTCAATGTTGTCGTTACAGCATTTGAAGCTGGAATGGATGTTTTGCTTTCTCCTCTCGATGAGCTTTTTGAGTAATCACTAATACAAGCCTTAAGCAGCGATAGCTGCGAAAGCATGTAGCCCCACACGCCAGTGTGGGGTTACATGCTTTCGCAGCTATCGCTGCTTAGGGCTCAAGTTTAAATAACTTCCGTATCTTAGATTGTGCGACCTTTTTTTTTCGTCTTCTTGACAGACTTGCTTTTGACGATTGGAGGGGATTTAACTTTAAGCGATCTGCTTTTTGTTTTTTTTGTTTCTTTGGGTTTTAGGGTTTTCTCTTTTCTTTTCTCTTTTGGCTTTTCATTTTTTCTTCGTTTGGGAGCGTCGTTTGCTTTTTTCTCCGAGCTATCAGCGACCAGGTTCCATTTGCTTTCGAGGGAGATGAGATCAACGGCCGTGAGCATGACAGTGATTTTATCCCCTGCCTGATAGGCTCCCCCGTAGCGACGTCCATTGAGGGAATTAGATCTTTCATCAAAGACATAATAGTCATTTTCGAGTTCTGAGACATGGAGATAGCTCTCGAGCATCAGCTCTACAACTTCGAAATAAATCCCAAAATTTTTCACCCGGGTGACAACGGCATCGTATTGTCTTAAAGGATTTTCTTTATGGTATGAATCGAGGAGACGCAGTTTTTTCAGCAGGACGACACTTCCCTCCGCTTTGGCGCTGATTCGCTCTTGTGCCGAGCATTGATCGGCGATCTTATCTAAAGTGATTTTATCGATCACATCGCTAAATAAAATCCGATGGACCACAAGATCGACGTAACGTCGAATGGGGCTGGTGAAGTGGCAGTAGTGAGAAAGGCTTAAGCCGTAGTGTCCGACATTATCAGCAGAATAAACAGCAAGGCGCATCCGGCGGATGTAGCTAGTCGCCAAATATTGTCCATAAGGAGTGTTCATTGCCTCGTCGAAAAGTTTTTGAATTTCCCTTGGTGTCGGCGTGCTGGAAAGTTTAAATCCGAATGTCGTCGCTAACGCAGAGAAATCTTTAAGATTCTCTTCTGCGGGTTCATCGTGGATTCTGTAGGTGAGGTCTTTACCCTCTTTGCTTAGATGTAAAGCCACGGTTTCATTTGCTTTGAGCATGAATTCTTCCACAAGCTGGTGCGTGATGTCATAAACGACATAATCGGTATTTGTGGGGACGCCTTGGCTATCGACAATGATGACGAGTTCGGGTAATCCGAATTCGATGCTTCCTCGTTCATAGCGCTTTTTTTTCAGTTTGCTGCAGAGTTCGACCATCAGATGGAGCTTCGGCGCGTGGGGGCTGCTTTTTAGTCCATCGAGGACGGCTTTTGCTTCTCGATAGGAAAATCGCTTAGCGCTTTTAATTACCCCCTTAGTCATCCGGTAGTTGCATAGGGTCCCTTCGGGATCGAATTCCATCAATACGGAGGCAGTGAGACGGTTGACATTTGGTTTTAAGCTGCATAAATTATCTGAGAGCTCGCGAGGAAGCATCGGCAGAGCGAATCCTGGAAAGTACGTCGAGTTGCAACGCATCTCAGCTTCAATATCAAGGGCGCTGCCTTTTTTGACATAGTGGGAAACATCGGCGATATGGACCCCAAGGTGGTAGTGTCCATGGCGATCTTTCGTCAGGCTGATGGCATCATCGAAGTCTTTGGCAGTATCTGGATCGATTGTAAAGCAGGTGAGAGAACGCAAATCCTCCCGCTCTTTGATGTCTTTTAGCGACACTCGGCTTCCGAATGCTTTGGCTTCATTTGATACTTTGGAGGGGAAGTCTTTACGTAGTTCATATTCTTCGATGGCGGCGGAGATATCGCATGAGGGGTCGGAAATATTGCCGATTCGATGAGAGAATTTGCAAGTGGTGGGGGTTTCTTTTCCTCCCCATTCAATCACTTCCAAGACAACCCGATCTCCCAGGATAAGATCATTTTTCCTTTCTGTTTCTACGACAATTTTTTGGGTGGCTCCAAGCATCGGTGCGTATGCATAGAGAGTGCCGTTTCTTCCCACTTCTCGAATAATTCCTGCTAGGTGGGTGCGGCCGCGTGTGAGGATGGTAACGACTTTTCCTTCGGGTCCTTTTTCAGAGACGAATTCGGTGTTGACGAGCACTTCTACAGAATCCCCATCGACGGCGTTTAAAGTCAGATGTTTGGGAATAAAAATATCTTCTACAAATGCAGTGGGTGGGTTGGGTTTGACAAATCCAAAGCCGCGAGGATGCATATTGATGATGCCGGTAATGATGTCATTAGATTTTTTTCCTATCGAATAGCGCCCTTGTGAAAGGATTAGAGTTTTTTGTTTGACGAGGGTATCGAGGATTTCAGATAAAAGCTCATGATGTTGCTCAGGAATATGTAATCTTTCAATTAAATCGGCATAGGTCACGGAAATGAATGTGCGGCCTTGAATAAACTGTTCGACTGTTTTAAGTAGATTGTTGAATAGGCGTTCTTGTTTTGCTGTTTTTATGGTTTTCTTTTTTTTTGCCATGGAATAATATGGTCTCTTTTTGTTATAGTGTGATAACGTAACGCGAGTTTTGGATAAGCAATTCGGCATTGGGGTCTGGCTATTCTGATATTCTTGGGGGCATTGGGGTCAGGCTTGGTATTCTGGTATTCTGTGGAGAGGCATTGGGGTCTGGCTTGATATTCTGATATTTTGGTGTTCGTTGCCTAGTCTATAACGATGGACACCAAAATACCAGAATACCAAGCCTGACCCCATGCCTCCCTCCAGAATACCATAATACCAAGCCAGACCCCAATGTCTCCCCCAGAATACCAAGCCAGACCCCGATAATGAATTGTCATCTATATCTAATATATCTAAAACTCGCGTTAACCTAGCATATCGATAACCATGAAAATAAGCAACAGACATCATTTATGAAGTACGACCATAAAACCATTGAAGCAAAATGGCAGAAGCGATGGATGGAACAAAAACCATTTAAAGCTGAGATTGACCATTCAAAACCTAAGTACTATATCCTCGATATGTTTCCCTATCCTTCGGGAGCTGGGCTGCATGTAGGACATCCAGTGGGTTATACTGCAACCGATATCGTTGCACGTCATAAAAGACAGCTGGGATTTAATGTCTTGCATCCAATGGGTTGGGATAGCTTCGGCTTGCCGGCTGAGCAGTATGCTGTCCGTACTGGTACCCATCCTGCTGTGACGACACAAAAAAATATCGATACTCTCCGCCGTCAACTCCAAGCTCTTGGTTTCAGTTATGATTGGGATCGCGAACTGGCAACGAGCGACGCCTCTTATTACAAATGGACTCAATGGATCTTTACTAAGCTCTATGAAAAAGGTCTGGCTTATGAAGCAGAAGCGATGGTCAATTATTGCCCAGCTTTAGGGACTGCTCTCTCTAATGAAGAAGTGGAAGATGGTAAGGCCAAAGAAGGGGGGTACCCGATCGAAAGACGTCCCCTGCGCCAGTGGATGTTGAAGATCACAGCCTATGCAGAAAGATTAATGGATGACCTTGCCCTCGTCGATTGGCCCGAAAGCCTGAAAAAATTGCAGACGAACTGGATAGGGAAAAGCGAGGGAGCATTCGTCACATTTAAAATGGAAGGGAGTGGCAAAGAAGTCTCCGTTTTCACAACGCGTCCCGATACTCTATTTGGTGCGACATTTTTGGTTTTAGCTCCAGAACACCCCTTGATAGCGAGTCATGTCTCTGCAGCTCAAAAAGAGGCTGTGGAAGCCTACCAGAGGAAAACGGCGGCGGAGAGCGATCTTTTTCGTACCGAACTCAACAAAGAAAAAACAGGTGTGTTTTTAGGATGTCATGCGATCAACCCGACCACCGGAAAGCCTGTTCCTGTTTGGATCGCCGACTATGTACTGATGAGTTATGGCACAGGGGCTATTATGGCTGTTCCTGCCCACGACGAACGGGACTTTGAATTCGCAAAGAAATTTCATCTCCCCATCATCGCTGTTAAAAAACCAGATGGTCCGGCTGAAGGACTGACTCACGAAGAAACGATTGCTAGAGTGTTGCATGGAGACTTGTGCTGGTCGGAAGAGGGGGATTATATCGCAAGTCAAAATAGCGAGATTTCCCTTCATGGACTCGATCTCCCACATGCAAAAGAGCGGGTGTCAACCTGGTTAGAAAGCAAAGGACTGGGTAAAGCAACGACGACATATAAGCTGCGCGATTGGCTTTTCTCACGTCAGCGTTACTGGGGAGAACCATTCCCTATCTTGCATTATGAAGATGGTTCTAAGCGCACTCTTGGATTGGATGAACTTCCTTTGGTACTTCCTGAAATGACCGATTTTAAACCAGTAGGCGATGGACAGGGCCCCTTGGCTAAAGTTAGACAGTGGGTCGAATTTTTCGATCCTAAAACGGGTAAAAAAGCACTGCGCGAGACGAATGCAATGCCCCAATGGGCCGGATCTTGCTGGTATTACCTCCGTTTTTGCGATCCCCATAATAACGAGCAGGCGTGGAGCACTGAAGCAGAGAAATACTGGCTTCCTGTCGATCTCTATGTGGGTGGTGTTGAACATGCTGTCTTGCACCTGTTATATGCCCGCTTCTGGCATAAGGTGCTTTTCGACTGTGGGTTGGTGTCGACATCAGAGCCGTTTCAATCTCTTCGCAATCAGGGACTCGTCGTGGCGCGTTCCTTCCAAAAAGCAGGGGGGGCTTATGTCGAACCGACCGATGTGGAAGAGAAAAATGGGAAGTACTTCCTACGCGAAAATGGTGAGCCACTCCGCTCTCAGATTGAAAAAATGTCGAAATCAAAACTCAATGGAGTGACTCCCGACGACGTAATCGAAGAGTTTGGCGCTGATGCCTTGCGTCTTTATGAAATGTTCATGGGGCCTTTGGAGAAAGAGAAGATGTGGAACACCGATGCTGTGAGTGGATGCCACCGCTTTTTGGTGCGTTTTTATGACTTGGCTGTTTCGGATAAATTGTGCGATAAGGAGTCTATCGAAGCGCTAAAATTGGGACACCGCCTTGTCGACGCCGTGGGAAAAGACATTGAAGCTCTGCAGTTTAATACGGCAATTGCTAAGATGATGGAGTTTATGAATGACTTTACTAAGCTTCCTTCCTACCCTCGTTCTGTGGTGAAGATGGTCACACAGGCATTAATGCCGTTTGCACCTCATTTAGCTGAAGAGGTCTGGGAACTATTGAGTTGTAAGGAAAATATTAATTACGTTCCCTATCCTAAAGCTAATGAAGCCTTTTTGCATGACGCTACGACAACTTATGTGGTCCAAGTGAATGGAAAGGTGCGTGGTCGTTTTGAGCTGCCCAAAGACGAATCGCAAGAGTGTGTGACTGCTGCTGCTTTTAATTTACCGGCGATCGCTCGTCTTGTCGAAGGGAAAAAAATCGTGAAAATGGTTTTTGTTCCCAATAAATTACTTAATATCGTAATCGAGTAAAACAATGAAAAAATTTACAAAAGAGACTGTTAAAAATCTTGTTAAATTGAGCCGCATCGGTTGTTCTGAAGAGGAACAAGAGGCTATTTTACAAGACCTAGAAAAAATTGTGGGTTATGTCGAGCTGCTCGAAGAGATTGATGTTACCGATGTCCCTCCTTGCAAGCATGTTCTCGATGATCTTTTTAACGTTTTACGCGATGATATTGTAGGGGAGTCTCTTCCAAGAGATGTTTTCTTGGCTAACGCCCCTTCGCAAATCGGAGGAATGATCAGAGTCCCTCCTGTCATTAAATCCAAATAATTTACGAGTTGATGAGATGCACACACTTTCTGCTATTGAAATTAGAGATAAATTTTTACGTGGTGAGGTTTCGGCTGTTTCTATCGTGGAAACATTCCTTAAAAGGATCGAACGCTACGATGGGGAAATCGGTTCCTTCCTCTCCGTGTTTAATGAACGAGCTCTTGCCAAAGCCAAAGCCCTCGACGACAAACGAAAGAGCGGCGTTAAAATGGGGAAACTGGCAGGTATCCCAATTGCAATCAAAGATAATATCCATGTCAAAGGGGAAATTACCACTTGTGCATCTAAATTCCTGATAAATTACCGCGCGATTTTTGATTCTACTGCAGTTCGACTCATCGAAGAGGAAGATGGGATCATCATTGGAAAAACCAACCTCGATGAATTTGCCATGGGGTCATCAACGGAAAATTCAGCTTTGCAAAAGACAAGGAACCCTTGGAATCTAAAATGTGTTCCGGGTGGGACTTCAGGAGGTTCTGCTGCTGCTGTCGCCGCGCGGCTTTGTCCCTTGGCTTTAGGTAGCGATACCGGAGGTTCTGTCCGTCTTCCTGCCTCTTTCTGTGGGGTTATCGGCTTTAAACCGACCTATGGACGTGTCTCCCGCTTTGGCTTAGTTGCCCATGGTTCTTCCCTCGATCAGATCGGTCCTCTTGCCAACAGTTCAGCTGATACGGCACTACTGATGGAGGTGATCGGACGCCACTGCGAAAAAGATGCGACGAGTTACAGCGGGCCGCTAGAAAACTACTTAGAGGGAATCGACAAGGGAATAAAAGGGATGCGCGTCGGGGTGCCTTGGAAATTCTTAGATAAACTAGCCGAAGAACCCAAGCAGATTTTTACCAATTCTATTGAAGTATTAAAGAAATTGGGAGCAGAAATCGTCAATATCGATTTGAGCATTTTGAAATACTCCCTAGCTGTTTACTATATTCTATCAACAGCAGAAGCTTCGAGTAACCTCGCCCGCTTTGATGGCATACGCTATGGAGTGCGTTCTCCAAACGCTCAGACTCTGGATGAAGTTTACGACCAGTCCAAAGAAAATGGCTTTGGACCTGAAGTCAAACGGCGCATACTGCTTGGTACCTATGTGTTAAGTGCGGGCTATAAGGACGCTTATTACAAAAAAGCTCAACAGGTACGCACGTTGATCATTCGGAGCTATCAAGAAGCTTTTAAAAAGTGCGATCTCATCGCCTCTCCAGTATCTCCGTTTACTGCATTTGAGATTGGGGCAATGAAAGACCCTTTACAAATGTATTTAGAAGATATTTATACGATCGGAATCAACCTCGCGGGGGTCCCTGCTATCAGCGTCCCACAGGGATTTGCTAAAGATGGCAAACCTTTGGGATTGCAGTTGATTGGTCCACAAAAGCAAGATGGACGCGTTTTAATGGCTGCTCAGGCCTTTGAAAAGGCAACGCATCATCTGTTGATACCGGAACTTGTGAAATAGGAAATAATATGACGCATACACCCAAAGAATGGGAAACTATCATTGGTTTAGAGATTCACTGTGAGCTAAACACAAAATCAAAACTCTTTAGTGTTGCTCCCAATCATTTTGGCGATGAACCTAACACCAATATTACCGAAGTGTGTACCGGACAACCTGGTGCTTTGCCGGTGCTCAACAAGGAAGCCGTGCGCAAAGCTGTCCAATTTGGCTGCGCCATTGGTGCTAAAATCGCGAAATACAGCCGATTCGACCGTAAGTCTTACTTTTACCCCGATAGTCCACGTAACTTCCAAATCACCCAGTTTGAAGAGCCTATTGTGATTGGAGGAACAGTCATCGCTGAAATCGATGGAGAAGAAAAGCAATTTGCTGTTGATCATGTCCACTTAGAAGATGATGCGGGCATGCTCAAGCACTTCCCTACCTTTGCTGGAGTTGATTACAACCGCGCCGGAGTCCCTCTCATTGAAATTGTTTCTGAACCATGTATGCGTAGCGCCCGTGAAGCTGTTGCCTATGCTGGTGCCATTAAAGCAATCCTTCAATATATCGATGCTAGCGATTGCAACATGGAAGAGGGGTCGCTGCGAATTGATGTTAACGTCTCGGTAAGGCCTAAAGGGACGACAGAGCTGCGCAGTAAAATTGAAATTAAAAACATGAATTCATTTAGTTTCATGGAAATGGCGATTAATTCAGAGGTCGATCGCCAAATCAAGGAGTACACGCGCAATTCCGATAAGCACCATTCAGAGATCATCACCCAGGCGACATACCGTTGGGATCCCGACAAAAAAGAAACGGTATTGATGCGCAGCAAAGAGCAGGCTGAAGATTATCGTTATTTTCCTGAGCCCGATCTACTCCCAATCATACTTACAGATGCTTACATAGAAGAAATTCTTAGTTCTTTGCCAGAGCTTCCCCTTCAGAGAGAGCGCCGTTATGTGAGAGAACTCGGACTACCTGCTCATAATGCCTTTGTCCTCACAATGGACAAACGAATTGCCGATTACTTTGAAGAGGCTTTGAAAATCTGCCAAAATGCAAAACTGCTTTGCAACTGGATCACAGTCGAATTTTCTGGAAGATTGAAAGAGACAGGAAAAAGTTTGGTTGATTTTAATATTCCTCCAGTGCATCTTGCTAAGCTTGTTCAGATGATCGATAAAGGAACGATTACAGGACGCATCGCTAAAACTGTTGCCGATGATATGGTGGCTAGCCCTGGTAAAGACCCAGAACTCATCGTGGCAGAGAACCCCGACTACCGTCCGATGAATGATCAGGGAGCTATCGAACTGATTGTCGATCAGGTGTTGGCAGAAAATATGCAGTCTGTGGCCGATTACAAGGCAGGTCGAGATAAAGCCTTTGCCTTTTTAGTCGGTCAGGTTATGAAACTGACAAAGGGAAAGGCTTCACCGGCTGTTGTCAATGAACTACTCAATGAAAAGATCAAATCAATGAACTAAACAATTGGAGGTAATTAAATGCTACAAGGAATAAGAGGGGGTTTTAGAATGCCCTTCGAACTTCATGCACCTAAAGCATTTTTTCATCAGCATTTACCAATGTCATTTGCTCACTCGGCGTTTTCTACGATGACACCATCAGAGCCCCAGCAAAAAATGATAACTGCAAAGAAAAAATGCGAGCCCCAGCTACTCCCTCTGCCAGAGAAGCTAATGTTCCTTCCTGTATGTGGAGTGACTGTAAGTACACCAGTGGATAAAATCCAACAAGCGGAAGATGACTTAAAACATGACATGAAATCCTTTAAATGCGATTGGAGTCTAGCTCGTACTAATGTGCTTCTTAGAAAAATTGATGGAGTCATTGAAGCAGGGGGGAGTCTCGACCGTTATCCTTTTGTTAAAATATTTATTGATGCAGCGTTCGACAATTCTAATCGTCATCTCTTTGTTTGTGGTTCTAGCTCTGCTATGAGTGTTTTAAAGCGGTTAATTAAATTTGGAGCCTGTGGAGAGGATGCGATTTCAGAGCTTATTTGTAAGTTTAATAGCCCTCGATACTTTGATGTTAAATGTGCTGTTCTTCAAGAATTGCTCTCTCATCCAGATCGATTTGATGTCAATTTCTCCGATTATGCATGTCCCTCTCCATTGTGTTTGGCAATGAAGATGATTTTGGAATCTTCTAACGCCGCAAAAGGAATCCCCTATACTAAACAACAAACGCATGAATTGCTGGAACTACTTTTAAACGAAGGAGCTACATTTTGGTCTCCTCACTACTGCTCTCCGCGGAAAATGCTAGAAGCTGCAGTGGTGAATGATTCTGCTTCAAATGAACAGAAGAGTGCATTTCATAGAAATCTTTATAAAATAGCAACCCTACTTAGAGCTCAGGGGTGATTGAAAGTTGCACGCAGCCAACTTTGACTTATTGAGAAACTCTCTATGGACATCATGGACCGAATGGACCGAATGGACAATAGACTTCTTTAGAAACTTAAACCCTTAGCTTAACGCATATGGGCAGAGGCAGAGGCACAGGCACGGGATTACAGTTTCGAAAGAAGTCTAATTTTTTAATCAGATTTTAGCACCGCTTCTATGATCTCAACGACATGATCGATCTCTTTTTCAGCAACGACTTCCACCGGCATTAAAAGGCGTACTCTTGCAGGATGAACCCCACCGCCAGCCATAAAAGAGATGACTCCAGCATGGAAAAGACGATGGATGAATGCCTTTACTTTCTCTTCATCTCCTCCATAAGGAGTAAACCCAATCATCGCCCCTAGGCCAAATGGTCCTTGAATTAGGTGAGGATAGCGATTCGCTAGGCCTTCAAGCTTACTTGTGAAGTGGCGGTTGAGTCGCATGATTTTTCCATTGGGTCCATAGAAATCCCCATTGAGGAGTTTGCTGAGGATGACGATTCCAGCTTTAATGGCCGATGTGCTTGAGGTAAAAGTGTGACCAAGAAGTGCTGGACGGGGATTATACTCACTGGTGAACAGCGTGGCGCAGGTCTGCGCAAGCTTACCGACTGTTGCGATATCAATATAGGATTGTAGATCAAAATGTTGATAGGCGAACGGCTGAGATGTCCGTCCAAAAGACTGGATCTCGTCGGCGAAGACGGCGATTTTATTCTCTTTAAGAATCGACATCAAAGCGATAAAAAACTCTCGTGTTCCAGCATAAAATCCAGCTTCCCCTTGAACCAACTCAAAGCACATGAGAGCATGTTGCTTAGGGTAGCGTTGGATGTGTTTCTTTAAGGCTTCTACGGAGCGTTTTGTACTTCCTTCTGGGTCTTTAGTGTCGTAGAAGGGAATATAATCGACTGAAAGAGTCATAGGGAGTCCATCGCGGAATCCGGGTTTATCGGTGATTTGAGCTCCAGCAAGGGTCCTGCCCATAAAGCACCTTTCAAAAGAGAGGATGCGATTTGCGGGAAAATTTTTCTGAAAAGCTATTTTAAATGCATTTTCATTGGCAAGGGCGCCGGAGCTGCATAAAAAGCAGTGATCGAGTCTTGAAATCTTTAAAAACAAAGAGGAGAGCTGTGCGCTGTCGATGTTTTGTTGGAAGTTTCCTTGCATCACAGTATTGCTGATAGCTGCATCGACACCAGAATCGAGCAAATCGGGGTGGTTATGTCCCCAGTAGTGCACGCCAATGCCGCAAATGAAGTCATATTTAATGCTTCCGTCTGCTAATTCGACAAAAGGACCATTGCCAATGCCACTGCCAATATAAGGTAACCAGAGCTTATTGCCTCGTTCTTCTGTAAGAGAGGAAAGGAGCTCTTCATAGCCCTTTTTAAGAGCATCAACAGGAGGTTTGATTGCGGTGATTTTTTTTTGATGCTCCTTTAGGGCACTTCTTAGCAATTTTTTTGCTTCGAGCACTCGTTCGTCATTAGCAAGAGCCCTGGCGATAAGTTCTGGTGGTGGCTGATCTATCATAATTCACTCCATTTTATGGCCTATTTTATTGGTCTATAAAAAAAATAGCCATATCTTATTTTCCGCCGGATGTGATTAAAAGTTATACATTGGAATTTTTTCAAGGCAACTCAACATTGGGGTCAGGCTTGGTATTCTGGTATTCTGTGGAGAGGCATTGGGGTCTGGCTTGATATTCTGATATTTTGGTGTTCGTTGCCTAGTCTATAACGATGGACACCAAAATACCAGAATACCAAGCCTGACCCCATGCCTCCCTCCAGAATATCAGAATATCAAGCCAGACCCCAATGTTGAGTTGCTCTGAAAAAACTGTAGCGTACAATTTTTAATCACACCCAAGACATACATCGCAATTGCAGAAAACCCTTCGAATATGCGTATCATTGAATTTCTTGATCAACAGCAATTCGAAAATTCTCATTGACTTTTAGTTATTTGAATCGTAACAATATTAAGCGTTAATGGATTACTAACCGAGACATTCCATGAGAATGATTCTCATCTAACTAGGAGACTATATATGTATAGAAAAACGCTTTTAATTTGTTCCTTGACATTATTTGCAACGGCTGGTGTTTCTGCTGATGACGTAAGAATATTGCCAAATGATCAAGTGAGAATATTGCCAATTCAGACAGCGACCGGAGCTTCAGAACCAAGTGATTCTGCAAACCACGACCCTAAATTAGCTTGCCGTTCTTGTGGCAAAGAAAGAGAATCCACGACAGATGCAGATGATGTGTTGGCTGGCGGATGCCCATGCCAAGGCAAACCTAAAGGCGGAGGTGCTTTAGCTGATCCAGAAGATACAGACGAAGATGATGTATTGGCAAGTGAAGATCCACCTGAAGATAATGACTTTTTAGCTGTTACAGAGACTCCTGTTTTAGAAATCAATGCATGTGAGTGCGATGAAAATATCGATGATCTTCCTCCTAAAACTGTGAATGTGTAATTATACTAGGGGGCGGGCGATCGCAAACGGATCCATAAGCGGCATGGGGGTCAGACTTGACCCCATGCTTTTTATTATTCTTGCGAAAAAAAATTAATTTAATTGTGTTAATTGTTGCAAATTTAATAAGAATTTGGTAGACTCTCTTTTTTATTAAAAGGGAGTTGTGTTAATTTGGTTTTCTTTGTTGATAAAATAAAATAAAAAAGGAGTTTTTTATGTGTGGTATATCGAGAGTTGCTGCTTGTGCAACAAAAAATGTTCTTTCTATCGTTTCATATGGCGTCAATGTTGCCAAAAATGCAACTTTTTTGACAGGAACAGTTGCTACAGCGATTTTAACTATAGATTCTTTCGTGTTTCTTCGGGGTTCTCAAGATCAAAGTCGGTTGCACCAATTGAACGTTTGTAACGCCAGTCTTCCTACAATTCTTAATTTTGGTCTCACTATAAATTATTTCCAAGGTCATTCTCTTGATTGTGAAAAAGATTATACATTAAAGACCGATCATATTCAGAGTGTTGTGAATATGCAAGCGTTTGCTTTGCCTGTGGTTGTTATTGGATCAACTTTTCTTTACAGGACACTTAGTAAAATTGAAAATAATATTAATTCTGCAATAGCAGGACTTTAAACCCGATTCTTAGTTATACTATAGGTATCTATAGTATAACTCTGATTGATTTTTTTTGTAAAAAATAGAAGACGTGGTACATGTTCACGGGGTCTATTCACTATAACTCAGGCCTTCAGCCTGAAGTGTTTACGTGTTTTCCCTAGGGCGTTGCCCTAGGCTATTATAAACTAGGGCGTTGCCCTGAGAACAGTGCTTAGGCTGAAGGCCTGGATTATAAAAGCCTAGGGCAACGCCCTAGGTGATAAACATATGTATTTCAGGCTGAAGGCCTGAGTTATAGTGAGTAGACCCCGTGAACATGTACAAGACGTGTTGCCATCGGGAGATGTCTTTTTATCATAAATTAAAAAGGAGTTTTTTATGTGTCGCGTATCTACTTGTTGTGTATCAAGAGCTGTATGTTGTGCTGCTAGCGGTGTTGCTTCGCTCGGTTCGTTTGGGGCTAATATGGCTAAAAATCTTTCTTTGACAGCTGGTACAATTGCTTTGGGTACTTTAGCATTCGATGCTGGTATGTTTAAGGGAATGTGGGGTAATCCTCTTAATCAAGTTTGCTATAAGCCGCTTCCTACATTCTACAACCTGTTGATCAGCGGAAAGGGGCTGTATCAAGGTGATCGTGATTGTTCTGGAGTAGCGTCATTTAATCCTGAGAAATTTCTTGACAATTTGCAATTTATTGTGCCTGCTGTTATCGCAACCACTATGTTAGCCTATGGTGTTTTTGGGAAAATTGAATCGTGTTTTAATCGATGCCACTCGAAACTCAATTCAGCACGATCTACTGCTGTAAGAGAACAAGTAAGTGCAAGTGATAGTTCTGTAGGAGGAAGTGAAAGTGATGATGATGCTCCTGTAAGACCAATCGAATGTTATCCTGAAAGAAAACAGGATCCAGCATTGCCAACTCCTCAGAGTTCATCAGTATCTAGTGATGCACCTGAATCAAGCCCCTTGACTGCATATCTTCATGAGCCTACTAGCGAACCTTTAGCGTCACCAGTTGCATCTCAGCCTGTTGCAGGTCCAAATGGAGGCAGAGAAGATGAAGAGAGTGACCAGGGGTCAGCATCACTAAGTTCGGATTCGATTAGTGTAAGAAGAGTGTCTACTTACCCACCGATTCATCAAGCAACAGCTGGAATGGATGCTTCGGCTAACGCAATTCCAGGGAATGAGGTGAAACAGGCTCGTAGGAATAGCCTACAAGGTATTCCCACTTTATTTACCCCAGCTAATTAATCAAATGAGAGGCGACGCAAAGGACGATGTTCTTTGCGTCGTCTTTTCTTTTTTTTGTTTGTCGCAAAAAAATAGACAATGTAGCACATTTAGAGATATCTTATTAATTTGCTTTTGTGATAGAATGACGCTGCTACATAAACAAACATTTCACAAAAAGTAAAAAATAATGAAAAGCTTTAAAGACTTAGAACTGCATCCAGCTCTCACAAAAGCGATTGAAGATGCTGGCTACACGGTTCCGACACCGATTCAACAACAGGCGATTCCTGTTGCTATCAGCAATTCCGACATTCGCGCATCGGCGCAGACTGGGACTGGAAAAACCGCTGCTTATATCCTCCCTTGTTTGCAGAAAATGACAGTACCAAACAATATCCAATACCGAGGCCCTCGTATTCTCGTTTTGGTTCCTACCCGTGAGTTAGCGATTCAAGTTGCCGAAGAGGCTGCTAAATACAGCAAACATTTACCTAAAATCAACACTGTCTGTATTTACGGAGGAGTTCCTTATCCTGTTCAAAATAGACAGCTATCGCGTCCTTATCAGATTCTCGTTGCTACCCCAGGACGCCTCATTGACCATTTAGAACGCAATAGAATCAACCTTTCTCAAGTTGAAACACTTATCCTCGATGAAGCCGACCGCATGCTCGATATGGGATTCATTGAGCCCGTTGAAGAAATCGCAGAGGCAACACCAAAGACGCGTCAGACATTGCTTTTCTCTGCGACGCTTAAAGGAAGTGTTATCGGCTTATCAAAACGTCTTCTTCGCAATCCTATTGAAATTCAAGTCGCTCATGAGCATGAAAAACATGAAAATATCGAACAGCGCCTTTATTATGCCGATGATCTTGGCCATAAGCAACGTCTTCTCAATCACTTCCTCAGCGATCAAGAGATCAATCAAGCGATTGTCTTCACTTCGACAAAACGATTTGCTGATCAATTAGTGGATGATCTTGCCGATGCCGGCTATGACGTCGCTGCTTTGCACGGAGACATGGATCAAAGACAACGCACACGTACGATCAAACGCCTGCGCGAAGGGCACATCCGCTTCCTAGTCGCAACCGACGTGGCCGCGAGGGGAATTGATATCCAATCGATCACTCATGTGATCAATTTTGACCTGCCAGCGAGCCCAGAAGACTATGTTCACCGAATCGGTAGAACCGGTCGTGCAGGAGCCACAGGCATCGCCCTTTCAATCGCAGGTAATAGCGATCGACATTTAGTCGGACGTATCGAGCAGTTTACAGGACAAAAATTGATGGCTCACGTGGTTGAAGGGATGGAGCCAACGATTTCTCATCATCGCGGTCCACGACGACCACGATCAGGCCGAGGAGGCTTTGGTGGCGGTAGAGGCAACCGATCATCTGCTTCTGGTCGTTCTTACACCACTCGAAGAAGCAACGGTTAACGTACTTAATACTCTGACGTTAAACAACTGGTAACAAAAATTTAACGCAAAGACGCAAAGGCGCAAAGAGAGGGCAACCTTTGGCAACCTTGATAACAGGTAGCCAAAGGTTGCCCTCTCTTTGCGCCTTTGCGTCTTTGCGTTTAAATCCGTGTTCATGCATAGCGTCCGCGCATTCGGTGCTTGAGCCGAGCGTCAACGTGGGCATTATTTGAAATGGGGACGCGGCTGGCTGATGATGTAGGCTGCTACATCTAAAGCCTCTTCGGGGGTTAGCGTCGCCTCTCCATAAGGCATATTTTGCCATACAAAAGAGGATAGCATCGGCAGTGTATTCATGCCGGCACCATCATTAAATGATTGGTCTCCCCATAGCGGCGGGACCTCTTCACTTCCCTCCCCATTTTCTTTATGACAAATCATGCAGTTGTTTTTATAGATGATTTTTCCATTAGCAGCATCTGGAGTGTGTGCTGAGGGGACTGGTCCAAGCCCAAGCCAAGGGAGCATTGAAGCATCCTCCACCTCACTTGAAATCCAATGCAAGTAGGCCACTAGGCTTTCCATTTGTAGGCTGTCTCTAGGTGGGGCTTTGCCGTTCATACTTCGTTTAAAGCAGTTTTCGAGTCTGTCGACTAATGAAATCTCTTTTTTGTCCCTCTTGGAGTATCTAGGATAGGCTGCAGAGACCCCTACAAGAGAAATTCCTCTGTTTTTTCCTCCCAATGTATTTCCTCCGGAAAAATGACAGTTGTTGCAATTGAGTGCATTTCCGCTAAATTCTGCTGCATTTTTTTTTGTATCGAGCATGATGTGGTAACCATACATGATTTTATTTAGCATATCTTCCGGCGCGCATTCCGGATCTAATAGATCGAATTTTTTAATGGCTTCATCCGGTTTCTTCTCTTCTAGGCCATAATATTCTTCGCCGACAGATCCTCCGGTGATGAGGACGTGTTCTTCCTGGGTGTGGGTATGATAAACAAGCCAGGCGATAGAGCTGACAGCAAGGACACCTAGTCCAACGGTAATGGTTTTTTCAAACATTTTTTACCTATTTCGATTAAAAAAATCAAGATTTCTCTCTTTCTTATTGATAAAATATATCGGAAAAAGATTCTATAAATATCGTCTGGCTTAATGAAAAAAAAACATTTTGCTCAGAGAATAAAAAATAAATTGTAGGAGTTTATATGAACTTTCAGGTAATGGGACCCACAGACATTGTGATAATAGATCCGCCACAAGATCAATTAAATCCACAGCGGCTAGCTACAGCTAAGAGGCCTTCCGAACGTAGCTTGCAGTCAATAGGCGGATCTCCTAGAGATCTCAGTCCGATGAGATCCACCCCCGAACCAAGTTTGCCTGAGACTAAATCAGATACTGCAGTTGTCGCAGTGCAAGGGCTTGCTACTCCTCGATTTACCAATATTCAAATAGGTTCTGCCATTAGGCTGCTTTGTGCCGATTTCCACTCGGTTGAAAATTCAGTTACTCAGCTTCTACGTTCTACACCAGGTGAGCCTTCAAAAGGGCCATCAAGAGCATCAAAACAGCTAGACACTATGAAGCCAGCAGTGGAAGAGCTAGAACGAATGAGCAGAAAACCCCCTCCAAAACTTGAGGGAGATTTACTGCTAAAACAAAGATCTGATAGTTTAAGTGGATGGTTTCAGCTTGAGGAGACTTTACGGCGTAATTTAGAAAATGAGACTGCAAAGAAAACTCTCGAGATGCAAAGTGCAGCTTCCGCAGCCCCCCCTCCTCCTCAACAGGCGATGATTGAACTAGAGCCTGCTGTTTTAAAAGTTAATTCTTTGATGCGAAAAGTTAAAGATGAACTTGTTAAATCAGCGAAAGAAATAGCTTCTTATGATAGTTCCAGAAGGCATCAGGACGTTGAATCGCTAACTCAGATCGCATATATGCTGAAGAAACTCGTCGCCGCTCCTCGGATACCAAGCACCCTTGCACAATTGAGTTCAGAGAATGAACGTAACAGAGCAGCATATAATGAGTTAGTTAACAGCTGGTATCAAGTTTGCTTGGAAGAGGTAAGAATACGTCTGATTAAGAATGTTTTATCTCCACTTACCGATGTAACTTTAGAGATTAGGAGCCTTCAGGATGATTTGAATGCACAAATAGAAAAAATTGATTCATTGAACAAGATGGTCCTTGAAGCTGAAGCTCCAATGGTGATTAATCTTGAGACAGCAGAGGCTGCAGCCAAAGCTAGAACCCTTGCAGAAGCTTTAGCACGAATCGAGGCGCAGCCGGCCTTTCTCGCAGGGGAGTTGGAAACATTAGAAGAGAGAAGAAGCGCTCTTTTAGGGAGGGTTAAGCAGCTGTCTGCAGGCTTAAATGAAACTATTCAGACACCGAATGGAGATGCGGAACAAATTAAAGCTTATCATCTTCCAAACGTAATCGCTGCAGAGGCAGGACAAGTGCACCAAGATCCTGAGTTTGATGCCCTTTATTCCACTATTGATCAAATTTTTGCAGAACAACAAGAGGATTTTGTTAGAAACTTACAGTCCTTGGAACAAGCTGCACAGCAATTTTATAAAGAACAGAGGATAGGTCTTTCTCGCAGATGGAATCAACTGTTGTTGAGCTTTAACGACGCCAGAAGCAAGTTGAGTGTAGCGACAGATTATGCGAGGACAGCTCCTCAATTAAAGGGGCTTGATGGTCAATATAGGACTATTTTAAGTGAATATAAAGAAAACATCACCAAAGCTCAGAACATTGGCACGTGCCATGACTTTGATTTGAGCTTAAGGGAGAAGGGGGCTGCAGTGCAGGCCGTGTATCTTAAGCCTGGAGTCACACAGGAAAAAGGGTATGCCAATGAGAGAGAAAGCGTTCGGTCCAGATGCCAGAAAATACTGGACAGGCCCGTTGGAGCTCCTTTGGAATATCCGGTAGATTGGGTCCCATTTGAGGAATCTCTTGATGCGGATGCAAAAAAACAATTTATAGCTCAGTCTGAGCAACTAGAGGCTCTGCGAAAATTGACTCATGAGGCGATCTCCCAGTTAAAAACTTCTACCGAAAAGGCTTCAGGTGAATTTACAAAAGAGTCTATACGATTGCAGCAATTCATTGCTGACAATGCTCAGAATAGTTCCGAAGATTTTAATGCCCTTAAAACAACGTTTCTTGGGGATGACTTCCTTGATGTTCCAGCGAAAGATTTAGAGGAATCGGATGAGGAGAGCTCAGTTTCTTCTGAAGATGTTTTTACAGCTAGAGCAGGTGGCCCTACGGTCACGGGTGCTTCAGATCAGCAACCAGCTTCTTCTCGAGGAGGGTTTTCGGCTTTTTTCACTAGCGCCGCTAATAACCTTGCCAGTGCAGCCTCTGGCTGGAGAAAATCAACAACTACAGGTTAAACCATTAGAGAAGTTGTGCATAAGTAGGTTTTTTAGGAGGTTTTTTAGGAATTGCATTTTAATTTAAAATAGCTTATAATGCCACTTTCTGAAAATTCTAACCTTATAGAAGGTATTGATGTCACAACCAGTAAATAAAAATTTGGATCAGGCCTTTGGTCCTATTCGTTCTTGTTTTTGGCCGGTCTATCGCCATGAGGTCAGGAAGTTGCTTCCGATGTGCTTCATGATTTTTTTGATTTGTTTTAGCTATAACATCTTACGCAATATGAAGGATGCTATCGTCGTCACAACATCTGGTGCCGAGGTGATTCCTTTTATTAAGGTCTGGGCGATGCTTCCAATGGCGATTGTGTTGACGATTCTATTTACTAAACTATCAAGTCGATACAGCCAGCAACGGGTCTTTAACATCATGATCGGTGGCTTTTTGTGTTGTTTCTCTCTATTTGCGTTTGTCATGTACCCCTTTCGCGATTACCTTCATTTCCATGGATTTGCTGATTATCTAGAGACAATTCTTCCTGTTGGATTTAAAGGCTTAATTTCGATGTTCCGCTACTGGACATTTACCGGTTTTTATGTCATGTCTGAACTTTGGGCAACGATTGTCCTTAATGTCCTATTTTGGGGGTTTGCTAATGAAGTCACTCAGATAGGGGAAGCTCGTCGTTTTTACGGCGTTTTCGGTATTGGAGCTAACGTTGCCGCTATCCTTGCCGGTCAGTCTGCTAATCTTCTTTCTGAGATCCCTGCGACATTTGGAGGTATTTTCGCTGGACGAGATGAGTGGGAATCTGTGCAGATGGTTTTAGTTTCGGTGATTGTTATCTGCGGTCTTGGGACGATGGCGATATTTCGTTGGATGAATCTACGTGTCTTAAATGATCCCAGTTTCGATAATTTTCACTTTAACAAACGAGAAACAAAGGCAAAAGGAAAGCTCTCTTTCCGCGATAGCTTTTCTTACCTTTCGAATTCGAAATACCTAATCTGCATTGCTGCCATCGTCGTTTCTTATAATCTGGTCATTAACCTTGTTGAAATCGTCTGGAAAGATCAACTTTATCGCCTCTATTCTGAGCCAGCAGAGTTTAATGCCTATATGAATAATATCACATCGGCAACGGGTATTGTCTCCACGCTCTTAGCGGTCTTTATGGCAAAGATTTTGGACAAACTAGGCTGGACAAAAACAGCGTTGATCACTCCTGTTATTATGCTTGTAACCTGTGTTGGGTTCTTTTCATTCTTATTTTTCCGTGAACATCTCGCGGGTGTTGTTGTCGCTCTCACTGGGACAACTCCTCTTGTGATTGCTGTCTTCTTTGGAGGAGCACAGAACTGTTTGAGCAAGGGAGCTAAGTACTCTGTTTTTGATGCGACTACCAACATGGCTTATATTCCGTTAAGTCACGAATCTAAATTGAAAGGGAAAGCTGCAATTGACGGCGTAGGATCTCGTTTTGGTAAGTCTGGTGGGTCTTTTATTCATCAGGGACTATTAATGGTTTTCTCAACGTTGAATGCAAGTGCTCCTTATGTGGCTGGTTGTCTCCTTGCTGTCATTGGATTATGGATCGGCGCGGTTCGTTCGTTAGGTAAACAGTTTAATGCCGCGTTGGGAACCACTGCAGCTCCCAGTGATCAAAAGGCTAAACATGAAGAATCTTCTGAAAATAAAGAGGTAGCTGTTACCTAATAATTAAACGATTTCTCTCTAGGTAAAGTTCTCCGAGTGCTGCTATTCCGAGCACAATGAACGAGACAAATACTAGGGAAGGGAAGTGGACGTTAAAAATCAGTCCAAGTAAAATGCAGAATTGTAATGTCGTCGTGATTTTTCCGCACCAGATAGAGCGGAATTGGTACTTGGATAAAGTCTTTCTCCAGGTAAGATAAAAGCCAAAAAGAATCACAGCAAAATCGCGGCATAGCATTGTCACCGCTTGCCAAACTTCGATTCTATTTTCTTTAATAAAGATAGAAAGAATAAAAATCACAAAAAATTTATCGCTAAAAGGGTCTAGAAAGGTTCCAAAACGACTAGATATCTGATAACGCCTAGCCAAAAAGCCATCGAGGCAGTCGGTTAGCATTGCAAGGATAAGGGCTGCAGCTCGTAGCGTTGGACTTTCGTTTAAGAAAACAAACGCAAGAGGAAGGCGAAGGAAAGAAATAAAATTAGGTAGTGTCGATAACATCATCCACCGAATTATACTAAAACACTTCCGCTGTGTCAATTTTTATCAGTGACGGAAAAAGAGCTAGTGAATAAGATGGAAATTTTAAGGGGAATGCCATCATGCTGACAGAAATTATTCAACTTTCATTTGATAAAATCATGCAGACACGGGCATATACCGTGATCGTGTTGAGCGCCCAGGGGAAGAAATTTGCTATCTATACAGAACCAAGTATAGGTAAAATCCTTCAAGATCATTTGACAGGGACGAAGAAAGGGCGTCCAATGACGCATGATTTGATCATGAATGTCCTTAAGGGGGCCAATGTCCGAATTCGACAAGTTGTGATCAATGATGTTCAAGAGACGACCTATTTTGCTCGTTTATTTCTCGAATATGATGCCGATGACCTGCAGCATATTATTGAGATAGATTCGCGTCCAAGTGACTGCATCACGCTTGCTTTGATCAATAACGTTCCGGTCTATTGTACCCAAGAAGTCTTA
>JABDDS010000034.1 GCA_013287465.1 Chlamydiota bacterium | reverse complement strand
AAGAAGTCGTTTAATTGTTAGCCACGATCCTTTAAAAAACCCATATTTTTTCAATGCCTCAACCGCGTAGTGAGAACAGGAAGGATAAAACCGACAAGTCTCACCTATCAGAGGAGCAATACATAATTGATAGGCTCTAATAAAAATAATAGCAAGAGTTTTCATATTGCACGGAAAACATCCCGCATGAGCGAGATAAGGACTTCAATAACGATTAAACTGATGATCGTCCATTCCAGTCGGCTAGAATGAAGATGGTTGAGTTCGGTTCCCAACATTTCAAATAGACCATGCATCACATCGAGGCGTTGATTGAGGATTTCAACGCGTTTGCGCACATCCAAATAGTTGGCGACCATTGTATAAAGAGGTTCTAGCTCTGGATATTCCCAAAAAAATTCCGGCGTGTCGAGCACTTCCATATGAAGATTGATAGAATTTCTTTCGATGAAAAGAGCTCCCATCTTGCGACGGATCTCCTTTCGTGAGAGGGAAATTTTTCCTTGTTGAGCTAAGTCCTCAGGAATTTGTTTTGTCGAATTAAAACTCTCTTTCAAGGCAGTTTCAAATGAACTTAGTTTTGTCGATTGGGCAATCCCTTGAGACAGAGCCAACATTGTAACGATTTCATCGTCAGGGAGAGTGATTTCATCCTCGGCCAGCTTAGCTGTTTCTCCGTAAACGTATGTGAAATCATCGCTTTCAATGTGATCGAGCTTATTTTCTTCAAAGATAGCCAGATCTTCTTTGACTATTTGCAGCGCAAGCTCTTTTGAGATGCCCCAGAAGACACCAACACCATAAGAAAAGAAAAAAGCATCGCAACGGGAATCCTCTTTTTCGAAGACAACATGAACCACATCTTTATAAAGAGTTGTTTTATAAGAAACGCGCATCACCTCGTAAAGAGGCTTAATGGCGTAAGTTCCAGCGGTGCATAAGGCACAGCAATGCATAAAAACACCCAGTTAAGGTGGACCTAGAAACAGCAGTTCTAAGGTGAATGCGAAAGAGGGGAGTTGAACCCCTATGAGGAAACCTCACTACCACCTCAAGGTAGCGCGTATACCAATTCCGCCACTTTCGCAAAATTCTAAGAGACTCACATGTTACCAATTCTACGATAATTCAGGCAAGGACAATTTTTTCAGAGAATAGAAAAAGGACAAAGGACGCCAACGACACCAAGGACAAAGCTATCCAAGTGGGTGCTGAAACGTCCTTTTTGTCCTTAAGGTCCTTGGTGTCGTTGGCGTCCTTTGTCCTTCAAACCGAAAGCTATTGTGCAAGATTTATGTGAATGTAACCATAAAACCAACCTATTTTATACTTGACATAATCACAAATACATGATACGACCGACCTAAATTAAACAACTAGTTATAACTTTAAATAAGGTATTTTTTATGGCTACAATAACCATGACAGCAACAGAAACAACGACTCAACAACCTACTATTGTCTGGGACAGAGCCACTATCCTTAAAGATGGAATCGCATTTCTCGATGCAAAGGAAAAACATTTAATATCGCTAAAACATCTATGGGACTCTTCTTGGTCTTCAGGCATTCCAGGTCGTAGTTTTTATGATGAACCATCAAAAATAGCAGCCAAACGATATGAATCCTTTGCAGAACAATCTTTCAATGAAGTGACGGCTTTAGAGAAGGCCATAGAAATAGAAACTTTATCTAATAACAATAGTGGAGATAAAAAACAAAATAAATTATTTAAAATCGCAATACTCACTAACATTGGCCTAAACTATTTTAGAGAAGTTACGACAAGAACATTTTCCCCAGAAGACTCTTACCTACTCCCAGGAAATATTCGTCAATTCACAGCTCTTGCTATCTGCACGCTCGCCTCTATTTTAGCTGGTGAAAGTCTCCTTGGTGGAACATCTGATACTTCGTTATTTTATGCTAAACTTGGAGCAAGAATTACTGTTGAAATTGGATTAGGTTTAGGACTATCAACTTATTTAAAAAAAATGAGCTTCGATAAGTTTGAAAATGATATTAACATAAGTCAAGAAGATTTTAGAAAGCGCATTGATGACGAACTAAAGCGTAATGGTCAAAGATAAGCTTTTCGTTTGTTTAATGAACAAACCCCACGTTTACACGTGGGGCTATATGCTGTTGCCGCGTTCGCGGCTTAAGCCATTAATTCTTTTAAACATGGTTGATTTCCAAGGCAAAACTGATTGTTTTTTGGTCGTATTCCAACCCAAAAATAAATGATTCTTGGTTAAATTACAAGGTAGAATAGTTTTTTACTCCAAGAGTTTCTTGCAGCAGTCATGCAGCCTTTTGGCAACGCTATCAAGGCTAACATTCTCCCCTCTCTTATAACAGTAATGACGCCCAAATTCAGCACAGGCCACCGATGCAAGGATATTCCCTGCTATATACAGTCCTGTCGACAGCGCGCTACCAGTAGACAAACAAGCACTTAAAAAGTAGGAGCTGCTTGCAAGGATTGTAGAGGCGTGAAAAACAATTGTGGATGTCGTCTGTGCCTTCTGGTAAGTAAGGAGTTTTTCATAAGAAAGAACTGTTTTTTTCAGCAGTTTAAAGGTTTCTGTGTTCCAATACATGGGATCTATATTAGCAATGTGCTTTTTTAATTCAATTAGATGAACCGCCGCACGTCGATTAGCATACAAATGATTCAACTTCCTATAGGAGACCACATTTTGTGTGACAAGCCCAGCAGCAGTGCTCGTTGGCTGGTCAGCAAATTTCATTGCCAACGTTCCAAGTGTGAATAGCGAAGACTCTCTATCCCACAATTTTTTCTGATACTGTTTTGCTAATAACTTCCCTGCACCAAGGCACTCTTTTATTTCACTGCTTAAAACAAAAGATTTTGGATGGCAACTTTCTACCAGAGATGGTAGCCTTAAAGATTGAATATCAGAACCCACAGGAAACCTCCTAGGTACACTAACTAACCATTCTTTTACTATAAATAAAATTATTTATATTAACAAGATACTTTCGAAAAATAATTGACAAAAAAGTATTATCTAAGTATGATCTCCGATTAAATCATTCAAAATAATTTGGAGCTTAAAATGGACATACAAAGAACGGCAAATAATAGTTATGGTAGCCGAACATTTGATGAATCAAAAACTACCACTCGGGAATCTCGAATCCCTAAAGAAATTGCACAAGCTTTATCGGATAAAAACGCGCCTTTTCACACATCATCAAAAAATAAACTGTCATGCACTGCTGAGTGGCTCATCATTTTAGGAAAAACATCTGCCGTCGCAACTTTATGTGGTTGGGTATTGGGCAAAGTAGATACATTGACAGCGTTGATGGGAGTTGCTGCTTCGGTGCTTGTCATCCGCCGCTGTTCAGCACCTATCAGACAAGAGACACTCATTAAAAACAAAGATCTGCCCGCTCTGTTTGGTCGCCATCAAGATCAATTTGTATACTTCCATTCACATACAGCAACGCTGAAAGAACTGCAGGCGGCAGCTGAAAAAAACTCTATATTCGAAATCGACCTCGCTTGGGCACATAGCGCATTTAATCCTCATGTTGAGGAAGGAAAGCCCTACATCGGACATCCAGAGGAATTTTACACCAAACATGGCAAAACATTTCCTGCTGCTAACGTATCTTTGGATGAATTCAAGTCATTTTTAAAAGCACATCCAGGAATGAAAGTACTCATTGACGTCAAAGATGAAACCGTTTTGCCTTATTTAAGAGAATTAGCAACTGCTATTGGTCCAGACAGATGTATTGTTCATGCCTTTATCAACAATTGGACTCAAATTCCAAACGAAACGACACCAGAGCCACATTGGTATAGAGAAGACATCAATCTGTTTACTTTAGATGCCGTCCTTAGAGAACTGAACATCCCCCTAATTGCAAATTGTAGAGGTTTTAGCAACGATCATGTAGAAAGAAATGATATGATTTCTCAAATGATCAGAGATTCTAAAGCCTGCACCAGCGTTATTTCTCTAGGTCTTTACTACCCAGGCGCACCATTACCAGACACTAGATTCCTTCAAACAATTAACGACGCTGGCTATTATGCCTGGGTGAACGGTAATCGACCCGAATACAAAGGACAAATTGGTTCAATGAAACATATTGCAATGGCAGATGAGATCGGTCCCTGCACATCATTTTAATCCTTGTGCCTAATAACCTAATTTTGCTACAATCTCCTCTCACCGGGGATCCTATGGAATGGAGCAGTCCGAACTAGGTCAGGACAGGAATGTAGCAGCCTTAAGGATGCCGTTCTATGCCATAGACCATCTCCGGTGTTTTTCTCTATCCACATATCCAAATTATTATCTAATTAGCACAAGCTTGATGAGAATGTAAGTTGCCTTTGATCGGAAGGAAGCGAATTTCAACCCGCTTATTTAGAGCAGCAGCAATACGATTGAGCATAGCCAGAGAATGTCCTTCATAATCCGCATCTTCTAACCGGCAAATAACAGAAGCTGTAGTTCCAACTAATTTAGCAAGCGCCCTCTGAGAAAGACCCGCCTTTGTTCGAAGATCATAGATCTTTCTTGCCACATCATTATCAGCCTGAATTTTTTCTAATTCAGCAAGGATCTCAGGGTCATCTTCAACATAACGGCGATGTAAAATTTCAACAGCATCGTCTGTTGGCTTATATTTTTTTTTACTCATTTTATTTCTCCTCATATATATGCGTCTTTGGGCTCAATACAAAATTATTTCTGCGTTGTATTGCTCTATCGATCTCTACAGGAGGCACACAGTCTTCTTTAATAATTCCATGAGACAGTACTGCCGCCACATTACCATGAAAAAAATAGAGAATTCTATAATGAACCCCCTGTAAACTGGCCCTAAGTTCATAGATCTTATCTCTGAGTAAATCAGCCTCTGGTCTACGTAACTGATGCCCTTCTTCTCTTAATCGTTCGATCTTCCTGATACACTTCAACCGAGCTTTTTTTGGGATTGTATCCAACCAATCGAGCACGGGGACTGTTCCATCACTTTCTTGATAAAAGACAACTCTTGTATTTGGCATTTCTTTCACTTTATGTTACTAAAATTGCGAACAAATGTCAATAAAATCCTTCCGAAGACAGCAATTAGGAGTGGAATATTTTACGGGGAGAAATTAAAAATTCGCAAAAATTCTTCTCACAAAGAACTCGTCGAGTAGACTCAATAATTTCAAGGACGAGTGAATTGGACCAATTTTACTACCACAGAGCCCACAGAGATCATAGAGAGAAATTTATAGTTTCATATGACGCATGCCACCTCTTCCCTCTATGATCTCTGTGGGCTCTGTGGTAGTAAATTTGGAATGCATAGATCCTAAAAGTCCAAGAATTAGGAGCGAGAAGAATTTTTTAAACAATTCCCATTTACCCTAGTAAATTATCTCACTCCTAGTTGCTGTTCCGAAGACACTAATATCCGGTGTTTTTTCCCTACTCACACACTCAACCACTGTCTAAAAAGCACACGTGTGATGGTTGTCTAAATTGCCTTTGAACGATAAAATTAACAGGATAGGCAGGATCGGCTTCGCCGGCAGGATAGGTTATCCTTTTATCCTGCCGGCGAAGCCGATCCTGCCTATCCTGTTAATTTTATCATGTGTTTTATTCCCACACCTCTTTTTTGTGTCTCATCTCTCTAGGTATTTCATTTTGAGGCAATGGGAATTCTAAGGGGCGTTTTCGTCCTACGAACAATGCGTGACTTATCCCCTCTTCACTCCAAATAAAGTAAGATACTTTTTCCAGTTGATTCATGATTTTTGGACTTTGTCGCAACCATCTGGCTATTGGAACGCTTACTAATGCGACACCACTCCAAAAAAAAGAACCCACTGTTGTGACATTAAGTTTTAACAACCACTTTCCCACCAAAGTTCTCCTCTTCTCCATTTCTGTATTACGCACTTCTGGTCTTTTATTTAGATCTGCAAGATAAGCCGGTTTTTCAAAGAACTGACAGAGACGAATGAACAATCTATGATAACTCAATACCCAAGTATCAATTGTGAATTCAGTTTCTGCAATGGCATTAAAACGTTCCAATGGGGATTCGGTACTCAGGTCAAATTCTGTGGAACAGACGACATGACCATCCAATTTAACAACTCGAGAAAGCTCGGAGAAAAAAAGTCGATGGGTTTTTTGAGGGAGAAAGCCAATCACCTCGGTGCACACGACGACATCATAGAACTCATCGGCAAGGGAGGTCGAAGGCAAAGCATCTTGAATTGGCCTGATCCGTTCCATCTCTCCCATCTTCAGACAAGCTAGTGCATTACCGGCAATATCGACAGCGTCGACCGTTGCCCCCTTATCCCGAATCAACCGAGAGAGGACGCCGGCGCCGCAACCTAAATCGGCAACGCTCTTACCTTTAAGATCAACTGTACTAGTTAACACCTCTAATGTCTTTGTGATTCGCTCCCTTTGTATACAATCTCGTTCCGGGTTAAATTGCTCAGGATCCTGCAACCAAAGACGTTCCATCCTGCCTTGTATCTCCTGCTTCCAGCTACTCCTATTTTTGGATTGCTCTCTGTATTCGTTTTTCTTTTCTACTTCTGTAACCAAAAGACGATGATTTCCCATAAAAAAACCTTTTCTTAAACTCTTCCTTTTCTTAGACTGTGTGATACCAAACGTGATTCAAAATTGAGATTTGGTATAACCCTAAGTTATTAGTGAGGCTAAAGTAAATGGAACAATATAATCAAATTCTTTCTTCTATCAAAGATCTGGTCTGGAGCCCCCCTCTCCTGATCTTACTGATTGGAACGGGCATCTACCTCACTATCATCCTCCGAGGAGTGCAGTTTCGCTACCTCGGTTATGCTTTAAAACAAGCAATCCTTCCATCTAAAGCCGATTCTAAGGGAGACATCAGCCAATTTGATGCTTTAATGACATCTCTAGCCGGCGCTATCGGGACTGGAACTATCGTTGGAGTCACCACAGCAATTATGGTCGGTGGAATGGGAGCAATGTTCTGGATGTGGGTGACGGCATTCTTTAGTATGGCGACAAAATATGCCGAATCACTACTCGCTGTCAAATACCGAACAACTGATAGACGTGGAGAAATGTGCGGTGGCCCAATGCAATATATTGAAAAAGGTCTCGGCTGGAAATGGATGGCTATCCTCTTCGCTTTGCTAGGCGCTATCGCCGCCATCGGAACAGGAAATTTGGTTCAAGTGAACGCTATTGGCGACACCATCAACCACGTTTGGTTCGTCGATCCTTGGGTTACAGGTCTTTGCTTAGCAGTAGTCACAGGTTTTGTCATCATCGGCGGAGTAAAAAGTATTGGCTACGTTGCAGGTATTCTAGTCCCAATCATGGCCTTATTTTATCTTGTTGCAGGACTGATTATCATTGGTCTCCACATCGATAAAATCCCCGAAGCCTTTACCCTTATCGTTGAAAGTGCATTTCAAGGGCAAGCCGCTATCGGTGGTTTCGTCGGTTCAACAGTGATGATGTCAATTCAAATGGGAGTTTCCCGCAGTATTTTCTCCAACGAAGCAGGACTTGGCATCTCTTCGATGGCAGCAGCAGCAGCTCGTACCGACTGTCCTGGACGACAAGCGATGATTACGATGACTGGAGCTTTGATATCGACAGTGATTGTGTGCAGCATTACCGGACTCGTACTTGCGGTGACGGAGGTGCAGGGAGCGTTATCAGCAACCGGCAAGCCATTAGCTGGTGCAACGATGGCTATTCAAGCCTTCAGTTCCACACTACCCGGTGGTGAATACATCGTCTCTATCGGACTCATCCTATTTGCCTTTTCAACTGTGATTGCATGGGCTTATTATGGAGAAAAATGTTTTGAGTATGTGTTAGGAGAGGGCTCTGTCATTTTTTATCGCATCCTCTTTACACTCATCATTATTCCTGGTGCTGCACTCAAATTAGAAGTGGCTTGGCATCTAGCCGATATTATGAATGGATTGATGGCCATTCCCAATTTAATTGCCCTTTTAGGACTTTCAAAAGTCATTGTAAGTGAAACACACTCCTTTTTAGCTATCATAAAAAAAGAACAAGAATCAATTTAATAGGTAGTTATGACCACTTTTTATGATGCTATTATACAAACCCTCAACACCCTCTATGGTTGGGTGTGGGGGCTTCCTCTACTCATCCTTTTAATGGGAGTCGGAATTTATCTGACGATCGCCCTAAAAGGATTACAAATTCGCTATCTTCCCTACGCCTTGCGATTGGCATTTGGCAATCGGTACCAAGACAAAGGAGAAGGGGATATCAGCCATTTCGCTTCGTTGATGACAGCTCTTGCTGCCACAATAGGAATTGGTAACATCGCCGGCGTCGCCACAGCGATCACTATCGGCGGCTTTGGAGCCCTTTTCTGGATGTGGGTGACAGCACTTATCGGCATGGCAATTAAATACGCAGAAGCGATCTTAGCTGTTAAATACCGATCTGTCGATTCTCGCGGTGAAATGTGCGGCGGTCCTATGTACTTTATTGAAAAAGGACTCGGGTGGAAATGGCTTGCAATCTGCTTTGCCATTTTTGGTGCCATCGGCGCTTTTGGAGGGGGTAACATCCTCCAGGCTAATTCGGTAGCCGAAGTGATGCATGGGATGTTCCACATCGATCATTGGATCACAGGATTGGTGATCGCAATATTCATCGGACTCACCTTAATCGGTGGAATTCGCAGCATCGGTAAAGTCGCCAGCATTTTGGTTCCCTTCATGGCAATTTTTTACATCGGCGCAGCCATCAGCATCCTCATCCTCCACTACGATTATATTCCAGGTGCTTTTGCGATGATTTTTTCGTCGGCATTTTCGGGACAAGCAGCAACAGGGGGCTTTGTAGGCGCTGGAGTCATGCTAGCAATACAGGTAGGAGTTAGCCGCGGGTTGATGACAAGCGAAGCGGGATTGGGAACAGCCTCTATTGCTGCCGCGGCGGCGAAAACAGATTTTCCAGGGCGCCAAGCATTGGTTTCGATGACTGGATGTTTTCTTGCCACAATCATTATGTGCAGTGCCACCGGTTTAGTATTGGGCGTCACCGACGTATTGGGCAGTGTAGACGCCAACGGTAAAGTCCTCAATGGAGCTCGCCTCACCCTTGCAGCTTTCCAGTCGATATTCCCCCTAGCAGGCGGATATATCGTAACAATTGGGCTTCTATTCTTTGGGTTTACCACTCTCCTTGGCTGGGCTTATTACGGAGAAAAATGTGTGGAGTACCTATTTGGAGAAAAATCAGTATTCTGGTATAGACTATTATTTACATCATTGATTGTTCCAGGGGCTATTCTCGAATTAGACCTCGTGTGGATCATCTCGGATATTTGTAATGGTTTAATGGCCTTTCCAAATCTAATAGGACTCAGCGCGTTATCGGGCGTTGTCATTGCAGAAACAAAGGCATTTTTGAAGGTATTAGCAACGGAGCGTAACGTGTAACTTATGAAAAAAACAGCGGCAGTTGTATTATCAGGTGGGCATGGTTCTCGGTTATTCCCCCTCACGCTCACTCGATGCAAGCCCGCTGTTCATTACGGAGGACATTACCGACTAATTGACATCGCCCTTAGCAATGCCATCAATTCTAAGTGTGACAACATTTATGTTGTCACACAATTTCTTTCCCGTTCCCTCCACCAACATATTTCCAATACATACCAATCAGATGTCTTTTCCAATTCCATTGATATATTGACTGTCGAAGAAACACCAAAAGGAAAACACTGGCTAGAAGGAACAGCAGATGCCATTAGGCAAAATCTCGATTATTTATTGGAAACTGCAGCAGAATACTTTTTAATTCTTTCTGGCGATCAACTTTACAGCATGGATTTCAATAAAATCATGCGCGTTGCTCAAAAAAGCAACGCCGATGTTGTCGTTGCAAGCATGCCTGTCTCCGATGACTCGACAAAACGACTAGGCATTCTTGGGATCGATGAAAATGGCGCGATTACCTCTTTCGTCGAAAAACCCCAAACAGAAAAACAACTGAAAGAGTTAGCGCTTTCCTCAAGCCATTTAAAACGGTTGCGCATACCTGAAGCACAATCTCAGACATATCTAGGGTCGATGGGCATCTACTTATTTAAACGCCAAGCTCTTATAAACCTCTTGCAAAAAGACTCGCGAGAAGATTTCGGCAAACACCTCATCCCCACCAAAGTCAAAGAGGGAAAAATCGTCACTTACATTCATAAGGGCTACTGGAAAGACATCGGCACAATCGAATCTTTTTACCATGCAAACATGGCCTTAAATTTGAAAAAAACACGACTCAATTGCCATGATGAAAAATGGCGTCTTTTTTTTCACCGCACAATGCTACCAGGCGCTCGCATCTCTTGCGCCGACATCGATAGCTCAATCATATGTGAAGGGACCTCTATCGAAGCTAAAAAAATTTACCATAGCATTTTAGGGCCACTCGCCCGCGTGTTAAAAGGAACGACCATTAAAGACTCTTACATTATGGGCAATGACACACCCTCTTCATCGGCATCAATCGGAAAAAATTGCGTTATTCAGAAAGCAATTTTAGATAAAAATGTCCATCTTGGCAACGATGTTCATCTTATCAACAAACAAGGCCTAACGCACTACGACAGCGATCATGTCTATATTCGAGATGGCATCATCGTCGTCCCACGCGGAGCGCGCATACCCAATGGATTCATCCTATGAAAATCTGGGCTTTAGCTGACTTACACCTCTCTTTCGGTGTCCCCAATAAGGAAATGGACGTGTTTGGTCCAGCCTGGATCGGCCACCCAGAAAAAATCCGCAGCCATTGGATGGAATTAATCTCTCCCGATGACCTCGTCCTCATCCCTGGCGATATTTCTTGGGCAACACTTCCCGAAGAGGCATTACCAGATCTAAAGTGGATTGACTCACTGCCCGGCACTAAAGTGATGATCCGCGGTAATCATGATTACTGGTGGTCTTCTCTAAAAAAAATAGAAAAAATGTGCCCTCCTTCGATCCACTTCGTTCAAAATAACGTGTTTTTATGGAATGGCATTGCAGTTGGTGGAGCACGTCTTTGGGACACCCCAGAATATGGTTTCTCCTCTTTTATTGAATATGCAGATAACCCCAGAGCCAATAAACTCATCAAAGTCGATGATGCAGAAGAAAGCGAAAGACTATTTGTAAGAGATCTAGCCCGACTAGAACTCAGCCTGAAATGTTTCCCCGCTGATGTCACAACACGTATTGTCATGACTCATTACCCCCCAATCGACGCCAATTTAAATCCCTCCCGCGCCTCTGCGATCTTGGAGAAATACAAAACGACACACTGCGTCTTTGGACACCTGCACAACGTGCGGAAAAATGCCCTTCCCTTCGGAACAAAAAACGGAGTTTCCTATAACCTGACCGCCTGCGACTATCTCGATTTCACACCGTTACAAATCCTCTAGTAGATATACCGAAAACAAATAGCAACTATGTAACTATGCATGAATAAGGTTTTAACGCAAAGACGCAAAGACGCAAAGCCTTCGGCTCCTTTAAAGCTAGAGAACAGTTAGCTTAATGCATATGTGTACGGCTCCGTAGACACAGTTCTGTGAAAGAACGAGGCCTTACGACCTCCCCTTACTTGACGCTTTTATTAATCAAGTCTATATCTACCATAACAGCAATTAGGAGTGAGGGTTGATTAAATACTAACGTGATCCAAAGGTGTAACCTAAAGAGCCCCTGCCTTAATACTACGCGAAGCGTTTGGAGTGCGAAAGCCCCCTTTCGCTTTGTTATTTAAGGCAAAGCGAAAGAGGACTTTCGCACTCCAAACGCTTCGCGTGGCAATAGAAAAATGTTGAAACGTAGTCTAAAGTGATTCCCGTTTCCGTATATTTTATCAACCCTCACTTTTAATCACACCCATTGCTGCTGTTATGCTAATTTCTTACTTTACAAAAAACACACATTGATTATATAATAGTTTCTTTAACAAGAGAAATTATGCTAAATTTTATTGATCGATCACTATGTGGGGTCCCTGGAAAATTAGGAAACGCGGTATCCCAAACCGTTGGCTACTTAAACAAAAATCGCAAAGTAATCTTAGGTGGAATTGGGGCGGTCGGTGTTGTTTGCGTGGCTTACATAGTCAGCAGATATATGCCAAATCCATCGACGACAGGATCTTCTCTTAGAGAATTCGAGCCATTTCGTCCAGATAACGTCTGTCTTCCGCAAGAAATCGATCTGTTCATGCAAACCTGTAATCGCGTGAGCGTTGATTTCCTCTACCAGGGTGCATATAGCCTAGCCGAAAACAGTAGTCTGGCGCAGCGGCTACTCCTTGGATATAGCTCCGTTGGCGTGATTGAAAACATCGCCCAAGCCATCGATCATCCCACCCCGTCAACCGTCGTTAACTACGCCGACACAAGTTTTGTCACTAAATCATTATCATTTACTTCCGAAAAAACAATTGATGAGTCCGCTTCTTCCCGTTTTGCATGGTCAAGTATAAAAGAATTGAGGAATTGTTTTAGAAACATAGAAAAAGTAGAAAAAACATTACTTGTTTGCAAACATGATATGCCTTCTTATAGAAATAAAACATTATCCATGCTTTCTCTAAAAAGAGGTGATGTTGAATCAAATCTCAAGTTGGCAAATAAAATTTTACTAGAAACGGAAAAATTAATTGCCTTCACGACAACTAATTTAGCAAGAAGTAGAGAATGGATCGAACAAAGAACAGGTAAACAAGCAGTAGGAGATTTTTCAAAAAGCACCTCAGAAATCCCCCAAAGAATGTCTGTTTGCTTAAATGAAGCTAGAAAATTTTCATCCGAGGGAAGGTGCATGGGAGAAAATCCTCGCCTTGAAATGAGATCATCTACAGCATGTAGGACGTTTATAGGAAGAGAGATAGGCGAATACCCGTATCGTTCAGAAAGCACATTTGCAAGAAGTAAGATACTAGTTGATATTGCAAAAAGAAATTCGTTAGGTAATTGTGACGAAATGAGTCAAGCTGCCATATTTAAAGCAATGGAAATGGGTATATGGAATATTCCCATCGAAAGAGTTTCTCTTAAATATGGCGATCATGCAGTAGTCGTTCTTGATCGCGAAGTTGGATCTGATCGAGAAAATTATAAAACCTGGGGGTCTTCAGCCGTGATAATAGACGTGTGGGCTAGAATAGTTTTTAAAATAGGTGACATCAAAACTCATCTTCAAAACTATCAGGGCATAGATGATGAGTCTGGAAAACCCATCTTAAAACCCTATGAAGACGAATTATTGCTCCAATGGGGAAATATATATTCAGTGGAAGATATTAGAGAAATTTTTAATGAATATCAAAAATCTCAATACAAATTAAATGAGCTACAAACTCAACTGATTGATATGATTATTTATCAATTAGAAGAGTTTCATCGAACGAATATTTTAGAAATAAAAATTGAAATAGCAACTGATTTATATGAGCTTTGCAGTAAATTTCAAAATAGTTTTAGCAGGATGTTTAATTTATATGATGATTTCTTTGACTTCCGTCTTGCTAGAATAAGTTCATTAAAGTCTCAGGTTACTCATTTTATTGAGCTGACCCATTAAAAGAAGTCTATTCACGGGATCTATTCACTATAACTCAGGCCTTCAGCCTGAAATACATATATTTATCACCTAGGGCGTTGCCCTAGGCTTTTGTAATTTAGGCCTTCAGCCTAAATACTGTTCTCAGGGCAACGCCCTAGGGAACACGCATAACAATTCTTTTTGCTACGCGAAGCGTTTGGAGTGCGAAAGCCCCCTTTCGCTTTGTTATTTAAGGCAAAGCGAAAGAGGACTTTCGCACTCCAAACGCTTCGCGTACACTAAAGCAGAATTTGTTATAGATTTGTGTAGATACCCCATGGAGGTTCTCGGCGGGTTCCATTGAGCCATTCTTTCCAGGAGGACATGGGAAACCCGATCCGTCCAGTGATATCGATGCGCCAAAGCTCATATTCTTCTGTCCCTGGATTGACAACAAAGCCAAATTCTTCGGTTATCCAATTCGTATCAGCGACGATAAAGGGAGCAGGCATTGCGTAACCGAGCTGTTGAGCTGCCGTGCTTACAGCTATATGATAATCGACCTCTGATGTGGTCTCTTCAAAGGCAAGGCAAATTAATCCCTTACAAATATTCTGTAAGCTATCGGCATCGAGGGTAGCAGATAATGTCAACGACGGAGAGATCTTGTCAAAGGTTTTAGAAAGCACATGGCGCTGTTCTATTGAAAGGGAGGGGATGGCTTGATAAATATTTTGCAGCCGTTCTTTAAGAGAGATACGAGAAAACAGAGGCAACAGGCTATAAAAAACGCTGTCAATTTGATCTGCACTTAACATCATCGATCCAGACTGCTGCAGTCCCTTGTACCGTTTGATTTCCCCTAAAATATGATTTCTGAACTCCTTTGGACGCATATTGCCATACAAGGAATCAAACTTTGAAAAATAGTGTCTGAAGTCTTCTGGCACATGTTCAGCTAAGCGACCGATTAAATAATCCATCATCTCTTTATCCAACCAAAGGGATTCAATGAATTCCTTTCTTGGATTGACAATAGTGTCTCTCAACCACGTATACGTATAAATATCGCTCTGCCATCCTTCCTTAAATAATTTTGCCGATGGACTCAATAAAAAAACATGGGTTGGAGAATGCATGAGCATCATCTTAAAAGGAGATTCGACATAACTTTTTATAATAAAAGGAGGGAGTTGTTTTAAGGTGTCTATCAAGAAAACACACAATTCAAAAGGACTTTCCACCCACCTCGAAACCTCTTTAGGCTTATCATCCAGTTTATAGTAGCAACAAAGCAATGTATTGACAGTGCCACCAGAAGTATATGCCCATGGTTTCTTTTCAATTTTATCGAGGTGTTCAAGCGGATTTTTTATCGCAGGAGTTTTATGTGCACTTGCCATACGATAAAAAGCTGTTTCGAGAAATTCCTTTGTCCTCACAAGGGTGACAATCTCTGTGACAGCTTCAGAGAGTATCTTTTGAAGCCCTTCAAATTCTTTTGAAGCTGAAATTTCATTTTCTGTCGATATAAAAAAAGAGACCAAAGCTTCAATAAATTCTGCGGGGGTATGAATGTAGGACCATTGTGAGGTGTTGCTGCGTCCATGTTTGTAGAGAAGACGAAAACCGGCAGGACTGTCATTATACGGACCCGCTGCGACATCATGCATATCGGCATCATAGACCTCCTGAAAATAATTTGGGAATAAATCATCATAATGATTAATCAATAGAGAATAAAAATTAGCTAACCTTTCAGCTTTATGACTCATCTCGTTACGCATTTCTTCAAGGGCGTAAAAATGTTGCCGTTTAGTTTGGTATTCGGCACGCAACCATTGGGCCTCTTTCTCCGTTGCGGCATTTTGCATACGAGATTCTACCCCTTTGAGCTGGAGATAAACTTGCTCATACTCATTTTGAGAGTCTACAATTTTTTGGTTGGCTTCATCTAATCTTCGTTTTGCCAATTTATAAATGCAGATCCCAATGCCTCCTGGCTCATCGTGACCGACTCCAAGGCTCGCATAAAGGTTCCAACGTGTGAATTGCGCCTTTGTCTCAGAAAAAGAAGCGATTGAAAACTCCCAGGATTTAAGAAGAGCATTGTCGGCGAGCCCTTTAAAAGCATTACAAGCCGTTTTAAACTGCGCAAAAAACGTCTCGCATAACTGCCCTTTAGATCTTCCTTTTGTCTCTGTGGAAGCCAACACGAACAAACTGCGTTGCATAGGGACTGTCGGACGATTTTCATACTGAATAAGGTCTGACTCTTTGAGTCCTAACTCTTCAAGTAGCACCAAACGAATGATTTGTTCTGCAGTGATCACAACAGATGATGCTTTTGCTTCCTGAGTATGAACGACGGATCTACGAATCAGTTCCTTAACTCTAAGGATCCGATCGTCCAAAGCAGCTTCGGGGTCGATTAAAGCAACAGATTGAAAGGCTGCTTCTAATCCAGGAGAAAGCAAAATCGCACTTTTATCAAAATTATCTCCTAATGGCAAAGAAAAGGCTTTTTTGAGGTCTCCTCCTCCCCAGCTAATACTCAACGGCACCGAGTATTCTACTCCTCCAAAAGTACGCTTAAGCTTACCAGAAATTAATAAATCGACAATATCTTTAAGAAACATTTCTGGTTGTTCATCATGAATAATAATCCCTGGTGCCGTTGCGAAACAAGAACCGACATTTTGCCGCAACGTGCACATCCATGCGGAAAGGATGGCTCGGCGGAAATGAGCATCTGTCAAGGGGACAGAAGGAGGAATTTGTAACGTATCGCGAATTAACTGGTCTGCACGTCCTTGAGAATGCAATTTATCAATACTTTTGATCAGGCGATAGAATTCTTTTTTTTCATGTAACAAAATCAAAACGCGCAGTAAGTGTTCTTGTCGTTTTCCATCATACTGCCGATTAGGTCCCAACGAATAGAGATGGTGCTTGAGGTAGACGATCACTTTAGAAAGGGCCGATAAATTGAGCTCTCCGTCGTCATTGATCAAAAGATTTGCCAAACGTCTAGTGCGTAGCACATTGCGCACAGCACATGCTTCTTGGATTTTAGAAGCTTCAAGGCGCCTTGACAACGCCTCATACTCTTCTGTACATACATGTTTGAGATTGTCGCCATCAAGCAGGGATGCCGCTTTCCGCTTGCGCACCGCCAAAGCAAACGCTTCCGGATAGAAATCGGAACTATCAACCGAAAGGTCTTCTTCATCATGATGTTGCGACATATGCCCTCATAACGCTAGGCACAACCACAGAAACGCAAAGACAGAAAGACGTTATGCATAAACACGTAATTACTATATAGCTAAGCATGAGCACGGAAACGCAAAGACGCAAAGGCGCAAAGACGCAAAGGAAAAACATTTTCCTTCGGCCGAAGGAATGCCCCTCCCTTTGCGCTTTTGCGTCTTTGCGTCTTTGCGTTTCTGTTCTCATGCTTAGCGTCATTTCCGCACTCATACCCAACATCCTTTTCGTGCCCGTGCCTAGAATCCTTATTCGATCTCTTCTTATTTGTCTGTAGTATAGTATTTTTATACTTCCGATAAAACCGGAATCTTCTTAGAATGATTCCTATGCATCACTATTTTATCCAGAATCAACAAAATATGCCTTCTCTTACTTGGGAACAAGATTCAGTCACTCCGTTTAACGAATTAATTGTCTCATGGAATGCGCTGCGCCCCCAATCAGGAGAATACAAACTATCAATCGCTCTAAAAATCGATGAATGGTCCGATTGGTACCCCTACATCTATTGGGGTGCAGCAAAACAGCATGGAGTCGATATCAGATCTCCCCTCTTTCACATCTACCAAGATACAGTAGAAGTTTTGCAAGGCAAACAAGCGACGGGGTTTCGAATACGCATTGAACATTCCGAAGGAGCTTCCATATGCGATTTTTACTCTCTACATGCATACACAGGAAACTCAAACGCTTATCTAACCAATAACGAGGATACTTCCCAATTTTCAACTCTCAATCTCAAAGTCCCATTAACTTCTCAACTGCTACTTCCCCATCCTCGTTGTCGCGACTTATGTTCACCTACATCGACAACTGCGGTAATGAATTTTTTAAGTCATTCTAAAATTTTTGATCCTGTTTCATTCGCCTCCCTTGTTCGCGATACACATTTTGATATCTTCGGCAATTGGGTTCTAAACGCTGCACAAGTGGGAATTTTTCTAGAAAAGCAATGGATGTGTCTGGTTCAACGCCTGAATGGCTTTAATGATATCTATGCACAACTCAAACAAAATATCCCGGTAGTCGTGAGTGTAAAAGGTCCTTTAAACGGGGGGGCTCTCCCCTACTTGGAGGGGCATCTGATTGTTGTCAAAGGATTCGACACAGAGAAAAAAAGGGTTCTTTGCATGGACCCTGGATTTCCATCAGCAAAAGAAACGGATGTAAGTTATGCTTTTAACGATTTCATGGACGCTTGGGCGCGCCGTCGATATCTTGCATACTTATTTTCTAAACGCCTCTTCGATCCAATTAAATAAAAGATTATCCATCCAAAAATAGTAGTGATTAGCTCCGGACCACCCAAAAAAACCAAGATGTCCACCATACTCTGTCAAATAGATTTTTACGCACGAAGGGAGAGGAAGGCCTAAACTTGCTTTGTAGTCAATAAAGGGATCATCGGCAGAAAATAAAAGATGGCAGGGATGCCTAATTTTCTGTAACCAAAATCGGCTGCTACATTGATGATAATAATCAAAAGCACCTTCAAATCCCCAATAGGGAGCTGTGACAATAGAATCAAACTCATAAAGATTAGAGAAAGGACGTCCACCGATCCAGCGCGCTCCTTGCCGTTGGAGGCTACGCATAAAATAAAGATTATATAAACGGTTTTCAGGACGTCCCAATAAGGCTGAACTTTGAGCTAAATCGATGGAAGGACAAACAGCAATCGTTTTTTTTAAAAAAGAATTAGCTTCTTCCCCTAATTCACCGGCGAGCTTTAATACAATATTACCTCCCAACGAAAAACCAATAAGGACGATTGGAGAAAGGGGGTATATTTTTTTTACCCTATTAACAACTGCTAAGATATCGCCGCTAATTCCTCCATGATAAGGGTACTGGGCCAAGTTTTCACCCGAACCACAACCGCGCATATTAATGCGGAGAACTTGAAAACCATTTTCATACAATTTTCTTGCAAAACGGATCATATAAGGAGATGAATCAGAACCACCAAGTCCATGAAGAAGAAGAACTGTTTTTTCATCTGGTTTCCAGTTGATTGGAGTTGACAACCGACAGGACAGGGTATCTCCATCTCCAAGAGGAACTAAAAATGTTGTTGACAATGGAGGAGATCCAGAAGGGGAAAAAGAACCCAATATCGTTTGAAAATTTGGGGAACGGAGCCCCAAAGGAGGCTCAAAAGAAAGGTGTTCTATCAAAGACATATCGCTCATTCTTCATATCCCTTATGTACGCGATATGCGATTTTCTGCCGCTATATTCACGGCTCTTTGTTTTATTTTAATTTTCCATGGGCGTGAGCCCATGGAATATTAGGACAATATAGAAAGCCGTGAATACGGCGACAGAAAATCGCACATCACGTATCACAATTTAGAAATTATGGATGAGAATGAGTGAGAGTAGTTTCTAAATTAGGAACACCCGCTGCATTTTGCTGTTGTGCAGAAATGACTTCAACATAAGAGTGCCAAAGTTCTTGTTCTACTTGTCCATGACGAATAGATGCAATTAATTCTCTTTTAATTGTACGTAAATCTTTTCTAGGAGTCAATTTACGAACCATATATTTATCCCCAGTAAGGCGAGCTAAATTAAGCATCCTTTCGAGATCTTGTTTTGAAAATAGAAGTTGATCACGACGCTTACGAGAACCGCGAGCGGCACGTTGTTTTGGGGGGACATTAACAGGAGATTCTACATTGATAATAAACTTAGAAATAAGTTCGCGAAGTTCATCTGGAGCTTCTGTTTTCATTTTACGCATAGTAAAATGGTGAATATACCCACCCTTTCCACCTGGAAGATAGCGACAAATATCGTTATCTTTTTTAGCATTAATTTTTTTTGCTGCTAAAGCAATCAAACTATCTAGTGATTTTACGTCTGTTTTTGCTGCACACATGGTTCTTTACCTACCTTTTTTTGTTTTTGTTTTTGATTTCTTTACTTCTTTTTCTTCATTGACAGTTGAAAACTGTTCTATCAAAATAAGGATTAATTACGCAAATAAAATTTACGAACCGCAATGAATATTGGTATACCAAAGGCTATTTATTTAATTCATTCTGAAGATTATATGAATTTCTTGCAACAAAAAAAATCTGAAGTCATTTTATCTTTTACACGTGATAATTTTCTAATTCACGAAAAAATATACCAAAAGTGATTCAAAATTATACTGCGGGGCGGTGAATTTTTGCGTTTAATCTCAGAAGTAAAATTTAGACTTGAACAAAATGAGAATAACCGCTATACATGAAGGAAACACACACTAGGTTTCCAATGACAATTTTAGCCAATTTCCTAGGTATTGATCCTACTCTAAGCATTTATGCAATTGCCGCCTTCGTCACTATCGGAGTTGGTCTAGCAGGAATTATTTTATTTACAAAAGCAAAATTTGTTAGCCAGTCGACATGTTGCATAAAAATCAATAACGATCCCGACTTAACAAAAGTCATCCAAGGGGGAAATACTCTACTAGTCAGTCTGACTTCAAATGGAATCCCGATCCCCAGCCCATGTGGAGGAAAAGCGACTTGTAAACAATGCCGAGTGCAGATTCTCGAGGGTGCTGGTGAACCATTAGAGACAGATAAAGCAACATTTACAAAAAAACAACTTAAAGAAGGATGGCGCTTATCTTGCCAAGCGAAAGTGAAAAACAATCTTCACATTCACGTCGAAGCTGATGCCCTAGGAGTCAAAGAATGGAAGGGTACCGTCGTCAGCAATAACAATGTAGCGACTTTCATTAAAGAACTTATCGTACGTCTTCCAGAGGGACAGGAAGTCCCTTACCGTTCTGGTGGTTACTTGCAATTCCACGTCCCTCCCTTCCAAACAAACACTGAAGATTGGAAGCAAACGATGGAGCAAAAATACTTTCCCGACTGGGAAAAATACCAAATGTTTAACCGGGCTATCGACTTCGGTTCTTTGCCAACGGGTTCAGATGAAGTCATCAGGGCCTATTCTATGGCCTCTTACCCTGCTGAAGGGAATCTTTTGCGATTTAATATCCGCATAGCCACCGCCCCATTTATTGGGGGCAAACTGGCAGATAATATCCCTTGGGGCATTTGTTCCTCCTACACGTTTTCTCTGAAGCCCGGAGATCAAGTGCGTCTTTCTGGTCCTTATGGAGAGTCGTTTATGATCGATGACCAGCGAGAGCTTATTTTTTTAATTGGAGGTGCTGGCTCTTCATTTGGTCGTAGTCATATCCTTCAACTCTTTAACACTGAAAAAACAAAACGCAAAGTGTCGATGTGGTATGGAGCGCGCTCTATCAGAGAAAATATCTACCAAGAAGAATACGAACGATTAGCCAAAGAATATTCCAATTTTAGCTACCATTTAGTGCTTTCTGAACCATTAAAAGAGGATATTGAAGCTGGTTGGCCCGCTAAAGATCCGCTCAAAACCAATTTTCTCTTCAAAGCTTTTGAAGAGGGGCAACTGAAAAAAATGGATGCCCCAGAAGAATGTCTTTTCTATGTGTGTGGTCCGCCGATGCACAATAAGAGTATTCTCAAACTTCTTGATGATTATGGAGTCCCGAGAGAAAGCATCATCCTTGATGATTTTGGTAGCTAAGAATGCGCATTCTTCTAGCTCAACTTAACGCGACCGTCGGCGATATCGAGGGAAATGTAAAAAAAATCATCAACACAATTCTTCGAGCAAAGAGCGATGGCATTAATTTGATCGCATTTCCCGAGCTTGCTGTTGTGGGATATCCTCCCGAGGATTTTCTACTTCTTCCACATTTCATCCACGATGCCGAAATGGCACTGCAAAAAATCATCGATTCCACACAAGGAATTGCCGTTGTTGTAGGCACCGTGCGCCGCCATGGAGAACGCAAGGAGAAACCTCTCTACAATAGCGCTGCTGTTATTGAAAATGGACAGCTCATTGGTTTTCAGGATAAAACGTTATTACCTACTTATGATGTCTTTGACGAACGCCGTTTTTTTGAACCCTCCACGGAAATGCTTCCGTGGCAGCTGTGCGGACAGACAATAGGAATTACAATTTGTGAGGATATCTGGCAACATAGCGATCTATTACAAGAGGTATCCTATCATCGCGATCCCATCAAAGAACTTGCTGCATTTCACCCTGACATCGTCATCAATCTATCAGCCTCTCCTTTTAATGTCGGAAAATTGGAACAACGACTTAAAATCGCTCAACATGCAGCCATCGCATTAAAATGCCCTTTTTTGCTATGCAACCAAGTCGGCGGCAATGACAGTCTTATTTTCGATGGCCATAGTCTATACCTCAATTCTCAAGGAGACCTCATCAAAACAGGAAAGGGATTTGAAGAGGATTTTATTTCAATCGATCTGTCTCAAACAGAAACGCGAGATAAAGAAAGGCCTGACAATAGTATCTCAGACATCTACCAAGCATTAGTCCTAGGAATTCGGGATTATTTTCAGAAATCGGGATTTTCCAAAGGATGCATCGGACTCTCTGGGGGAATCGACTCAGCATTAGTCGCCTGCCTAGCTGTTGAGGCACTCGGAAAAGAACATGTGTTGGGAGTATTAATGCCCTCCCGTTATTCATCTGAAGGAAGTATCACCGACGCCCTTCAGCTAGCAACGGCGCTTGGTATAGAAACTAAGCAGATCAGCATCGAAGAACCCTTTATAAGTTTTTTAGACATACCAAATCCATCATTTAAACAACATCCTCCAGATGTCACTGAAGAGAACATGCAAGCTCGCATACGAGGGATAATTTTGATGGCCCTATCGAATAAATTTGGATATATTGTACTGTCAACAGGAAACAAAAGCGAGCTAGCCATGGGGTACTCGACCCTATATGGGGATATGTGTGGAGGGCTAGCTGTTATCGGAGACCTCCTGAAACAACAAGTGTATCAGCTTGCTCACTGGATTAACCGCAATGAAGAAATCATACCTTGGAACACGATTCATAAACCACCATCAGCAGAATTGAGACCAAATCAAAAAGACTCCGATTCCCTTCCAGACTATGCCATCATTGACAATGTACTCATCGCCTATATTGAAGAAAATCAATCTCCACATGCAATTGCAGAGCGGTTTGGATACGATTTAGACTTGGTGAAAGGACTCATCAAAAAAATTCACGTTAGCGAATATAAAAGAAGGCAGAGCCCCTTGAGCTTACGCATCTCAGGAAAAGCTTTCTCTGTGGGTAGACGATTCCCTATCGTTCAAAAGTATTTATGAAATTATTTATTTTCATTTTAGTGCTAAGCTTCATCTTAAAAAATTCGATATCTAGTTTAGAATACGGTCTTTTTGCAAACACGAAAAATTCAGAGCCCATTACAAAACTGTACGTGATTGGGGAACGCTGTTCTGGCACTAATTACATTAACGCTTTACTAAAAAAAAATTTCGATTTAGACACGACATCTTTTGGTTCCCCCTCAGACAAACATTTTCCACCGTGGTATGAACTACCAATTGAATATTATTCAGGAGACCCCAGATATTACACATTCGAAGGTGTTGATGACTGCCTATTTATCGTTATTTTTCGCAATCCTTATGACTGGGTAAGAAGCTTTTATCTTACCCCTCATCAAGCAGACAGATCTTTACTCAGAATTTCCTTTAGTAATTTTATTCGAATGCCTTGGAAATTTGCCATAGAACCCATTATAGAAAAAGAATACAGTTTTAATCCCTATTTTGATCGCAACCCAATAGATGGTTCTCTATTCGAAAATGTTCTCAAACTGCGCACAGCTAAAATCAAGACGATGCTACGCATCCAAGAAAAAGCACCTAATATTTATTATCTTAATTATGAAATTGCTCGAGACCACTCTCAAGAGGTTCTTGCTGAGATCGCCAACCTTTTCAATCTCAAGCCATCGGGCCCTTATGAACCGATCATCTATCGAAAAGATGAACAAAAACAAGGCTTATACAAGAAAAAAAAATACCGGCCAATCTCAAGCATAGATCTCGCC
>JABDDS010000033.1 GCA_013287465.1 Chlamydiota bacterium | reverse complement strand
CTCGACTTGTAGAATTTCTCTTGAAGAAATCGCCAAAATTTTGGCAAGAAATGGTAGTACAATAAGTAACTTAAAGAGTCGATTTCTCGCCAAATACAATCATGTGATGTTTTACAACAACAAGTTAAAAAATTGAAAGGGAGCGCATCAACTTGCAAATTTGCAGGTCTGACCCTAATCACTAATCAACTTGCAGACTTGCAGGTCTGACCCTAATCACTAATCACTAATCACTAATCATTAAAAAATTGAAAGGGAGCGCATCAACTTGCAGATTTGCAGGTCTGACCCTAATCACTAATCAACTTGCAGACTTGCAGGTCTGACCCTACTACTACTATTATGTGATTGTCTTAAAGCATCCATAACTAATTGATTATCAGTGTCTAGAATTTTTTCAGTATGACAGGCTAGACAATAGTGAGTGGCTAAATTGTGAATATACTCTACTTTTTCTTCGAAGCTTAATTCTGGGACACGTGCACTTGGTTCCTCAGTGTCTACGTGTGATACTTGTTGAGGAGGGGATGCACTAGAAGAATTAAGAAGTTTCTGTTGTTCAAATGCGCGGACACTGTCTGCACAGAGCGAACAACAGGCTGTAAAAGGTGAAACGGTCGAAGGTATAGCCATAGTATGCGATGCCTATTATAAATTCATATTAAAAATATCTGAATTGCATATAAATTGGATGCGATAAGTTTTTGAACTTAAAGTTTCCTCATGATAAAAACATGCGCATCGGATTCTATCAGTTCTTCATCTATTTTGAGGGTAGGGTTGTTGAAGCTTTTTTCTATCCCTCTGCTAAAGATATGGTGATTTTCTGTACCAGGGATTAATTGTCTACAAGAAACAAAAGCTTTTTCGAAACCACACTTTTCTACGATGAATCCAGTTTGTGCTGCTGCGTGTTTTAGATATTGCTCGAAGAGATCGAGACTATCGATGATTGTTATGTGAGGGGAGAAAATAGTTTGTATTCGATCTACGAAAGAATCTCTTTCAGCCTGTTGTGCACCGTCAACTACTACCATGGAAGTAAGTTGTAATCTTATATCTTGCAAACCCCATTGAGTAAGAAAATCGATTTCTTGTGCTGAAAGCTGATCTTTTTTTTCTGCTAAAATTCTGTTAAATTCAATTTTGCTGATTTGAATGCAACATCTCTGCCTCATTGGTGCCGGAAATGCAATGCTTTCTGGATATTTATGGGCAATGGCATCAAAAAAAGTGGTCGTGAGTAGATTAAGGTCTGCAAAATGAATACAAACCTCGTTTGGTTTAAGCACTTTTGCTATATTGGAAAAAACTTGTTTTAGTTGATGATAGGGGACGGTGTCTAATACATTGCAACCGACGATACAATTCATTTTTAGATTAGGAATTGGAGAGGTAAGATCAATGCCAATATATTTTGACGATGTATTGATTAAATTATATTTTGCTGCTCGTGCAGGATAGTCAGAAAAAATCCAAGAACGATGAGGTAAAAGATTTGACAAATATGAGCTAATACGACCATCGCTTTCGATTTTAAATATGTCTCCTGAGCCGATCTCCAAAATATCACATTCTTCTAAGTTTAAATGCTTAGTAGATTCTCTGAAAATGGATTGAATAGCTTGTCGATATTTTTCTCTTAAAAATGGTGTTAGTTGCGATATAAAGGTCGTTGTGGCATTACGAAACTCATGAATTACCCTATCAACCAATAGAGTCTTAGATGGTTGTTTGCCATCAAATGCTCTTACAAGAAAATTAAGATTAGATTTTAATAGTTCTGAATATTCCGTCGAATTTTTTTTTGCCGACACTGATTCAGCGGCAACAGAGGTTGGAACTTCTTCGAAAGCAACAGTTTTTGGGGGAGTCTCGTCAATGGCGGCTGCCGCCGCTGCATTGGCAGGAACTTTTTTCCGACACAGACGTTGGTGTCGTCCCCAGTCGGCACTTTGGTGTTCCTGGCTGCAATACCAGATTTCTTTGCATGCGCTGCATCTTTTTGTCGTGGAGGCTGTGCAACCACTAAAATTGCATGAATGGGTGCCAAGGGGAGGGGGCGATACAGAAGGAATCGCTGGAGGGGATTCAGAAAAAATGAGGTGATGTAATTTTAGGCTGATTTGCCACAGATTCCCTGTTATCGCTGGAGCCCCAACATCTACGACGGCGTATTTCAAACCATTTACAACAGATGCATACATTTCACGCAAATCAGTAATGGCGGCAAATGAATGACTAAAGCTACACCCATAAAATGCATCTGTTTTTCTTGGGTTCATAATTTATCCTTTTATTAAAAATATTATTTTAAAAACGAGATTATATAGTAAGTGCTCATAAAGTGGAGGCACACACATTTTTTTAGTCCTTGTAACTACATCCTCAGCCTGATGGCCTTTTGAAAAATGGGCGTTTACCTCCACTTTATGAGCAGTTACATTATATAATAGAAGTTAATTAACAATCAATTGTTTTTTAATTAAAGAGATGTGTGGTTTTTTCTGTGTCTTTTATTAATAATATGTCAGCGGCAGCTAGCTCTGCTTCTGGCTGATTTTCATATCCCATGAGAACTGTTGGATAGTGACTGAAATAGGGAAGGCCAAAGGAGTTGCCGAAAAGGGCAACAATGATCTTATCGCTATAACAATTAAGTGTATCGATGAGCTTTATTGCCTGTAGAGGTAAACCATGAACATGGAAATTTTTTAGCTGTTCTGTCTGATGTTTATCACCTAATAGCCTAATTTGTGTAATGCGGCGAGGATCCATTGGGTAGACGGTTAAAAGGATGAGATCATATTTCTTTAACTGCTGTAGCAGAGTTTGCAGCTCATCTGTATTGAGATCGTTAAATGCTAAGAGAAAAGAATCTAAAGGCAACTGCTCATAAAGGGTCTTAAAATAGACCTGACTAGAGGGCTCTCCTATTTCCACATAAGCAATGCGATCGTTTTTCTGAGTGGACAGAGAAGCCTCTCGATCTCTAAATTTGACTGCTTTCCTATAGAGAGTCTGTTTGAGATTTTGTGCCGTAGCGGAATGAAATTCCTCCTCCAAAGGGATATCAATAGCCCTTTTGAGATGTAGTCCCACTTTCTCTTTAAGCTGTAAAATCTTTAACACTCGCTTATTGATCTCTTCGATAGTAATTTTACCCTCAGCTAAGGCATCTTTTAAAACCTGGTGGGCTTTTGGAAAATCTTGAGGCATAAGGAGCATATCGTTTCCGGCAGTGAAGGCTTGAAGGACGATTTGATGCTCAGAAAAATGCTTTGTAAGTGCTCGCATGCGCAACGCCCCACTTAAAATTAGACCTTTAAATCCCAATTCTTTTTTGAGCAGGTCTGTCGTAATTTCGTGTGAAAGGCTCGCAGGGGTATGTGAAAATGCAGGGATGACCAGATGCTCTGTTTGAATTGACAGCACGCCAGCTTCGATCGCTTTTGTGAATGGATAAAATTCCACTTCTCTCAGTCTTTTTTTATCGTGTCGATTGTAGGGTAAATTGATGTGGGGATCGGTTGTAATGTCTCCTAGGCCTGGAAAATGCTTCGCAGAGGCAATTATTCCAGCGTCTTGAAGCCCTTGAATCATTGCAACACCATTGGCGGCAACTTGTTTTGGGTCGGCACCAAAAGAACGGACGTTGATAGAGATGTTTTCTGGTTCGATATTGACATCTAGGACCGGACTAAGATTCATGTGGACGCCAATCAGCTTTGCTTGTCTACCGATTTCCCTTCCTACTTGATAGATGAGGTTGTTATCGTTGATAGCTCCTAGCGTCGCATTTTTGGGAAATGCCATTCCATCTTTCAGGCGCATTGAAAGGCCCCATTCCAAATCTTGAGCAATGAGAATAGGATATTTGCTTGCCTTTTGATACTCATTGGTGAGGTTGATTTGTTTGACCCGTTCGCTAGGACCAGCGAAAGCGATTCCCCCTACAGAATAGTGAGAAACATAGGAGCAAGTATTATCGATGATATTTGAATTGCCAGTTTCCTTTTTGGCATACTCAGAATCGACATACGCAGCAATCATAAAAAGCTGGCCGATTTTCTCATCTGTAGACATCTCGTGCAATGTCTTTTCAGCCCATGAAGGTGCTTCGCAGTATAGAACAGTAGAGATGTTCAGGCTTAAAACAAAGAACAGAAAAATGCAATAATTCATGTGTAGCTTCTGAGCGCTTCATTGAGATGTATGGCTGCGCTAACGATGCATGGTCTGTGCATTCCCGCACCAAAAGCACTCCTCCAAACTTCTCGGGCCGTTTGCATTTGTTCTTCTGAAACTCCGTATAACTTAAGTTGTGCACCTAGGCAGTGGGCAATGAGGATTTTAATGCAGATGACAAGAATAGGATTGTTGTTAAACGCTCCGCATCCAAACAATCCAGAACCGATGAAGCATCCTTTAGATTCATTTGCAGCTGACATTATCGCTAGAAAAAAACCGGCGTAAACTGTGTTAATGATGTCACAGATGGTGTTGAGATGGAATTGTAGTTCAGGGGTTTTATCACGAAGAATAGGAGCTGCTATCGCCAATGAATTAAATTCCACTGCGTTTTCTAAAACTCTTACCAAATTTTGTTTCTCGATCTCAAGAGGGGTCGTATTGTACAGCCCATGTCCATATAGGCAGTTGTCAATTTCTAAAACGCGGTGAACACCATTGAAAATGAGCGGAGCTGGACTCCCTTGTAATGCCCCCTCTCCAGCAACGCGGGTTCGATGTCCAGGGCGATGAAAAAGAGCAGTAAACATATCTGGAGTTTGAAGCATCATGATTTCTTCTTGGACAAATCCCTTTCCTAATACTCCTCCTCCGAGGTATTTATTAGCAAAGTTAACAAAGAAAGATTTGATGTGTTCGAGCGGAGAACCGATATAGTCATAATATCCCGACGTATACTCGATTTCAGGCATTTCAGTTGGAATTTCTATAAGGCGATTGAAGTAGGCTGGAATTTTGTTGGGCTTTAAAGTGAAATCGCTGTTATCTTGAAATTTTTCTATGGTGTAATCACAGGTTAGATTTAGCTCTTTCCATCTGCCTAAAGCTTTCTGAACAATATATTTTTTGTGGGCATCTAAATTTTTACACGGGTCGAAGCCTTCAAAAAGTTCACCTGAAAATCTAGATGTTGTTAACTGTTTGTTTACTGGCTGTCGTGGAGGCTCTATTTTGGCCGGAGGTGCAGCTGGTCTAGGTTTTATTGCGTCAGGTACTGGGCGTTCTGGTTCAGCGCTGGGGGCTCCAACGGTTGCCTTGTTAGGTAAGCCTGTTGTAGACTGAGAAAAGAGAGAACCTAAAACGAGAAAGATGTTGCTTACCTGAGTATAGAGGCTAGTGTAGAGAGTTGCTGCTATTGTAGCTGGATGGACGGGGATTTGTTTTTCATAGGCCCTTGGAACAGCAGAGGTGGCTGATACTTTATGCATAATTATAATTCCTAAGTATTATATTTAAGAGGCGATTCTATCATATTGCCCATTAAATTGTCAATTATTTTTTATTGCTACGCGAAGCGTTTGGAGTGCGAAAGCCCTCTTTCGCTTTGTTTTCAGTGATAAAGCGAAAGAGGGCTTTCGCACTCCAAACGCTTCGCGTAGCATTAAGCTGCGGAGGATCCAAATACACTTCCTACTGCTTTTATCCAATTTGTGCAAAGTTCTTTCTCTATCGTACAGACTTTTTGTGCATAGGTCATGCCAAAAGGAAGCAGATGGAGCCCTTCTATCATTTCGTTTAAGTGTTCTTTTTCTTCTGCAATAATCGATCTTACCCCTACTTTTGAATGGAGTTTGCGAAGCTGCTCGTCGTAAATTGCATAAAGCTCATTAGCCCGTAGCTCGATTGCATAAGTAACGAGAAGATAGGCTGTCTCTCGTATTTTGTTTATGGGAAGTACCTCTGATAGATAACGGCAAGTTTTTATATCAAGAGCATTCAGATAATTTAATGAAGCTATTCCTCCAAGTAATTCCTTTTTCGAATAGCTTGGAAGAGGCGATGGAGAAACTTTTTCGATTTGTCGCTTTAAAAAATGAGCATGGCGAAATTCTTCTGCTGCATGCTTAAGCATCTCCTCTTTAACGAGTATCGGGTGCTCACAGGCAGCGATCTTACGCGCTCCGCAGTTTTCAAGATAAGAAAGAGTGTTTAACCACCTCGCATGAAGCTGATCTGAATTTACAATCGCTGTGATCATCTGTGTTAAATCTGGGGCAAGAGAGATAAAATGGTTCATAATTCCTTTTCAAGTGTGTCAATGATTTTGTTGTAAATGAAAGTTAATTCATGTTCTTTAATGCAATATGGGGGGAGTACATAAAGAACATTTCCCAATGGACGTAGTAAAATACCGTGATCTAGAAAAAAGTGATGTAGCCGACTACTTAAAGATTGAAAATAGGAACTGGGTGTTTCTGAATGGTATTCTAAAGCTAATATAGTCCCCAGATGCTCACAGCGTTTGAGTTTTGGATGTCTGTGCCATTTGTTGCAGAATTTTTTATGGTAGCTAGCAATCATTTCTCTTTGCTGTGTGCACGCCTCTTCCTCTAAAAGATCTAAACTGGCAAGAGCACTGCTGCAGGATATAGGATTCGCCGTATAGGAATGCCCATGCAGCAAAGCTTGATGGAGAGAATCACTGAAAAAAGCCTGATAAATCTTTTCTGTGCACACTGTAGCTCCTAATGGAAGAAAGCCCCCTGTAATGCCTTTTGAAAGACAAATAATATCAGGGCTTTCATTGAGTTGATCACAAGCAAAAAGAGAGCCTGTGCGCCCAAAGCCAGTCATCACCTCATCTGCAATTGTTAAGACATCGTGTTCCCGACACAGTTTCATCAGCTCATTAAGTCCATTTGCCGGATAGATCACCATTCCGCCAGACCCAAGAATTAGAGGTTCAAAGATGAAACAGGCGGTCTGATTTTTTTTGAGAATTGCTTTCAGTTGTTCGATAGATCGCTGTTCTTGTCCCTTTTGTGGGATGTCTATCGATTCAATGTGAAATAAATGCTTCCAGAAAGGTTTGTTGAATTCATTTCTTCCCGCTGCCGACATCGCTCCAAATGTGTCTCCATGATAGCTATTTTTAAAACACACCACAGTGGTTTTTTTTGTTGAGGAATTTGCGTTATGCCAATATTGAATCGCCATCTTTAATGCTGCTTCAACTGCTGTAGATCCATTGTCAGAATAAAAAACTTTCGACATTTTTCCAGGAAGAATAGAAAGCAACCTGCGTGCAAAATCAATCGCAGGGGTATGTGTAAAACCAGCAAAAATGACGTGTTCTAAAGTGTCCGTCTGCTTTTTTATTTTTTCGGCGATATAAGGATGGGTGTGCCCATGGAGGTTCACCCACCACGAAGAGATTCCGTCGAGATAACGACGTCCATCCTGGCTATAAAGATAAATGCCTTCTGCTTTTGTGATGTGAATAGGCGGACGTGCAGTCTTGGCTTGAGTGAAGGGATGCCAGACGCAATCATCTATAGAAGTTTCAGTGGATTCCATGTTTTTGCATACCTTTTGATGGTGTCTCGGTTTAATGTGTTTTCGGGCAATAATCTTCCTATCATAGGGAGGTTGCTGATGTTCATAATGACTGCTTCGCTGTCTGGATTTGGCTCTCCATTAAAAACTAAACCCAAAATAGATTGTCGTCTATTCTTCAATGCTTCAATAGTAAGGAGTGTGTGATTAATACTCCCAAGATAGTGCCTAGAGACTATCACCCATTGGCAGTTCCAGGTTTTAAATAGATCGATGCTTAAAATATCGATTGTCAGTGGAGCAAAAATGCCTCCTGCCCCCTCGATAATCAAAGTTCTTTCAGTATTAGGAAGAGTGATTTTATTTAATTCTATGGTTGTGTTTTCAAGTCGAGCTGCATGATGTGGAGAAAGTGGTGCTTTTAGTGTGTAGCTAGAGGAAAATAGATGATGCGCGTCTGTGTCGATGAGGTTTCTCATGACATTTGTATCTAAATCTCGCTCTTCTCCACATTGAACGGGTTTCCAGTAATCTCCATTTAACAACGTCACAAGGATTGCCGAGACAATAGTTTTTCCCACATTGGTGTCTGAGCCTGCTACAATGATTTTATTCATGATAAAATCCTTTATAAAAATCGATGAATTGCAAAAGTGAAAAAAGTTCTGTTTCTGTGTTAAAGGCATGTAAGCAAAGACGGAGGGATTCTTCTCCTTTTTGCACCGTAGGACTCATCAGTGGCCGTATATCAAAGCCCTCTTTTTCCAGTTGTTGTGCAATATTTTGGACCCGATGATTCCCTTTGATTTTTATCGATTGAATGTGTGTTGAGGAATTGCTGCATTTGTTTTCACTGCAGATGTCAACCAATCGTTGTAGGTTTTTTCGCTGAATTTCAAAGGTGGGAAATAAGTCATAGGAACATTTAATCGCGGCTAGAGAATAGAATGGAAGCGCTGTCGTATAGATGTATGGAGTGGAGAAGTTAATGAGTGTATTTTTTAGAAGATCACCTCCCAAAACAGCAGCTCCATGGACCCCAAGGGATTTTCCGAAGGTGGCAACCAAAGCAAAGATGTCTGTTGTTAGGTTTAGGGAATCAATTAACCCTCGTCCTTCTTTTCCATAGATACCGATCGAATGCGCCTCATCGACAATAAGGTGTGCGTGATATTTTTTTGCAATTGAGGAGATTTCATTTAAAGGCGCTTGAGAACCATCTGTGGAATAAATTGATTCGACGCAAATAAAAATGTTTTTTGTTTTCGATGCATTCTTTAAGCGTTTTTTTAGGTGTGTTGGATCATTATGTTTAAATGGAAAAGCTTTGGCTCGACTTAGTCGAATTCCATCATGTGTAGAGGCATGGATGTAAGCATCGAAAAAAATCAGATCATCATTTGTTGCGACGGCTGAGAGAAGACCGACATTCGCCATATACCCACAGTTAAAAAGCGTTGCTGTTTGATAACCATGAAACTCAGCGATTTGCTTTTCTAACAACTCTGCATAGGTGGAATTGCCTGTGAGAAGACGTGATCCAGTTGATCCTGCGTAGTTGGTAGTGGTTCTTTTTTCTAAAAGAGTGCGACTCATTAGCTCCGGCGACCGAGCAAGGCCGAGGTGGTCGTTTGAAGCAAAATCGATCAACCCATCGACGACTTTTAGTCTCCGTAGATTCCCGGACAGCTCTCGTTTTAGTAGTCGTTTTTCAAATGTGTACATGTGTTTTAGTCCTCAACATCAAATTAAAGCTATGCATGAGCAAATTTTTAACGCAAAGACGCAAAGGCGCAAAGAGGGGGCAAGTTAAAAAAAACAGGATAGGCAGGATCGGCTTCGCCGGCAGGATAGGGGAGGCATCCTGCCGGCGAAGCCGATCCTGCCTATCCTGTTAATTTTTTATGTTTTTCATGTTATTTTCCAATTGGGACCGAAGGGCTGTCTTCCTTTGCGCCTTTGCGTCTTTGCGTTAAAATCTTGTTCATGCAGCACTGAAAGCAGGGCGTTTCTTTAGGCCAAGAAGAGCAAACATTTTTTCATCCTCACTGACAGAGATATTAGGGGTCGTTAAAAGCTTTTCCCCAGCATGAATTGAGTTGGCGCCAGCAAGAAAACATAGAGCTTGCTCTTCGTGGGACATCTCAAGGCGTCCACATGATAGACGTATCATCGCTTTGGGGAGAACAATACGCGCAACAGCCACCATGCGGACCATTTCCCAAATCGAGAGTATTGGCCTGTTTTCAAGGGGGGTGCCAGGGATCGGAGCTAAGCGATTGATTGGTACAGATTCCGGATGAGGATTGCGTTTTGCTAACGTAAGCAGAAGCTTCATCCTATCGGAGACCGTTTCCCCCATTCCCATAATACCGCCACAACAGACGCTGATCCCTGTTTTTTCTATAATATCAAGGGTGTTTAATCGATCTTGATAGGTGCGGGTCGTGATAATTGTCTTATAAAATTCTTCCGATGAATCTAAATTGTGGTTGTAAGCATAGAGTCCAGCATCTTTAAGTCTCTTTGCCTGAGATTCGTTTAGCATCCCTAAGGTACAACAGACTTCTACTCCTAAGCTGGTGATTCCTTTGACCATTTTCAGCATCTCGTCAAATTGGTTGCCGTCGCGGACTCCTCTCCAGGCAACCCCAAGGCAAACTCGAGTCGCTCCCATGGCGATTGCTTTTTTTGCGTCGTTTAAGACATCTTCATATTGCATTAATGGTTGAGCAGAGACAGATGTCTGGTAATGCGAGGATTGAGGACAGTACTTACAATCTTCTGGGCAGCCTCCAGTTTTGATAGAAATCAGACTGCAAACCTGAATTTCGCCGATGGGATGAAATTGGATGTGGAGAGTGTGCGATTGAGAGATGAGTTCTAAGAGCGGAAGTTTATGGAGAGTTTCTAGTTCTTCAAGTGTCCAATCGTGCCGCATCATATGAAATTTTCCTTTTTTCTAACATTTTATTTCTATTTTCGTCTGTTTTTCAACAATAAAACGTGCATGATCGTTGTTGTTTAAACTATAAAATAGGTTATAAAAACCAGTATGTGTTTGGTTTTTGAGTTTTTTTGTTGAATGACATCTAAATAGGACGTAAACTAGACATTAGTTATAAAAACACTGAATAGAGGTTGATATTTTTTATGCTTGAAGGCTTATGCGGGAACAAAAATGTGGCGAGAATTTTAATTTTCCTCTTTGTCAACGGCAAATGCTATGGGACTCAACTTCATAAATTTCTGAAAACATCTCTAACACCAATACAAAAGGCATTATTGCGTTTGGAAAAGGGAGGCATTATCATCAGTCATCTCGAAGGAAAAACTCGTCTTTACCAGTTTAATCCTGCATTTCCTATCCTACATGAGATGGAAGAGATGCTGAAAAAAACATATACGCTCCTCCCTGCACATGAGAAGAAAGATTACTATGTGCCTAAGGAAGAAAGCTCTATACGATTCGCTCACCCGCAAAACAGGATAAAAATCCTCTCCGAATTTTGGGAAAAATTAACTCTTGTTCGAAAGCTCTCTTTTAATGCCAAGACAAAAGCTAAAGATGCCACAGGGTGGAATGGTAAGGGCGCAGGGGAGGTCTCTATCTTAAAAGAGGGAACACATATGCTGCTATTTAATGAAAAAGGAACTTGGAATGGAGGTGGGAAGGATCAAATGAGTTTTAGCAATATCTTCAGATGGAGTTTTGATCGAGATGCCGGAATGATTTCTTTGGAACATTTGCGTCGAGGAGTGAATCATCCCGTGTTTCTTTTTCATCTAGTTCCTTCTGGGAATTTTTCTCTATCATCAGTCGATTCTCATCTATGTGATGGAGACACCTACTTTGGACAAGTTCATTTTGATCGGTATGGTCTTAGGCTCAATTGGAGGGTCATCGGACCCAAAAAAAACGAAGAAATTGACTATTATTATTCTTAGGGTACATTGAAGGTCTTACGATTAAACATTAAATGGTGCATTAAAAAGATCTTCTTTCTGCTTGGCACTTAATGACTGGATGATCGGTAAGGCGATTTCTTTCATTTGTTCCGCAATCTGGCTAATCCCCGGTTTATTACCGAGAGAGGAATTCATAATCCTATCTGAAAATTTATCCACAGGGTGATTGTATTGGTAAAGATGGATTTGGTTGTAAAAAACGGGAATGTCCAAGGAGGGAAACAATAATCGATCATTGTCTTGAATATAGAAAGAATCCGACGCTCCAGTCTTTAAATACTCAAGAATGCTATTTAGTGTATCGATGATAGCTTTATCTGTATGTTGACTGCGCTCCCAACCAGATACTAAATCTCTAAACCACTCGATAAGTCTTCCTAATAAATTAAATTTTGAGATGGTATTAAGCTGACCTTCTGCATCCGCTATAAAAACAGAATTCGGACAATCATAAATCATAGATGCATTATAATCGGCTATTTCTTTTCTCATCATAATTCCTGTTTGTTTATTTTTATCATCGCCATTCTACCAAATATAAATACTTTTTGTCAATAGTTTAGTGCTCATTTAGCGCCCATCTCAATTAATGATTATTCATTCCCGCTGCCCCTCTGTGTTTCAAAAGATAGAAACACAGAGGCACAGAGAACACAGAGGAGGATGTTCGATAATAAACACAACTGTTAAAAAAAACAGAAATACACACTTGTTTCGATCCCAAAGATACCCCCTCTTTGTGTTCTCTGTGCCTCTGTGTTTCAAAAGATAGAGACACAGAGGCACAGAGAACACAGAGGGGGGATATGGGGAGCAGTTAGGTTTTCGCCTTTATTGTTTTGATCACTACTTCAATAGCCGTTTATGATTCTATAAACACCATCAACCAATTTTTCTTCATGAAAATTAATCAGCAATCCAAACCGTAAATTTAGTAATCGTAAATGTGAAAGGGTCTGAGCCTTATCAACAGGATGAATCGCAGTTTTAGCTTTTAATTCCACTACGACCTGTTTATTGACCAATAGATCAGCTCTGAAGCCACATTCCAGTTGCACTTCGTCGTAAAATACAGGAACTGGTTTTTCTTCTACTACATCAAACCCTCGTTTTCTCAGTTCATACGCTAAACATGTTCTATATGTTGATTCAAGTAATCCAGGGCCAAGTCGTCTGTGAACTTCAATAGCAGCACCAATAACCGCCTGTGTTAAGTCGTTGTTTTCCATGTTTAATTCTTGTATTTAAGTTGTTTTTTTCCAGCCCCTTAATAAAGCAAAAGCAAGGAGGATAAAAGGAATGCTCAGATATTGACCTACCTGAAGAAATGATTCATCAATGCCTACAGCCTGATGTTCTTTAAGGAACTCAATGAAAAAACGGGAACCGAAAACTAGAATAAAAAATAGTCCGCTAAGAACTCCTGTTCCAACTTTATACCGATCTTTATTCTGTCTCCACAATAACCCTAAAAACACAAAAGTGATCAGATATACGATCGCTTCATAAAGTTGTGCTGGGTGTCGAGGGGTGAGCAAAGACCTATCCGCTGGATTATCAAAGATAATAGCCCAAGGAACTGTCGTTGCAGTACCAAGAACCTCTTGGTTGATAAAATTGCCAATACGAATACAAAAGGCGACAAAGGCGGTAGGGATAACAAGAGCATCAAGAAGTGCGACAAAATTAAATTCGGGGAATTTTTTTCTATTCATGTAGAGAAAAAGGGACAATCCAATCATGATGCCCAACGTGCCTCCATGGCTGGCAAGTCCTCCATTCCGTATCATAATGATCTCTATAGGATGCTGAGAGTAGTAGGACCAATCGTAAAAGAACACATGCCCGAGACGCGCGCCGATAACAGTGCCAATGATAATAAACCATGTCAGGCGATCGATAAATGAGAGGCTGATGGTGTTTAGCTCTTGAGGAGAAAGCTTCGGTCTGCAACCTTGAAGGTATCTTTGAATGATTGGAATTAATATGAAGTACCCAGCGACAAAACCGCCTGCAAAAAGGACTCCATACCATGCGATAGGAAGGTTAAAGTAGGGGAGTGTAAAGGCTGTGCGATGAGGATTCCAGTGCAACCAAGCAATTATCTCAGCACCATTCATCGATCACTCCAAAAAAAATGTCGGAGTAGAGGGATTCGAACCCCCGACCTACTGGTCCCAAACCAGCCGCGCTAGCCAAGCTGCGCTATACTCCGACATGCAATGCAATTTATCAAATTGCTGAATTATTGTGAAACGAAAAAAGAAAACATGTTAGCGCAAAATAGAAAAAACGTATAATAGGGAGGGTGGTTAAAAGTATAAGTTGATAAAATACGTAGGAACGGGAACTGGGCCACGTTTTAATATTTCTCTATTGCTACGCGAAGCGTTTGGAGTGCGAAAGTCCCCTTTCGCTTTATCTTAAATAACAAAGCGAAAGGGGACTTTCGCACTCCAAACGCTTCGCGTAGCAATAGAAGACTCCTGTCATCCTCATATTAAAGATACAGAAAATGAAAAAAACACTCGTTATGAAGTTTGGAGGAGCGGCGGTTGCTACTCCACAGCACTTTGCAAAAATCGCCGATATTATTCTATTTCGCCTAAAGGAATATTCCCGCATTGCTGTCGTCGTTAGTGCTATGGGTGATACAACAGATCAGTTGATTTCTTTGGCCAAGCAAGTCAATCAAGAACCGCCTCGTCGCGAATATGACATGCTTGTCAGCGTTGGTGAGCGCATTAGCATTTCTTTGCTGGCGATGGCTCTTGCGGCCAAAGGACACCGTGCAGTGAGTTTTACGGGAAGCCAATCGGGGATTATCACATGTTCTAATCACTCTGACGCCCGCATTATAGAGGTGCGTCCCCACCGACTACGGCCAGTTTTAGATGCTAGCTCCGTCGCCATCGTAGCAGGTTTTCAGGGGGTGAGCCGCGAAGGAGAAATTACCACCTTGGGAAGGGGTGGGTCGGATACTTCTGCTGTCGCCTTAGCTATTTCGTTAGGAGCTGACAAGGTGGAGTTTTTTAAGGATGTACCTGGAATATTTCTTGTAGATCCAAAAGAAAATCCCTCGGCTCCACTATTACCTAGACTTTCTTATGAAGAAGCCTTGAAAATTATTCGCTGCGGAGCTAAAGTGCTGCAAGCGCGGAGTGTTGAGTTGGCATGTAAAAATCGGATGCCATTACACGTGTTATCTTTTCAAGATTTTGGTCTTGAAAAACAGTTGGGGACTATTATTGCCATAGATGAAAAAGGGCCGTCTGAGCCTGTATATGAGATGTAAAAATCATGAGCCACACTGTTTTTCTTCCCAAAATTGAAACTATTTTTGATCCCCATTGTCGGACCTATAGTCAAGCCTTGTATAACGAAATGCTTCACAATCATCTTGAAGCTATTCTTGCTGAACGGATGACATTTGTTCAGGATGATCCTCTGTTTAAAGATGTCGATGTTAAGGCCGATCAACGAGCTCAGTTTTTGGCTCTACTGCCCTTAGTCTCTGTGACATGGTGTGAGGAACTTCCTGGCGATATTTCTTTTTATTCATTGTCTAAATATAGAGCCAATTCGTTTAGGTTTTTCTTTGATATGCTATGCAATAGCCTTTTGCCTGGTAAACGACTGAATTTGGTTCTTTTGTATGCTGCGGATTTTCGTATGCCCGAAATTAGCGATCAGATCTTCACTTTTTGTGAGGTGATCATCCGCGTGGAAAATCAGCAAGAGCTAGCAGTTATTCAAGCTAACTTTCCCACTGTCGAAAGTGAATTGAAATTGGGAATTCCTTCTAACCACTATGCAAGGCGTATTTTGGAAATCCGAGGGCTTCTCAACGAAGAGAAAACTGTTGTCATTCAAGAACATCTCTCTTGCTTTATCAATCGATCGCCGGAAAAATTTGATTATGATTTGCTTACGGAAATGCAACACGTATTGGTGATGTGCCATGAGAAATTTAAAGCTGACAGAGAATGTCGTCATTTAAGTCGGATTATTTGCGCTCAATATCTCTTTCGCAAGGCATTGCGTGATGATATCCGACGTGCACCGAAAAAACGCGCGCTATATCTGAAGTTATTTAGAGCGCGCCTTAAAGAAGAAAATCGCTTTAAAAATGTTTTGGGTGTGCTTGTAGGAATGAATTTCTTTCAGAATACTGAGGTTTTTAATCAGAATCACTTGTTAAAAGCGATTCAAAACTATCTTCCAAAAGCTCAAATCATTGAAGGGTCTGTTTTTGTCAATAGGCATGGTTCTGAACACGTTTTTACACTTTACCTCGAAATTGAAAAAAATAACGGTTTAGACTTTACCAGCGATGAAATACGTTTGTTGCGCCAAGAGCTTCCTAGTGATTTAAAGGATCGTATTGAACACTTAATGCACCCTGTTTTCATGCCTCGGAATGAGGAAGAAATTATGAGGAACATTCTAAGTCTTAGCAAGGAGATTAAGTATCTAAGAGACATTCCACAAGTTTTTATCTCTTTTGACGAGCAGACTCATGCAGGTCTCCTTTTTACTATTATTTTGGTACGGGTGTTGAAGTCCGATTCCATTCCGATTCAAGAGATGTTTAAGCAGACTGACTCTCTTTTAGATTACACTCCAGACTGTTGTCAATATACGGGGATGTTGCGTCGTAAGTATAAAAAGGAAGCAACCGTTTTTCGGGTGAAGTTGCCAAAAGATCATTTTTTGCGCGCTGATCATTCGATTGATTTAAATAAAGCACGTCAGGCCGTAGCTGCGGAATTATTTAAAGTCGTTGGTGAATTTCGCGATTTTAATGGTGGGATGATCTCAAAGCAGAATGAGGTATTGTGTGAACTCAGGGGACTATTGTACGACAAAAAATATAATGATTTGATACTGGAAAACTTCTTTTATTCTTTAATGCCTGTTGTGATGCGTAATGTTCTTGGTTCACATGCACTGTACACGCTCTTTCTCATGCTTCTTGATTTTATCGATGAGCCATCTCTAAGAAAAAAGAATTATGATATTAAAAGAGTCGATCAAGAGGCTTTTCTTTTCCTAATGATTAAAATTGAAGATGGCGCTATTAGGGAAGAGCTTAATAAAGCGATCACCAAATTGCATATCCACGCCTCTGAATTGGCTAACTGTTACGTCTCCGTTCACGATACGATCTATAAAGGATATATCTACCGTTCTCACGATAAGAATAAAAAGGAACTCTTTTACCAAACTGTTTTGTCTGCTTTGTCGCATCCTTGACGCTAACTAACGCCAGTTTTGGATAAGCAACGGCATAGGGGTCAGGCTTGGTATTCTGGTATTTTGGTGTCCATCGTTATAGACTAGACAACGAACACCAAAATATCAGAATACCAAGCCAGACCCCATGCTCCCCCCCCCCAGAATACCAGAATACCAAGCCTGACCTCGTGCCGGTTATCCAAAACTGGCGCTAACTATGAGAAATGGTTCCAAAGGGATAAAAGAAATGTCGCCAGTACGGGTATTTTCACCATTTTTATTCCGTAGAGTTTATGTAAGATGTTAAATAGTGAAAGTACGATGAGTGCAGGGTAACAAATTTGTAGAATCGGTACTAAAAACGCTGCGATTCCATTAAAATTCAATATTGAGACAAAGAAGGCAATGACTAATGTAATAAATAAGGAAAATTTGTAATTGATCTTATTTCCTCCAAGGTCCTTATGTATGAATTCAGCAAACACAGCAGCTAATGCGATAGCAGTTGTTAGGCAAGCCAAGGAAACGACCGAGCATGCAATAATAGCCGCGTTTGGACCAAGAATATGAACTGCAATTGAAGTGATGAGTTCATCTGAAGAAATTCCCTCTAAAGCAAGGCTGTGGGCAGAAGAAACATAGCTAAATCCAATATAAGTAACCGAAAGAAGAAAAGCTCCGATGCAGCTAGCTTTAAGAGTTGTCATCACAAGTTGGTGTGGAGTTCTTTCTTTTGTCTTAATTCCATTTTTTAAACAATTGATAATGACTGAGGAAAAGAAAAAAGCTCCAAGGAGATCCATTGTCAAATAACCATCTTTTAGTCCCTTTAAAAATACTGCCGCTTCACTGTGTTCAGCAGGGGGTGCCCCCTCGGATAAGAGAAGTCCTTTGATGATAATAAAGGCCAAAGATCCAATAAGTAGGGGGGTAAGTATGTAGCCAAGAGTGTCGATAATAGAATTGCGTTTGACTGTAAAGAGCCAAATAATCAAGCACGAAATAGCACTAAAAATAGGCAGTGATACCATGGGCAGAAATATTTTTGCTGTTGAGTAGGAAAGGGCGATACATCGGGGAAGAGCTCCGAAAGATCCAATCAGTCCAATGATGATTAGGGAAACAATAAAACCTGGGATTTTACCAATGCGCTGAAAAAATTGCTCATAGTTGCCATCATAGAGGGTCATAGCGATTAACCCGGTAAAAGGGACTCCTACAGCGGTAATCAACATCCCTAGGATAGCATAGAAATTTTGGTCTTTGGCAATCTGGCCTAAAGCAAGAGGAAACACGACGTTGCCCGCGCCGAAAAACATTGAAAACATTGCCAATCCCGTTGCTACGGTAGCAGATTTAATGAGCGACATTTGGAACCTTCCCTTGATAAATGTTTCGGCTTATACCAATTACATAATAAAATAACAGGATGTGCAGGATCGGCTTCGCCGGCAGGATAGCCTTCTTATCCTGTCGGCGAAGCCGATCCTGCCCATCCTGTTAAATTTCTATTGTTTTTTGCATTTCGAGTTACCGCAGCGTAATGGCATGGCAATTGTACTAAATAACTTTATTTTCTACAATTTTTTATTTCTCTTACCAATGAAATACTCGAGGCGTTTTTTCATTTCTCTTTCGAAACCACGTTCGACAGGGTTGTAAAAAATCGTTCGGGGTAGTGCATCGGGAAAATAATTTTGTCCCGAAAAACCAGCGAGGGTGTCATGATCATATTCATATCCGGCGCCATATCCCAATTTTTTCATCGTGGCTGTTGGTGCGTTAAGAATAATTGATGGGGGAGGAAGATGTGTCGTTTTTGCGGCTAATGCGCGAGCTTCTCCAAGGGCTTTGTAAATTGAGTTGCTCTTTGGAGCCATCGCGATATAGACGAGCGCTTGCGCCAGAGCGAGCTCTCCTTCAGGGGAACCCTGCATCACATAAGCATCTTTTGCGGCGATTGCCTGTGTGAGAGCTTGTGGATCAGCCAGCCCGACATCTTCTGTTGCCATTCGAATGAGCCTTCTAGCGATAAAAAGAGGTTCTTCGCCCCCTTCGAGCATCCGAGCAAACCAATAGAGAGCGGCATCTGGATCGGATCCTCGTACTGATTTGTGCAAGGCTGAAATTGTGTCGTAATGCTGATCTTCTTTTTTATCGAATAAAGGAGCCCGTTTTTGTAAAAAATTAATTAAAGAATCGGTATCTAAAGGTGTTTGGCTCGAAAGTCCTTCGATGTTTTCAATTAGGTTAAACAAGTAGCGTCCATCTCCCTGTGCCATCTCGATCATTATTTTTCTTGCTTCTGGAGTTACATTAAGAGGTTTGCGTGTGATTTCAAAATTTTGGATGAGCTTTTCTAGTGATTGAGGATTAAGTGGTTGTAGTTTGAGAACGCGTAGGCGAGACAGAAGGGCATTGTTGAGATAAAATGAAGGATTTTCCGCCGTAGCTCCCACGATAATAATCTTTCCATTTTCCAGAAAGGGAAGGAAAGCATCTTGTTGTGCTTTATTAAAACGGTGGATCTCGTCGACAAAAAGGAGTGTTGATCGCCCGAATAATGGACGATCTTCTCCTTCTTTGATGATTTTTCTAAGTTCGGCAATGCCACTAAAAACAGCGCTAAGAGTTTCGAATCGCATGTTAAATGCTTTAGCATAAAGACGCGCAATTGATGTTTTCCCACAGCCTGGCGGTCCCCAAAGGATAATGGAAAGGGGCCTGCCCGCTGCTATGGTAGAGGTGATGAACCCACCTTTACCCAGGAGGTGTTCTTGTCCGACGATACTTTCAAAATCGGCAGGACGGAATTGTTCTGCTAGCGGGATTGTTTGTTTCATCCGTCCATTTTATCCTGCCACTCAATATTGCGCAATCGCGATACTATCATAAGAGAGATTTAAACACAGGCACAGAAATCCCTCCTCCCTTTCTGTGTCCTGTGTTTAAACCTCTTTTATGCATAGTGTTGTGATTATATATCTTGTCAAATTACATTTTTAGTTGCACCCCGCATGTAGTAGGATTGCCGAATTTTGTTGTGTTATTTGCAAAATTCGGCGAATATATGAAATATGGAATACATAATTCGCGATATCACAAAAAAGATTTCCGGGTTGATTGCCCGAGGTAAAAGCATTTTGCTTCTAGGGCCACGACAAACCGGGAAAACGACAATGTTAGAGCATCTAGTTTCTGATCGGACATTTTCACTTGCCGACATCAGAATACGGCTCCGCTACGAAAAAAATCCTGAAGCTTTGGCAAATGAAATTGAAGCTCTTTGCGAAACAAAGCAAGACAAGCCGATTATCATTATTGATGAGATACAAAAAATTCCCATCCTCATAGATGTTGCACAGGATTTAATTGATCGTAAAATGGCTCAATTTATCTTGACAGGGTCCTCAGCAAGAAAATTAACAAGAGAAAAACAGATCAATTTTTTGCCAGGGCGTGTTATTTTCATTCATATGGATCCCCTATCACTACATGAGATTTCAACAAAGCAGTACCCTCTTATGGATAGACTGCTCTATGGATCTCTTCCCGAAATCGTACTCACTTCTGATAATAATCAAAAAGAAGAGCTTTTAAATTCTTACATTCTTACTTATTTGGAAGAAGAGATTCGCGCAGAAGCGGCTGTACGCAATCTGGGTAAATTTTCTCGTTTCTTGGAATTGGCCGCAGCCGAATCTGGTAACCCCATTAATTTTAGCAAGTTATCTCAGGAAATCGGTGTTTCACGAAACACGATTGAAAACTATTATGAAATCCTTATCGACTGTTTAATCATAGAACGTGTGGAACCTATATCGAATTCTAAGACACGTCGTAAGCTTATCAAATCGCAAAAATTTCTTTTATTTGATCTTGGAGTACGTCGTATAGCAGCCAAAGAAGGAACACAACTACCCACGAGTTGTTTAGGATTGTTATTTGAACAGTTCGTAGGATTGGAATTAATTCGCATGGCTAGAAATGAATCTCCGGGAACTACAATACGCTATTGGCGCGATCCTGATGGTCCTGAAGTAGACTGGGTAATAGAGAAGAAAAATGCATATATTCCTATCGAAGTCAAATGGACGGATGCCCCGACAATAAAAGACGCTCGTCATTTACAAACTTTTCTTAATGAGTATGATCAAGCAACAATTGGTTTTATCGTTTGTCAGACTCCCCAAAAAATGAAGCTAACTGATCGCATTTATGCCTTGCCTTGGCAACAACTTGAGGAGGCTTTTATTTGCAACTTGGAGGTGTTAAGGTGAGTGAGCATGGCGCGCTGCTTTGATTTAGTGCGTTGTAAGAAGTAATCGTGTAGGTAATAGGAACTCCGGCTGGGACGTTGTAGTCGACATATTGGAGACTAGCTGTCGCTGGAATTGTTTTCACAGGCACCCCATCTTCGTAAACAATATAATGGGTGACGGGGAGTCCAGCAATATTCGGGCCTAAATCCCAAGTGATCTTATTGATAAATACAACACGGCCGCCCACTACCTGTTTCTGTGTGATCCCCTCGAGATTACATCTTCGACCGGGTGTTGCGTTGACGTTTTGTAGGAATATGGAGACTGTATTATTCCCTTGGTTTCCAACGACCAAATCTTGGAACCCATCTCCATTTAAATCTCCTGCAGCAATGGATACAGGCAATTGACCCGTTGTGTAAACGAGAGGAATAGGGGAAAATGTGCCATCGCCATTGCTTAAGAGAAGCTTCACATTATCTCCTGTCGTGACAGCTAAATCATCCAACCTTCTGTAAAAGGCATGGCTGAGTTCATCTGGAATAGCCAAACTACTTCGGAATCTGTGATTATTATTGAATTTGCCTACAGCGATACCGGGGTTGGTGCCGGACGATCCTGAATTCCCTATAAATAAGGAGGGGATATGTGTGAAGTGGCCGTCGCCATAGCCAAGAAAGATATCTGCAAAATTACCCTCGCCATTGGGTGTAAGAGATACCGTTGCAATATCGTGGATTCCATCGCCATTAAAGTCTCCTACCGCAACTGAGATGGGATGACCAGAAGAGACTCCATATTCTTCAAAGGGCAAGAATTCTCCTTGGCCATTACCAAGTAGAATACTGATTGAACTGTCATCGCTGTTAGCGATAACAAGGTCATTATGGTGTGAGGAGGTGAATTTTCCCTTGGCGATTCCAATGGGATTGTTACCAACGGTATACGCATAGTCATAGGCACCTGGAGAGTTGTTGCCGAATGTGTTATCTCCATTTCCTAGATAGATATAGACTCTACCGGTTTCATCAAAGATATTGGTCCCGGTGACTGCAAATCCAGGGTAAGGACTGTTCTCTGAATTGAATTTTCCGGCAACGATACCATTAAATGAGGGCACTCCAGGGAGAACTGCAACGGTATGTATGAAGTCTTCATCTGGTGGCGGAGCGCAATCAGTTTTCACAGGCGATGAAAAAAAACAGGGGATAGCATTTACGTCGATGAGTTTGACTGTCGCATTTCCATTGCTAGCTCCAGCAACAAGAATATTATGGCTGTTGGAATTTTGGAGATCAAATGTACCGGTCGCGAGTGAGGTTGCAACCATACCGTATAGAGGAAAAACGAAAGGGTAGACGTTTTCGTAAGAACCGGTACCGTCGCCAAGGAAGATGAAGACAAGAGAGTCTTTACCATCCGTGTCGATGGCAATTAGGTCTACGTAGCCGCTATCAGTAAGCTTAGCTAGAGCGACAGCAACAACACCGGGATTTTCTTTACTATCATCGAAAAAATCAGATCCGAACCCTTCAGCAACCCCATAAAGAGGAAGAACATCAGTGGTGATAAATCCATTGAATTCAGCGTGCACTGTAGCACAGCTCACAGCAAAGAGGGATAACGATGTTATCCATGTTAAAGACTTTTTTAGCGAGATGTTTAGTAAGGTTGTTAATAACATAATATCCGTCTTTGGTTTGTGGTTTTAATAACTATACTTGTTTTTATACTTTTAGGGAGTTAGAATAAGGCAGCTCGGCGCACTTTCTTGTTTGGCTCCATTAAATGAACGTAGTTCGTATAAATAATGAACCCCCGGTCTTCTATAATAGTCGCTATATTCTAAAGGACTACCAGCGGAAATTGTAGCAATGCGCTTACCATCTCGGTACAGATAATATCCAACGACACTTGAATCTTTGCTCGAATTCCAATAAAGTTCATTGGTGTATTCTGTCTGGCTTAAAAATTTTGTTTTAATGCTCTTTCCTTTTAAATCGGGAGCAGAGACATTTTGAATTAATACAGTGAATGAGGATCCGAGTTCATTGACAACTGCAAAGTCAACAAGTCCATTACCAGTAAAATCCCCTGTGGCAATAGCAACAGGAGATCCTCCTGTAGTATAGATGACATCGGTGATTTCAAATGTTCCATTACAGCAGCCTTTTAAAATTTGGAGATTATCGCCAACGGTAATGGCAAGATCGATGGCGCAGTGATCTTGACGAGGAGACTTATTTCTAGAGCTGAAGAAGTGTCCAGCAGCTAAGCCAGGACCAATAGGCAAATTTTCAGTAGTTGAAAAGGCAGAAGGGGTAAGCTGAAAGTTTCCTGCTCCATCTCCAATTAAAACGGAGATAGGATTTCCGATGAATAATCCGACTGGACAGCTGTTTGTGCTTTCTCCTCCTGCAATAATATCGAGAATTCCATCGCAGTTAACATCGGCTAAGATAATATTGATTGGGTAGTTAGGGACTCCAATTTTTATCTGATGTTGAAACGTCCCATCGCCGTTGCCAAATAAAATGCTGATTGTACTGTCAGCGGAATTTGCAACGACGATGTCGAGATTGCCGCTATCTGTTAGAACTCCAGTTGCTATTCCTACAGGGGTTTCCCCTGCAGAATAACTCGCGCCAATAGTGAATCCTCCATCACCATCGCCGGGAAGGATATAGATATGCCCACCAGAGGCAGTAACGGCAAGATTATTATATGCATGGGTGTCAAGGACATGTTGGCGGTGGCTGCGTATGCAGGGAGTTTCTGTGAGGTCAAATTTTCCAAAAGCAATTCCATTAAGTCCTTGAGAAGCGGGGATGACCAATAGTGATTCTTGAGTAAAAGTTCCGTAGCCAGTTCCAATAAATGGGACGATGGCCCCATCTGTATTTGTGATGCTATAGCCTGCAACGACAATGCTTAAATAGTCATCATATTCTTGAGTAAATTGTCCAACGACTAAAGAGGAGGCGACGAATGAGGGGATATCTCCGGTATACATCTCATAAAATGTGCCATCGCCATTACCTAAATAAACGGAGAGACTCGCATTATTGGAGACGTTATTGTTGCTAATGATAGCGATGTCGAGAATGCCATCGTTGTTAAAATCGCCAACGGCAATATCTATGGGGTCTATATTATTTCCTAATGGATAGACGTTTTCATAAATGAATCCATTGAAATCAGCTTGTAGCATTGGCAAGGGGATTGCGAAGAACGCCAGAAAAAAAATCGTGATTAAAAAAGTCTTTAGCGACGTGCAGGAATTTGTTGTGCTGGACATAAGACCTCTTTTTATTGCGAAAGTTTAATAGGGGACCTGTTTTTTTTATTTAAGCCA
>JABDDS010000032.1 GCA_013287465.1 Chlamydiota bacterium | reverse complement strand
CGCATAGCCTGTATATAAAAGTCTTGGACCTAAGCTCATGATTGAAAAAGGGATACAAAAATATGAAAATTTATTTTGTATCTATCAATGACCCAACGCACCTTCTCCTGATAATTGCCATTATTTTTCGTTGAGACCCTTCATTGGCCCTCAACGCTTGATTCAATTATTAGGAGGTTATGCACAAGTCATAACTTATTAAGACTAAGTATGCTCGGGGCTGGACTCGAACCAGCACGGGATTGCTCCCAAGAGATTTTAAGTCTCTGTAGATGTATTGACGAGCACAAACCAGAATACATAGGAACAACTCACTAAACCAGTTACATAAGCCGCAATTATGCTAGTTGATACCTATTTGTGCCAGTCTTTTTTGGCCGAGTGCGTAAATTTTGCGTAAATTCACCAATTCAACCAAAGATCAACCAGAAAAAAATCAGCCACAGCAACCCCTATCATGTATAACGGAATTAGACACGACCGCCTACTTTTAACATAATTTTGTTTTGAATAACGAGACCACATTAAGTATATCGTGACTGGTATAGAAAATGGGACGCAAAAACATAAAAATATGATCGACCCCCCAGCTAAAGGCGTCATCCTAGGGCCGTCAAAAACAAGCACAGATACAACAGCATACGCAAACGACAATGGAAATAAAAGCAAGTAAGCAATTGTTGTGGGTACAAGTATTGCTTTAGTGCTTTGCCGATGTTGCTCCTCATAAGAGAGAGGACTATTCTCTAAACAATCAGTATCCACTTCTTCCCTATGAGAAGCCTCTTCTTGCTGATCACTTGCTTTATTCATTCCAAGATTCCTTTGTTTTGTATCTATCAATAACCCAACGCACCTTCTCCTGATAATTGCCGTTACTAAATGAATGCTCTAAGGAACTTTCAGCTTCCACAGTGGTTACATTGCTAATTTTTTTGAATTCAAGTTCGTAATACTTACGACGCTCTCGCGCATACTTGTTCAGACCAGAGGGATCTAAAGTATCCAAAGTATTAATTGCATCTTCAAAAGCCAAATCTCGAATAATCTCATCTAAGCTCAAACCTGCTTTAACCCCTTCATACCTCCTCATCACAAAGTACTGATGATTCATTGATCCTAAACGCGGAATCAAATCCGCAACGCTAATGTAGTTGTGTGATGCATGATGAGCAAAGTGCGGTGGAATAAAATCCCACCCTCCAAATGTAAAAACCCGAATCTTCTTTCGATCACGCTCAGACAAAAAAGAAAGAGCATGCTCAGCAATCGCAGCTCCCTGACTATGAGCAAAAATAATAACTGGGGGATGGTGTTTATCTCGCGCAGACAACGCAAGTAAATGCAGTAAAAATTTAACTGCATTTCCGACAATTGGAGTACTAACTCCCGTTTTGAATATCAAACAAACTGAAAAATCTTTCATTCCACCATAGGCACTATCATTTTGCAGTGAAATAACCTGCTCACCCCCAGCTGCCCGAGAAATTAAATACGAAGACTCTACTGCATCGTCGCGGCTGTTCAAGACTCCGTTGATGAAACCCCACACACATTGCCCTTCCGTTTTTGTACCAACCACACGAGCCAATAAATCTGATTCTTCAACACTTTCACAAAGCTGATCTCTATCCAATTCTATCATTTCCATACGGTAACCAGGTCTGGAGCGGATGTGTGAACTGCCATCTGCATTATGAACAATGACAGCATCAAGACGGTAGGTGTTAATCCACTCGATGGCCTCATCAAGACTTAGCGTGATGTCTATACCAATAAGGTATTTGATTTCTTGTTCCACATATTCTATTTTAGCACTAATCCGCGGTAACAAAGAAAATTCCTCATTTTCGACACGAACGTACCCACAAAGTTTCTCTATCGATGCAAGCAGGGCTTTAAACTGAGTTTTCTTCAACTTTTTCAATTTAATATCTGAGGATATCTCTAAAAGGGTGCTTAACTCTTTGCTAAACGTAGAAGATAACCAAGTATAATGTTCACCGATATTGTGCAAATCCCCTTCTTGCATTTTGTCTGACTGTAGCCAATCCTCCAGCGCCTTATGTCCATGCACAGATGATCCAAAAATGGCAAATGAATCCCAAGAGCCTATCGCCTCATTCCTACAGGCGTAGGGAGATAATCTTTTCAACATACCGGGGTTATTAATTCGCCACGCTACATTTCCCTTCTTAGCTACATACTTACAGTCAAGATCGTCGAGATAGACCACAACATCATCTTCTTTCCAGGCAAGTTTATACCGTGTATTCATGTCAAATTCTCTATAAATTTAAATTAACTATAAGTTTCTACATCTCTTATAGATGGAACTCAATTGTGCTGATCAATGCGTATTTATGCCACTTTTTTCTGATTAGTCCGTAAAATTTGCATAATTTCTTGAAAAATGTTTGATATCATGATACGGTAGGTTGCCCTTTGCTAATGTAGCTAAAGAAAATTAATAATTATTTTTAAAAATATAAACTTATGAAAATGCAACAACATACAATTAATCCTTTGGATATTCTTGCCCGTCTGAATTGGGGAGAAAATGACGACTTGGAATTTAAGTCCGGAAGAGGTGGTGTTCCATTAAGTTTATGGGAAACTTATAGCGCCATGGCAAATACACAAGGCGGTGTTATTCTTCTGGGTGTAGAGGATGATGGTTCAGTCTCAGGAATCCAAGACACAAACAGTATCAAAAAAGCATTCTGGAATACAATTAACAATAGGGGAAAAGTCAGCATTAATCTCCTCAAAAATGATGATGTCCAGGAAATAATGCACTCAAAAGGAACTTTGCTTGCTATACGTATTCCTCGAGCTACGCGTTATCAGATCCCAGTATTTATCGGACAAAATCCTCTTACGGGTACTTATCGACGTAATTTGGAAGGTGATTATCATTGCACAGAACGAGAAGTTGGCCGAATGCTTGCAGACCGTGCTGAAGAATCTGCAGATAGTCATATCCTTGAGTGTTTCACAATTGAAGATCTTGATCTTCCTAGTTTACAGCAGTACCGTCAGCGATTTTCCTCGCATAAGCCAACCCACCCATGGTTGAGTGAAGATGATAGAGGACTTCTTGGTAAACTCGGTGGCTGGCGTTCGTCCCGAATTAATGGTAAGCAAGGTTTAACCGTGGCGGGACTTTTGATGTTCGGTCGAGAGGAAGTACTTCGCGAAGTACTTCCTCAATATCATGTAGATTATCGTGAAAAGCTGTCTCTTAATCCTGAAATACGTTGGACGGATCGTCTCACATTGGATGGAACTTGGTCAGGAAATCTATTTCAATTTTATATACGCGTTGTTCAAAAATTGGCAGCTGAATTGAAACTACCTTTTCAATTGAACAGTGACTTATTCCGTAAAGGAGAAACTACCGTTCACGAGGCTATCAGAGAAGCTTTGGTGAATGCGTTAATTCATGCTGATTATCAAGGGCAAGGAGGCGTTGTTATTGAAAAATATAGAGATCGTTTTGAATTTGCCAACCCCGGCTCCCTATTAATATCATTCGACCAGCTACTACATGGCCATGTAAGTGAATGCCGTAATAAATCTTTACAAACTATGTTTACGATGATCGGAGCTGCTGAAAAAGCAGGTTCTGGAATAGATAAAATATTAATGGGGTGGAGTTCTCAACATTGGCGATCTCCTATGGTTAAAGAGCAAATGCAACCTGACCGTGTGCTATGGATATTACCCATGGTCAGCCTAATTCCAGATGAATCGCTTGTCCGATTAAAAGAGAAATTTGGTGCAGAATTCTCAAAATTTAATCAGTTAGAAATTCAAGCACTTGTAACGGCGGATATTGAAGGTAGCGTAAATAATGCTAGAATGCGCCAAATTACCAATAAACATTCGGTAGATATTACTAAACTTCTTCAAAATCTCGTCAGTCGAAATTTTTTGACTCAAGATGGACAAGGACGTTGGACACAATATTATCTTTCATCGGACTTGGACTCCCTACATAAAGATGTTCACTCCCTACATAATGAAAATCACTCCCTACATAAAGATGTTGACTCTCTACATAAGAGAAAAATTTCGGACAATACATGGGAAAAACTCATAGAAATTGCTAAGCCAGCAAAATTAAAAAAAAGACTACTTCCCAAGGAAATGGAATCAATTATTTTACAACTTTGTCAATACGATTGGTTAACTAGAAGACAGATAAGTGATTTTGTACAGAGAAATTCTGAAGGTTTACGTTCTAGATTTTTAGCGCCAATGGTTGAACATGGTCGCCTTCAACTACTTTATCCTGATAATCCAAATCGTACAGATCAAGCATATAGAGCTATAGTTGAATTAAAAACAAATGGTGAAAATCAACAATGATTGGTGCCGGCTATGTGTATCTGAGGGTGCTAAATAATTCGTTCATCTGTTCATTATATAATGAACAGATTGAGATAATGAACAGGCAAATGATGCGTTGAAGCTCTGAGAAAAAAAACTTGATCCAAGCCGGTCTGAAAGATAGAATAAATTTATGGAAACTCGATTTAATAAAGTCAAAAGACTTTTAATCAACCACCGAGAAGATCTATCCCGTCTTGGAGCCCGACACCTAGCGATTTTTGGATCTACTGCACGGGATGAAGCTACTGAAGATAGCGACGTCGACATATTGGTAGATTTTGATAGCGAAAAAGGTTTATTTGAATTTATGGACCTAAAGTTTTATTTGGAAGATCTGTTAGGTTGTGATGTAGACCTAGGAACTAAGAAATCCTTACGTCCTGCCTTGAAAGAAATAATTCTCAGCGAAGCAAAAGAAGTCTTCTGATTATAGACAATGACCCCTTCGGGGAGCATTTAGAACACTTCCAAGTCCAGAACATCAAGCTTACCATCGCCATTTAAATCAGTCTCATCCAAAGTTCCATTTTTTTCATGAATTTCGTAGAGCAATTTTAGATATTTACCCGCTACAACCCTCGACAATTCATCTTTCCTTTTGAGTCCATACCACTCATAAATCCCTTTTGCTCCCTTAGATGAATTGCATGTTCTACAAGCAAGGACGTGATTATCAGCAGTATCCGCTCCGTTTTTTGCACGCGGGATAAGGTGGTCCCAGGAAAGATCTTCAATCGCTCCGCAGTACTCGCAGCATTTGTATTCTGATGACATCTGTATCTTCAACTCGCGCAGGACAGAACTCATCTCTATCTCCCCCGGAGGCTAATAATTTCATCCTGCTCATAATAAACTGATAATTGGTGATTCCCGCGGAGAATGCAATGATTTTTGCGTACTGATAAAAAATTAGGCTTTTAATGTTTTTGACAATAGGGGGTGGCATAACGAACCTTTTGATGCATTCGATAATGCATATGAATTATTCAAAGTCTTCTGTTTTTAAAAGCGTCTTTTTTTTCAAATTGGGGGATTTTTTTTCAGCCAACGTTTTCTTGCCTTATAAACCCTGAATAGCTGTTTTTCCCACTGTGGCCACTTACCTGTCGCTTGATAAAATTTGTCTATTTGGATAAGAAGTCACCTTTCCAGCAGGGTAATAATGTATAAAATATTTTTTCTTCCACTTTACATTAGTAGATTCGATCATTAAGACTCCATTATCTGCAACCCCTTGAAGTCCCCTTGTATCACCATTAAAGCTCTACTTCACCTAATGTAAGCCAAAACGATGGAGTGAATCCGACCTCAATTTTTAATTGAGCCTATTATGGGATAGATCCATCCACTTACTGTATCGAGATAAATATTTCTGGATTTCTCGATAATCAAATGAATCTGTTGCCCTTTTGTCAAATAAAGGAGAAAAAGTCCAGATAAAGGCTCGGTTAATTGATTTTAAGGATAAGCGAGCAATTACTCCACAACAAGATTGAGAATGCGCAGAAGGAAACAAAAAGCTATTTAGTTTGTCTAAAATGGTTAGTAACTTAAATCTATATGGATTTCTTATTTTTAAATGGCTCCTAATATTATGAGCGGAAATATATTCAATCATCATTTGATCTTCTTGATCGTAATTTAAAGTAGGTACAAGAATAGTATATTTTTTATTTGCAAGAGATTTTTCCAGAATTTCTTTAGAAATAATAGCAGGAATAATTAACGGATTTTCACTATTGCTTATATTATTGAAAGCCATTTGTCCTCTTAAATGCATGTCTCCCGCAAATAAAAAAAGTTTTTTTGGTTCTTTTTTTTATTGTATATAAAATCAATGTTTTAATAGTGTGATATTGTAATCTATCGCGCACTCAACTCTAAGGAGAGAAAATGGATCCACTTCATAATCGATCAGACCCTTATGCTTTACAAAAAATGATGGAAATAAACGCTCATATTGAAAGCCCTAAACATACCTCAAGTCGTCAAGATTCAGATGAAGAAGGGGAAATTTATAAATGTGCAGAGAATGAAGATCCTCTTCCATTAGAAAATTTCTCTGATGCTAGATTGAATTTTGAAAAAGTCAAAGCCACAACAATAGGAACCTCAAATTCTTTCGCATTAGCGACTGCTTGTTCGCAAAAGAGTTTTATGAATCAAGAACCAGTGATTGATAGTGATAATGAAACGCCCAGTTACATCCCGGAAGAGGAACCAATTCCTAGGATTTACACCAATGATCATTGATCATCTTACATCTACCTAAACTTACACACATGAAGCAGATTGCAAATGCCTAAAAGACGACTTTCTCGCGAACGCTCTCCAATCAAAAGTTCTGAATGTGTCTCTCCACCTCCTGTGCAGAAACCTTTATTTTGCTAAACGAACCCATTCAGAGATAAATCCCCAGATGTTGTTTCTTTAATTTTTTGACATTCCTTCAATTCTTGCAATGCTCTATAAAATTTTTTTTCCAAAGCAGCCTCGTATCGTGTTAAGTGTTGAAGACTTTGCCCATCTCGCCCTTGAAAAAAGCTTTCAAGATATTTACGATTATATTCACTGGAAAGTCCTTTGTGAAAAAAAAGCGATTCTGCTTGAACGGCACGCCGTAACCTCCACGCTGTGCTAGCAATTTTTTCTACTAGAAGCATTTCGATGGGATTTCCTGGAAGAAAAAAATCAATAAGGTCTTGTCGAAAAATTTCATACTCAGAGGTAGACTCACCATGGACTACGAGGTCTTTTGAAAGTAGACCATGTGTCATCGCATTTTTACTCGAACATAATTTACCTTCAACAGTGACAGGCCCTGTTGATTTGAGAGCATTTTGCTGGTTTGCAAGTAATTGTTTTTGTGTGGTCATGATATTTTCTCCTATGTATAGTTTACCCACATAAACCACATAAATGAGTTTATGGGGTTTATGTGGGTGATTAGAAATATTATGTATTTTCAAAGGCTCTCGGGTGAATGATCCAAAATTCATTAGATCGTCCGGTTTTTCCGCTTACTTTTTCGGAAACCATCCATCCGTAACCTTGCAAGAGTTCTAGCGCCGCTCGAACGCGTCCGGAATCAGATAAACCCCCTAATCCTTGCTGATAGATATCTTGAGATTTGAATCTATGTGGAATACGTTTTTGTCGGCAAAGAGCTAAAATTGTTTCAGCATCATTCACTGCTCCTCCGACAATGCTGTTATAACACCGCTGGGCATGGGTTTGAAAGTACAATTGTCCCTGTAAAGCAGCCTTCAATGTATCTATTGTTATTTGATCCTGCTGCATACCTGAAAGAACTTCATTGAGTCTATGGAGAATGATCACAAGAATTGCCAATGCCTTAGCCTGTTTACCAAGATGGCTTTCCCAATACATAGGATGAATGCCAGATCGCATATCATTTTCATGTTTAACCAACCACTGATCAAAATAAATCTGTGCTTCATCACTAAAGAATAACGTGCGAGGCTGACTTGTATCTCCTGAATCCAATAATGTCATCATTTCTTGGATTTTTTCTTCGAGATAGGCTGGTACGGGCTGATCTGCTAAAATAAAAGGTGTTTTATGATCGGGATAGCAAACAAATTGAAAACGTTGCATGAATCCATCTGCGCCACCACTGCGTCCCATTGCTTCGCATAAGTATCTTTGAAGCGCAGATGGTGGTATGCATCCAATCCAAGTTAACGCAAGGGGTATATTGAGTAAGGAATCCCGACACATTCTATCCTCAGAATAAACCTCTAAGCCTGACCAACAACTCATTATAAATGATCGATCGCCTTCATTTCCCTGTTTATCCAGTCGCTCAAGCTGACCTTTTAGTTCATCATTCCGCAAGATGATCCCTCTTGGATTGCCTGCCATCAACTCTCGTAATTTAGGGATGGTGACGTCATCGGTTATATATCGCTGGCGTATGGGGGGTAATTCATCAAAATCTTCTTTAGCAATCTCGGCAGTTTTTTTTCTGGCTCTGTACGCCTTGCTGGAAGCGATAAATTCCTCATCTGCCTTTTTATCCAGCGATTTAAATAGATTAAAGATTCTGCGTAATATAGGGCTTTTCTTTGCGGAAGGTGCACCAACAAGAATACCCCAACAATTTGTAGTTTCTTTCCATGAATCTGATCGACGCATTTGTAGATGGACGGAGCGACCAATTAATCCACTAGTAGCAACAATAAAGGCTGTGGCTGCATAATCGGGAACTTGCGAATACTGCGCTGAAGTAGACACAATGAAATGACTGATCATTTTAGGAAAAATTTCAAGTGGAAACGATGGCACGGGGGTCAATTCAACCTGAAAGGATCTTGGTTCTCCCACAAATAGCGCTTCGATTGGTTTAAACGAAACCTGCGGACAATCCTCGCACCGGATTATCAAGGTTTCTATTTCTTTGTTTAGAGCAACTTTTACTGTTTCGACTAATTCTGAGGGTAAATAATCGAATCCACTCCAACCTTGCCCCCTGAGCGTAGTATTCTGCAACCAGTCTACAAGATCGCCCCCTTTGATTTCCGGAGTTAAATTCACCACGAATAGTTCGCTTTTGGGTTGTACGCGTCTAATTTCCGCGGACACTTTTTGCGCAAATAAAATTCCTGCTTTATCATTATCGCGCAAAATAATGAAACAATTATAATATCGACAAGGATTCCAATCTGAACCGGCAGGATTCTGGGCGCCCAACGCCGTAGAGATTGCGGGCCAACTTAATTGATGGAGGACACTCGCACATTTTTCACCCTCCGTGATAAATAAGGCATTTTGAGGAGAGTAATTATTCAACGTTTGGAGTCCAAAAAGTGGGTAGGGGGATGGGGGCATCCCCTTTACCCACTCACCGCCCTGTAAACAGAATTGTCGATAGGTTTTATCTTGCCCTTGGTCATATCTAGCAACAATCATAACAGGCAAACCGTTGTCTGTATAAACCCAATGTTGTCTATATCCGGGTTGATGATTTTGGATGTTCAATAAATCGTCCATGTGAGGCATTAGCGTACCCCCCATTCATTTGTAAGTTGTTTTAGAGCATCAACAAAAGATATTTCATACTTTGCCATAATGAAACTAATGATGTCTCCACCCTTGGCTCCACAAGAAAAGCAGGTGTAGGCGCCATTTTCTAAATTTATTCGAAATGATCCTGCATTAGTATCATTATGAAAAGGGCAGAGGCCACCCTCCACCCAACCTTTGGATTTAGCCTTAAATCCATCAAGAGCTTGTTCTCGCAAATAAAAATCGCAAGGAGCAATTATCGATTTGATTGATGCTGCATCTAGTCTATGATGTCGTGTGTTCATTAATTTACCCCTTTGGCCTGTTTTGCTTTGATCCACTGATTGAATTTCTTTTTATATTCAAAATATTACCTCACTCTCACTGGGTGTTGTTGTAGTTATGTGCCCATTCGAAGAAGGCAAGTTCATCTATCAAAATTCTTCCAGATACTTTGATAAATACTTTTTCAAAATTTTTCTTTTTTGCCTGAGCGACGAGGTGTCTTAGGCCTCCTATAGGCGGCCATAAATGGGAATCGTTCCATTTTGTGAGTGGAATTAATCTAGTTTTAGGTGTACTGTCGGACATAAACGCTCCTTGTTTTGACGTTATGAGCATTATTAGACAATAAAAGGGAATTTTTTAACTAAGCTGGAAAGGTGGGAATTACTGAAATTTCCAGCTTTTTAATTTTTTTCAGCTTTTTAGATAGTGTGTAGGGGGTATTATTTGATAAAAACGGGACTTTAGATGGAAGATGTTTGGCTTTTCGGGTTAAGTATTTTTTCTATGAAAGCTACCTGTTCATCAGTTCGACGGGTGTCAGATAGCACCACTTTGGCCTCACTAATGTAATTTCTAATTGTTTTTTCGCTAGGTAACTTAAGATGAGGATTTGTTCGCTTTATGATATCAATAATATCACAGAGTCGAATGTATGGACATACTTCCAATAATACACGTACTGTTTGGATGATAATATGACGGTTAAGATCTTTTGGTGATAGATCGATGGGTGTTAATGCTTCTATCTCTATAAGACCGGCTGCTTCCAATAATAGTGGGGGTAGTGTATGGACAATTGTTTCTTTACTCATTGCCCATTGTAGCCAATTTATGCAGGGAGCATATGCATAGCATAAAAACCCCTTGCCTTCGAATTTCAATCCTTCAATTGATTCCTCTCTTAGAGCTATGTTAATTAAATTTCTAATTTCGTATTCTAATTGAGTAGATGCACGAAATTCATAAAGAGGTTTGGCATGCTTGGGAGATCTATCGATGAATACACAGAGTGCTTCGGAGGCGATCCAAGATCCATAATCCAACCATTTTCTGTATTCGATTTCATCATGTCGTGATTCATTGTTCATGAAAAAATTCTCTATTTAATTCATTAACCATTTGAGATTTATATGGATTTGTTAATTTAGCATAACGACGGGTAACCTTTAGGTCTTTATGTCCTAACAAACTAGCTATATCATGCAGGCTTTTGCCTTTAAGGGCAAGATGTGAAGCAGTTGTGTGCCTTAAGGTATGCAGGACAATATCATTTCCATTTAAATTAGCTCGTTTTAATGCATTTTTCCATGCCTTGCGTGTATCTAGGGGTTTTTTAGGAATGGTCGGAGATGGGAATAGAAGAGCTTCTCCTGGTTGACTGTCGTACAGTTGGAATAACGTATCATAGGCATATCCAACTAAGGGAACCGCCCGAGGTTCGTTGTTCTTTGTGAGCGGTAATATGATTTGATTGTGCTGAAAGTCTATTTGTTTCCATGTTAAGGAGTGAATTTCTCCACTCCTCATTCCTGTCGACAGTCCGAGAACTACAATCGGATAAAGATGAACACAGGGACTTTCTTTGCAAGATTGTAGTAATGTGTTGATTTCATTTTGGGATAAAAATCGTGTTCTTCCAGGAGATGGAGATGGTTTACGTACTTTAGAAACTGGATTTTCGTTAATCCATCCCCATTCATTTTTGGCAACACTGAAAAGATGAGAAATAGCCCCTAAGTACCGGGTAACTGTTGTTCCTGCTCGTAATTTGCCAGGACTAATTTCTTCTTGAAGCATGCGATCTCTAATGTTTCCAATAAGTTCTGGGGTAATCGCTGTCAATGCATAATCGCCTAGCTCTTTGATCCAAAAAAGGAGATGTCGTTTAGTATTTCTAGCATTTTTAGGTTTGAGAGGAAGGATCTGCTTTAAATATTTTTCAATAGCATCCTTAAGAGTTTTTAATTCTGGTTTGTATGCTGGAAGATGTAGACCAATAGTAGCGGCTCGTTTATGCTCGTTTAGCCAGCTCTCAGCTAAATCTTTATCTGAAAATGTTTTGGACCGTTCAGGATATCCTTGCATTCTAAACCGAGCACGGAAAGAAAGCTCTCCATTTTTTGCGATTCGCAAGTCCACTCCGTCAGGGAGACTGGCTTTAATTTTTTCCATTCTTTTCATATCGATGACTTTTCCTTTATAAATAAAGTTTATGTCAGCGACTGCTTGAGATGGTGTGGCTTGCTGCTGGTTGTTGTGCTCTTTTGGTCCACCGTTGGTCCACGGCAGTGGAGTTGCCTGATTGGACTGATCTGATTCGGAAGAATCGTCTCTTGGCATATCCTACAACAATTAAAAAAGTGGGGCAAGCTGGACTTGAACCAGCGACCAGCGGGTTATGAGTCCGTTTACCCGTGTAACTCTGAATACAGTAGAGTTAACCAGAATCACGTTTTCCTCTCAAGAAAATTAGGCCTTTGTTCCGAAAATTTCCGAAAAGCTCTGATTGATTCCAGTCATTTGCGGAAAAAATGCGGAAAAATTAAGAGGCGCGGGAAACGGACAATGCTGTAAGTGTGAGCGTTCGCTACAAAAATCGATTTATCAAAATCTCTTCATGCTAAAAAAGCTGCAAGGAGTCTTTTAAAAATGGGTTTGTTTTGGAAATTTTTGTAAAGAACTCTCTTGGAAAGGAATTTTTAGAATTTCTGCACGCCGCTGAATCCGGATCTTCCACCTGTTTATCATGGCTTTAAATTCCTCTGCAGTAAAGAGATCATTATTTTCTACAAGACATAAAGCAGCACTCCATACGTGATAATATTGGATATAGGTTGTTAGGGTAGACTCACTGGCATTATCAATCGAAGAATAAAAAAGATTTTCTATGAGAGGGATGAACTGGCAGTTCCATGGAGCATAGGGGCCATCGTTATCTATGCGGTCTAATTGAAGACCTTCTTTCCATCCATTGTTTAAGCACCACTCGACAAAATGTAACAAAATTTCTTGCCCTCTGTGTCCTTTTTCACGTCGCCATTCGTTAGAAACATATATCCCTCTGCCACCATATGCTTCGTAGGCATCGCAGTTGGGCTTGTGGCAACGGTCATTAATATGTTTATATAATGTATAAATCTTATGATGAGGATGATTCTTAGCAGCGATGCCACCAACCTTAATTAGTTCTTGGAGGTGTTTACATCCGCAACTGGTATTAGCTTTAAAAGTACGTGTAGAATAAATCATTTTTTTTTGGCACCTAGGACCATCGAATAGACACTCAACGTTCCAATAATATTGTTTCTTATCCCCTTCCCCTTTTGGACCTATATGTCCTGTTATGCGTAGATATTCTCTTGTGTCTCCAATTTTTAAACCACCCCCTCGTCGAGATAGCATTAAACAAGAATAACAACCGATATTTCTCTTGCGAGAAGGTGACTTTAGTGTCTGCTTGCTAATGTTCTTCTTGTATCCACATTCAATGCAGCGTCCAACAAAAGACAGTGAAGACATGTTCATTCGCTTATTAGGAGCTAGGGATTCTATTTTGAATGTCCCAAAAATTCTGCCAATAACTGGAACATTGTTAATGCAAGTCCCACAAGTTTTTTTTGTTTTTGTCTTCGAGGATAGGTGAGAATATGATTTAATACATGTTATTCCACAAGTACATTCACAGAACCACTCAGTGTTTCCTTTGTGGCCAGCACCATACCATCGAACTACTTTGAGGAAATCAATAACTTTGTCTGTGAGATCAATAACAACTTGGCCTTTTTTCATAAATGTTAAAATTCCATACGAGGTGGGGTATTTTAAAGGGGTTTTTGAATTTCATGTATTTTCACCGCATCACCACAAACACTTTTTGCGATCTCACACAAGTGTCGATGACGCGTAAAATAGAGAACCTGCCCGTCCCTTGCGATTTCGGGGTTACGTAATGCCAAACTTTTAAGAGGTTAATATCAGCCGTATAAACGAATCTAAACATATTCTCCTCAAAGTATTTCTAGCAGAGAATGTGGTCGGACATAACATTCTGACATTTGTTGAAAGTGTAGTCTATGTGATGTAATCGATAGCTGGAGAAATCGTTTGGAATTCTGATAAACGAAATTGAAAATCAATCTTCTCTCAAATAAAACATCAACCATACACATAGTGCGCATATAATTTTTTCCATTATTTTTTTCTCTCTTTAGATGTAAAATCTATGTTTAATTGTTTTGGTCAGTGCTACCTTCAGGTCTCTTTTGGAGGACTTAGTAAAAATCATCCTCAGAAGAAAAATCAGATTCGACTAAGGTAAAAAGCAAATCCAAAAAATAAAATTAATGCTATAAAAAAATTCATCATTTTCCTCCTTGTTTTGCTATATCTACGTTTAATTTCATTATTTCATCGTGGATTTTATCAAATTTATTGCTTTGATGAATCCATATCGATACCACGCTTCCAAGAATCACTGCTATCAATGCAATATTGCTTACTACTATTGCCAACACCTGAGTTTCCATCAGTTTCTCCTCATTTTTCTACCTTTATAAATTCTATGTGTAATTTCTTAAGTTCTGATTGATTTTCACACCACCTGGTATATAGCTGATCGGTTCTGGCACTGTTTTCCAGGCACATTGATATTAATATGACAAGTACAACTATATTCACGGAAATTATAGCCACTGCATCCGCATGATCTTTTAAAAATTTCATATTCATCACTTCCCTTATGAACTGTCCATTTGTTGTCCTATATTCATTTTTATTTATGCTCTACAAGTAATTGTATTAAAAAATATTTTGGCGCCACATAGAGCATGATTAGCTTATTTACAGTTAAGATTGTTGGAGTCAATAATCCTATTGAAATCATAACTGGAAGAAATATGCCTAAAACATTCGAAGATGTTCTAGACTTGTAATCATCCAACACAGGATTTTTCCAATTATAGTACATAACTGTTGTGACGACCGCTAGGGAAGCAACCAAAAAGATGCAAGAGGTGATTGATGATATCATCTCATATCTTAGTGCTTGCTGAATCACTTCTGGTGCTTGTTCCAACAGGAAGTCATGCGTTCCTTCTAAATAATCTATAAGTTTTTGTTGTATTGCGTTGTAATCTGACATTTCCCTTTCCTCACTTATGTTTATGATATAAAAAGCCTAAAGCTGTTTGCTCTGAGTTTCTTTGCTTTGGCTAATAGCGCCCCGCCGTGTGCTGCTGGGGCAATTAAATTTACGAGTGTTTTGAGGTACACACCCATACCTAATTAAAATGGAGGTGATTCATCAAGAAGATTGCAGGTTAATCCATTTAAAAACTGTTTGCCTTCGGGGAAGCAATGCTCTTTGTGTTTAATCCATAACGATAAATCTGCTTTTTTGATTCTTGGTTCACAGTTAAAATGAGTAGCATTCAAATCGCCGTCTTCGATTGCTCTTGTAATTATTTTGACTACCGCATGCACCTCTGGATTCCAACATTCATGACTTACGATATCAACCTGAGAAGGGTTTTCGTTTAGAAGTAAAAATGCGATTTCTTGAGTAGTAAATGAACTCATAGACAACCATAGATTTATATTAAAATTTTTATTCATTGAACCTCGATTTGTTTTTTTTATTAATATATTCGAATTTGTTTTGTTAATTTTGGAACATTACGAATATTTGGGAACTATTGTGCACACAATCGTGTTTATTTTCAACACAATCGTGTCTGTTTTCTAGATTTCAATACAGTTAGCCTATTCTATATCGAGGTAGAAGTGGCTAAACAACAGAACAGAAAAAAAAATCCAATCTTAATGAAATTTGCTAAAACAGTACGAACACGTCGATATGAACTTGGATTAACCCAAGAAGAATTGGCGGAAGCCAGTGATTTGCATGTCAATTATATCGGGGGTATTGAAAGAGCTACGCGAAATCCCTCGCTATTAATTCTGGTAAAATTATCAAATGCTCTACAGGTTGAACTAGGAAGCCTTTTAAAAGAATAGCTCAGGTGCTTCTTTAAATTGGTTCTCTTTTCTTGTCAAATTACGCATAAATCGCATTGCTTTCTTAGATTGTTGGCTGTAGTGTCCATGTTGGAGTGATGCTCTTTTGCAGATTTGAAGTCCCTTTTTAGTTTTTGGTCCGCCACCGGCACCATGCATGCGACATACGCCATATGGCTTAATTGCATAATTTTTACACTGCTCACGACTACGTTTTGACTTAGCTTTACACCTTTGCATGGGGACCCTCCTCAGTTTTTTGCTTTACTCCTCCCCCAGTCATAATATTACCAACTACAGCTTGCCCACCATTGTGAACATGAACATGTTCGACATGGACTCGCTGTTCTCCTCTTCTGCGATATTTGAGTAGGGCGTCGAGTGTCTCGTGATGACGAGTAAGGAGCTTAGATGCCCCATTCAGATAAACATTGGCAAAATCTACCCGTTCGGTGCGTGTGGCGCGTCCGAGCCAATCCATTGCATGTTCATGGAGAACGACCAATTGTCCTATGAGCTGGCCTTCATACTCATCCTGGGGAGCGAGGGCTTGCATGGTTTGTGCAAGCGAATTCAACCAATTTGCTAACTTCTTCCCCTTAACCTTTCCCTGCGTTAATGTCTTGCTAAAACTTGCCATAAGTTGAAGACTCACAGAGGTATTGATGGCTCCAGTCGAAGCCAGGAGATGGGACTCAAGCAAGTTTAAGCCGTCTTTATGCGAAAGATCAGGATCAATTGCGAGGTCAAGTGCCGCAGATTCTTGATTTTCTTCATCACATACACGGAAAATCTGGCTAGGAATTTGCCGAGGCCGTTGTTTCATATTTTCTATTGTTAATTTTTCTTCCTGGGTGAGTTGCCGTTTCTCGATAGGCATCTTTTGTGATAAATTCGTCTTCATGGATTTTCCTCCCTACTTTTATGGTTCAAACAGCTGCTAATCTTGCTAATCTGCTAAATGTAGCAGATTAGCAGGATTAGCAGATTCCTATTCACAGATTTATTTGGATAATGCGCCATGCTTTCCCTTTGGCTCCTTCAATTATTTCATTCGCCGGAATTGGATAGGCTCTTCCATGGTCTTCTAAGATGCGCATGACAGTAACTGCTTTATTTTTGGAACGAACAGTCGAGGGGCCATATTGATAGAGATCGCGTAAAGTGACTGCATCACTACCTTTATTTTTCATCCATTCCAAGACCTTTTGAGCAGCGAGCAGGTTAGGTTCGATGTAACAATAGTTATCCAAACGAATGCGTTCATGAAGGTAGTAATCTATAATTGTGATTGCCCTTTCTACATAGTCAACCCCTATTTTTAATCTCTTCGGGTTTAATTCCTCGCAGCTTGCTGTGGGGGGATTTATTAATGAAGGGTCTTCAAATAACGCCAGAACACCAGCAACTCTTAAAACATGTTCGGCTGCCTTGCTGCCAAAACGGCGAACACTGTGATATTCTCCTCCCTTACCCAGTTGCTTTTCCAATCTATCATGAAAGGAAATCCAACATTGATGTGCTTCCAGCGATAACCGAATTGTATGGGGTTCCAGTTGGTTAGAAGGTGCAGGAGGGAGGGCGATTGGATACTTAGAATCAAGCAATCTATTGCAATGGTCTTTAAAGCGAAGGACTCCCGGTAGCATTCGGGGGTTTTGATTTGCATAGAGACGGCTACCTGCTGCTGATTCGGGAAACGAAACTAAACACCGGGGGAGAAAACCTTGCGTTTCGCAAAGCGATACTTCATTTAACATTGAGTATACTGATTCTTGAATCATCATGTGGAGAGCACAGCGTCTTCCATAAAGGGCGAGCGATTCGTCGCTGCTGCGCATCCTGGTAATGGGTTTATTCGGTTTAGCATCCCAAAGAGAAGAAAGTCCAGCAAGGGTTTTTAGCAGGTTATCCCGGTTCATGCCACTACCCCCGAAGAAACGTCCCCCTTCGTCGCTAAACAGTCCTACGCTTGGTTGCCCACGATCGAGATACTTAACCAATCCCTCATAGGTAGGCTCTTCAACAATAATGATGGGTTTAATCGGCGGTTCTGGCTCCGGCTGATATTCAATATTCTCACTTCTGTTTTTATTCTTTTTTGATTCATTCCATGCGAATAAATTTTCTCGATATTTTTGTAAATCATTCCGGTAGCAATTCCAAAGGGAAGATTGCCATTCAAGAACAGCCGATAGCACGACATCATCTATAGCACTTTTTCGCTCTCCAGATTCCGCTACAGTAATGAGAAATAGGGATAGAGCTACCTGCCTTCCATCTTCTGTTTCGACATTAGCGTGTGGCTGTGTGACCAACGAAGCAGCTCCTAATAAGCTTTGGGCAATAATAGCTATTGGTGCCTTGATCGTATCGTACAATTCCTGAGCCGCCTGAGCGAGTACCGGACCTAAAGCTTCTATTGGGTATGTTTTTGAGGGCGGAACTTCCCTAAAAAGAGGGAGTGGTTCCAAACCTTCAACCGGGGCTAGTCCAAGGAAAGCACGCAATGCTCGAAGATCTCGATGCTTGCAATGCGCATGAAAGCACTTAAAGCCACCGCGAGGATATTCTGGGCATGGCTTAGAAAAGTAATAGGCATCATCGCCGTTTGTGTGTTCATGTGCCCATGGGCAACGAATCCGCCATCGTCCTGTTCCCGATTCCTCCTCAGCCCTAAGAAGCCCACGTTTGTTGAGTATAGTCAAAATCTCTGAATCAGCATTGCATGATGCCGTTGCCTGCTCTTTAGGATCCCATTTAAATTTTTCTTTAAAGATTTTGAAACAATAGGACAACGTTGCCGAAGTCTGCACAATTCGACTTCGAAAGGGTTCACCTTTGCGATGGAGGAAGCCAGGCAGTCGCATTAAACGCGGCAGGTCACAAACACTAGGATCGCCATCAAATTTTTTGGCTAAGAATTTTTGAGCAGACTCGAAGTGTTCCAAGGGGATATCCTCAATTAGCCAATAAGCGTGATATCTTCCAGGACTCGACTCAATGATAATATGCGGCTCTAGAGGCGCCTGCAGTATAGGATTCAATGGGCTTCCATCTAAGTCTACAAAAAGGGCGCGGACTCGGACTATGTTCTCCTTTTTTCTTCCTTTACCATCAGTTGCATTGATTGTTACAAAAACCCCACATCCACTCTGGTTGGCATGAGCAAGGGTTTCTTTGTGTTCGTCAAATGAACCATTGTACCGGCGTATCTCCGGTGGCCTATCTGCAGGCTTGGGTTCTTCGATTGTTTCAAAGGTATACTGATCGTTATCCTCGTCTAAAAGAACGAGAAATTTTGCGGTTTCCATATTTTCTAGCTTATGTTGAGAATCTGTTGTATAATGTCGCATATTAGTCTTTTTCCTTATTTGAGCCACGGAGTTTGCCCCTCCAACGGCTTATTTTTTGTACATGAGAGGACATCCTGTGCAACGCACCGTACGCGGCCATTCACTGAATAAGACGCGATGGGTGTTCTGCCTTGGGATGTGTCACATTTTTGGTTATTTGCTGCCCTTTTGCTTGAGAAGACGAAATAAAGTTTCCGGCAGCACGAGCCTCCGGCGCCCCACCTTCAAGAAAGCTTCTTTTAGGCCATTGGTTTCGCTTAGGTATGCCATTTTGCGCAAGGCACCAAAGCTCGGGTATTCAAAGTTCTTGTGAAAACCTTTAAACGTGAGGGGCACATCTGGTATTTGATCCATATGGAGTCTCCTTAAGTGATAGTGTTTCTATTCACTTCTCATTGAATCAAAAATATGTAGTTCTATTCTTTGAATAAAAAAATGAGAGGGCTTTTTTCAATAGGAGTTATGGTTGACACTGGTGTGAAAGTGGTCTAAAGAAAAAAGGGGCAGCATCGAATGAGAGGTCAATTTTGCAAGGTCTTTTTTCCCTTGCCGCGTGTTTTTGCGCTCAGTGGACGGGGGTCAAGGTTGCGTAGCCTAACAATTCTGTTCCAAGTGCTTCTTGAAAGAATATGTGCGGAAGGGCATTTTAAGCGATAGTTTTGGAACACTTTATCGTGATTGGCATTCGGATGATTTTCCCAATATTTAGACGTCAAATCTACTAGAAAATTTTCTTTTTGGGTTCCCGGAAGGGTTAATAAAGGGTTGTCTTCTGTCTTTGGCACTGAGTTTTCAATTTTGAAAAGTTGTGTGTGAATATGGCGTTGCATGGCTTTAAGGTAATCTTGAAGATCACTTCTATGGATCTGATGTTCCGGCATTAGAAAGATCTCTCCATGCTGAGGGGTATCAGAAGAGAGTTTTTCAGTAAGAATCGTCTTTGCCCACAAAAGAACACCTTGATCAGACCGTGCTACAGCGGAATTCCAGTACTCTAATGTTGTTCGGGGAGTTTTCTTTTGTGGATGTTTAAACGCAGATATATTGTTGTTAAATGTGTAACATTGATAAAAGAACATGAGTCTTTCCCAACAGAAAGCAGCATCCACCTGTGCTTTAGTCCTCATGCTTTGTCTTTTTTCGTTTTTACTATTTCCTGGGATGGAAAATTTTTCTTTGATTGCTTTGAATTTAGAAGCGCAAGGGACTAATGTAATATACTTAAACTTATGTTTGATCGTTCTCAAAGATGTCGAGTTTTTGTTTTTAAATATTTTATTTAAAAATTTCCATCGAGTCTCTCTTTTGCTCAATTGATGTTTAAAAACCTTTGTGGAAACTGGTTCTTCATTGCAGGAAAAATGAGTTAGGTTCGATTGGGGTTGCTTAAGGAAAATGGCAGCATGAAATATGGAACTATAAAAAGGAAATTTAGACTGAACTTCATTTAGATCAAAAAGTATTCTAAAGTATAACGGAGTGGGTGAAATTTCTGTAGGTTTAATCATCATCTCTTTGATCTTGAGAAGTTCTTTTCTGCTTTGTGGGTTATTTTTATGATAAGCCCATAAGGCATTCCAATATTCCTCTAGGGCTTCCAGACACGCGGCGTTGTATTCCTGTTTTCGAGCTATGGATAGATTTTCAAATTCTATTTTCGTGTTACTTAATAAATTATTTTGATTTGCGCAGTAGATAAATTGAGCAAGCAGTGCACAAAAAGTGGCATCAATTTCACTGTCGAGGATACTTTTACACGCTTCGTCGAAAGCTTGGCGAAAAAGGATTGTGGACTCTGGAAGAAAAAAAATCATGGGGGATCTCCTGGGTTGCCGATAAGGTTATTATTTGTTTTTTGTAAAATACGAGAAATGTGCTCTTTGCTGAAGTGAGCGTATCTTTTTGTCATAGCAGGGGAGCGGTGACCTAGTATTTCCATTAATTCTCCTTGTGTTCCCCCATTCATAGCTATGTGTGAGGCGCATGTGTGTCTTAAATCATGATATTTAAAATCACTTATTCCACTGACAGTTAACACTTTATGAAAAGATTTTCTAATCATTGATGGTGGGTATCGTTTTTTAGGATCTTTCGAAGGAAAAACAAAGTCTTCCGGAAGCTTCGGCGCTTCTAAATTCTTCAGATAGCTGATAACCTGTTCGGGCATAGGAACGACGCGTCTATCCCCGTTTTTAGTGCTTTCTAAAGTGATAAAACCATTTTCGAAATCAACGTGTTTCCATTGAAGATTGATTGATTCTCCAAAACGAAACCCCATCGAAGCACCAATAAGGATCATTCCATATAGGTGAGGATTCCGACTGATTTTAGCATTGTCTAATAGGGTTTTGAGTTCTTCCTTACTTAAAAATCGATTCCGACCGACATTTTCTTTTAGCTTTGACACTCGCTTGAAGGGGTTGTCATTGATCCACTGGAGCTCTTGGTATGCCATTGTGAATGCCCTGCTGAGGCTCGAGTAGTACCTGTTAACGGTTGAGTTAGTGCGAGGGGTTTTGCGCGATGTAATGCCATTCAAGAGTTGCTGTCTTGCTTGGGAAAGCAGAAAAGGAGTAATTTCCATTAAAGATTTCGTGCCATAATTAGCTCTCCACCATTCGAGATGGGGTGTTTGATCTTTAAGGCGTCTTGGATGTCTGCTCAAGTGAGTGCTGATGTATTGATCTATTAAATCTGATAACGTATATCGGCGCGCTTTGTTGTCTGGAACGTGCTTCCCATCAAGAAGGTCGCTTTCTGTTCTTCTTACCCAGTTTTTTGCTTCAGTGAGTGTGTTACAGCGTTTTCTTATAGGCTTTGCATTCTTGCGACGAACTTCTGCGTAGTAGGTTTTTGTCCCATCTTTCTTTTCATATTCTTTGATACATCTGAGACTATCGGATTTTTTCATGATACCACCAGAGCTGAAGTGGACAGAGTAAAATATTCTCGAATAAAAGGGAATAGGATTGTGAATCCGTTGCTCCAGACAGTTTTTGATGGCTCCAGGATCATTATGTTGACGCGCGGATAGGGGAATTTCCGCAATTTTTCCGCATTTGAGGAAAAAGTTGACGGTTTTATATGAAATAGAAATGGATGAAACTGAAAGGCTTTTGATTCTGATTGATTCCAGTCATTTGCGGAAAAAATGCGGAAAATGGGTGATTTTTTGGGGATCTGCATAAGTACCTCTGATTACAAGTTGTTGTTTCAGAGTTACTTAAAAAAGTGGGGCAAGCTGGACTTGAACCAGCGACCAGCGGGTTATGAGTCCGCTGCTCTAACCGACTGAGCTATTGCCCCGGAAGAACCACCATTCTAGCAAGGATCGATTTCTAGAAGCAAGGATTTTGAATGTCTCATTGCACAAAATCAATATTTACTGATTTATTTGATGATTTATAAAAGTCCTAATATCGCTTGTCAATGACTCCAAAGAGGGTTGATACAAATACATCATATGCCCGCCTTCATAATCCTTCAACACAACATGATCCCTTAACGAAGGAGCCAAATTTAAATGCGTAAAGGTATAATGAGTGGCAAAATAGGGCGTGGCTAAATCATCTATTCCACTGGCGACAAAAACTCCTAAACGGGGATTCTTGCTCATCACATCCCGAAGCTTATCACTCATGTTGAGATACTGATTAGTGGCTACTGTATAGTCCCAAGGACCTACATCTGTAAGTATCTTATATTCCTCATCTTTTTTCCAGTTCAAATCCTTTACGACATAATCATTGAATGTGGAAGTAAAGACGCCTAAAATAGCTTCAAGGCTTGGATCAAAGCTGGGGGTGTCGCGACAGGGATATAAATCCACTCCTGCATAGCGGCTGTCAAAGCGTCCTAAAGTAAGCATTTCATCACTCAATAACGCCTTAGCAAACTGTTGGGAATTAACGCGTAAATTAGCTTTCTTTATATAGTCTTTGGAAATACCTGTAAAACGAGATAACTTCTCTTCAATATCTCGTTGGTGCTTTACATTCAAAATATCTCCGTAAAGCAATGCCTTGGCGTACTCCCCATATGTAAATTCTTCTGCCAGCTTAAGTGTTGCTTTAGGGTCGGCTTGAAGCTCTTTTGATAGCTTTTTATGATAGAGAGCAGTGGCTGTATAAGAGGGTAAATTCACAATATAAGCAAGATCATTGCCTGAATTAAATGAAATGGTCTGAAAATCGAGAATGGAGGAAACGAGTATAATGCCGTCGAGATAAAGATAGTAATGATCATGAAGCTCAAGGGCTACTCCAACGGCTCTAGTGGTGCCGTAACTTTCCCCTGCAATAAATTTTGGGGAATTCCACTTCTGATTGCGGGTTACATAAAGTCTGATAAACTCAGAGACTGAATTGATATCGGGCTTTACCCCGTGGAACTGTTTGTCGCTTTCTCCATCGACAGCGCGACTATAGCCGGTAGAGATGGGGTCAATAAACACCAAATCAGTTGTATCCAAAATCGAATAATAGTTGTCGATTAGTTGAAAGGGATATGTGGGTTCTGTTCCTAACTTATTCATACTGACGCGTTTTGGACCAAAGACTCCTAAATGCAGCCAAACAGAAGAAGATCCGGGTCCTCCATTAAAACAAAAGGTAATGGGGCGTTCCTCTGGATCGGTGACACCATTTTTTGTGTAGGCAATATAAAAAATGGTCCCCTTTGCTACTCCGTGTTCGTCTGTGTGCGTTTGAGTGCCGACAGTAGTTGTATAGGGGATCGAAATGCCATTAACTATTACAGAATGAGTGGTCACTGCAATTTCTTCTTTCGGCGGCGGGGGTGGTGTTAATGGTAGTGAAGCGGCTGGCAGGGGAGGGGCATTTTCTCCACTAAAGGCTTTTATCGGTAACGTAAGAGCAATAACGAATAAGCTAACATATTTATGCATGACAATTCCTTATAATGATTGAAGAAAAAAATCTTTTATTTTAAAGGTTAAAGATTCTTCTATATCAATGAGAGCTAATAACTTAAGGTCGCGACATAGGCTAAGGACTTCGATGAGTTGCTTCTCTTCTGTTTTCAGATCTTTAAATGCATTGTAATCAAGAAGTCCTTCATAACGCAAGGTTTTAAGACGAAAACTGGTGCTTAGAATATTCGGATTTCCTACCTCTGGGAGCTTTCTTAGATAAATAAGAAGTAATTGATAGAGTTCTGGGGCTGACTTTCCAGGAAGTTGTGTCGATAATATTGTTTGAAGCATGTCGCAGGCTGATTCCAACACGGAGAGGTTTTTTCTCAATTGCAATTGATTATTGATAACGGTTATCTCTCGACAGGGATAGAGTTCTGTGCGTCCCTGGGTATAAACGACTTCTACAATGTTCAGGGGAGCCGTGCGGTGGCTATTTCCTTCTTTTACTCGTCCCGATCCTTTGACGAAAAGCTTAATCAATCCTTCGGTGGGGGTAAAGAGAGAGAGGATTCGATCATAATCCTGAAACGGGATTTCCCGTATGATTAATCCTTCTACACGCGTGTATGACATTTTTTCTCAAAATTCAGATCAATACTCATGGTCGAAATTATACAATACAGCTATAGAAACACGCAATCTTTTATAGAAACACG